>CALMBD010000281.1 GCA_937861115.1 uncultured Bacteroidota bacterium | reverse complement strand
AATGACACCGGCCAGTGGATCACCCTGGCCACGAATGCCGGTGTATATAATCTGCTTGATTTTCAGAATGGCGTGGATACCCTGCTGGCAACCGGCACTATGTCTACCGATACCCTTAAGGAAGTGCGCTTTATTCTCGGCGACAATAACTCTGTCATGGTCGATAGCGTGCTGTACGACATGGACACCCCCAGCGCCCAGGAATCGGGGTTGAAAGTCAAGGTGAACAAACACCTCAATCTCGATATCAATACCCTGGTACTGGATTTTGACGCCGAGCAGTCGGTTTTACAAACCGGCAACGGAGGCTATAAGTTGAAACCGGTGATTAAGGTTAAGTAGGGTTTAGAGGGATTTGGGGATTAAAAAAGGCCTGTGATTGCACGTGCAATCACAGGCCTTTTTTAATCCCCAAATCCCTTCATTGTTCTGCCGAGTCGGCCGAATCACTTCGCTCCGATCAATTCCTTGTCCTGACCGTTTTTCAGGCGTTGAAAAGCGTCGTAACCGCAGTCGAGGAATGCTTTGTAGACGGCGGGATCGTGGCCGTTGGGATAGTCGGTGGGTTTGTTCAGCAGCGTTTTGCCGTCGTTGTGCATGAGCACGTAGTAGGGCTGGGCGCTTACGTCAAAGTTGTTGACCTGGAAAGCGCTCCACTTGCTTCCGATGGTGCGCAGTTTTTCCCCCGTTTTGGGGTCGAGCAGGTAGGCGAAAGAGTTATCGGGGAAGAGACGCACCTTTTCATCCACATAGAGCGACACCACCACGTAGTTGTTGCGCAGGTGATCGATAATGCCCGGCAAGGGCCACACATTTTCCTCCATTTTGCGGCAATTCACACAACCGTGACCCGTAAAGTCCACAAAAAGCGGCTTGTTCTGGCGCTTTGCTTCGGCAAGCGCCTCGTCGAAATCGTGATAGCAATCGAGATCGTGCGGGCAGCCGGGGCCCTCGTGTTTGTGTTTTTCGCCGGCGTATTTGTAACTGTAATGTACCGGTGGCGCCAGACCGCTCAGCAGCGACAGCGACTGGTAGTTCACCAGGCCCCAGCCGACATATACGGCAAAAACCAGCGAACCGAGACCCAGTGCCAGGCGACCGATGCCCGGGCGCCCCTTGTTCCCTTTCCAGGGAATGATGCCGAACTGGTACAGCGCCAACGCCAGTCCAAACAGGCACCACAGCGCCAGGAAGGTCTCGAAACGCAGAATACCCCATTGCTCTACCATATCGGCAGTGCTCAGGAACTTGAAGGCCAGTGCCAGTTCCACGAGACCGAGCGTGATCTTCAGGTTGTCCATCCAGCCGCCCGATTTGGGCAGCGAGTTGAGCCAGCCGGGGAACATGGCAAACAGGCCAAAGGGAAGCGCCAGACCCAGACCGAAGCCGAGCATGCCGATCGCTGGTTTCTCCGGAATAAAGCCCAGCAGCGCCGCGCCTGCGTTGGAGCGCGCCGCTTCTACCAGCAGTGTGCCCACGATAGGACCTGTGCAGGAAAACGACACCAGTACCAGCGTAAATGCCATGAAGAAGGTGCCGACCAGTCCGCCCTTGTCGGCCATTTTATCGCTCTTGTTCACCCATGAAGAAGGCAGGGTGATCTCGTAAAAGCCGAAAAAGGAAAAGGCGAATACCACCAGCAGCACGAATACCGACAAGTTGAAGTACTTGTTGGTGCTCATGTCGTTGAGGGCGGTAGGGCCCAGAGCAGCCGTAACGGCCGTGCCCAGCGCCAGAAAGATCAGCACGATACTGGCGGCATAGATAAAGGCATTGCGCAGGCCTGTTTTGCGGTCTTTCGAGCGTTTTACGAAGAAACTGACCGTCATCGGGATCATCGGGAACACACAGGGTGTGAGCAAGGCGATGAGTCCGCCGAGAAAACAGAACAGGAACAGCGACACCAGCGACGCGCCATCGCTGCTGCTGCCCGACATGTCGCCGCATGCGCCGACAAATTTGGCCGCGTTAATTTCCGAGCGTTTGGAAATGAAAAAACCCTTGAAATTCGGGTCGTCGGGTGCGACCAACCCATCCACAGATTGCGGTGCGGTATTCTCCACCGCAATTTGTGTTTCCGGCGCATCCGGTGTTACTGCGCCCTGGTCGCCGCCCGAATCGGGGGTGGGCGTTTCATTCTTCGGGGCGTCGCCTTTTACCGGAGCGGTGCCGCAATTGCTCAGGGCGCCTATGGTGAACTTGAAATCCACATCCCGGGGCGGGAGACACATTTCATCGTTGCAGGTCATGTACGTGATATAGCCCTCGATCGGTTGCGACGGATCACTGACCTCTACGCGCTGTGTGAACACAGCCCTGTGCTTGAACTTGGTGAGTTCCATGTCGAACACCTTGTCGTGCACCTTGATGATATCGCCGCTTTCTTTTGCCTTTCCGAGCAGTTTGAAATGTGCTTTCTGATCAAAAGTGAGTTGTGTCGCTACCGGTCCCTCGTCGCTTTCCAGGAATTGCGAGTAGGAGTACCACCCGTCGTCGATGGCGCCGGTCAGGATCAGGTCAACCTGGCAGTTGCCGGCATCTTTGGTGGTGAACGACCATTTCACGGGGTTCTGGCCGATGGCAGTGTTGACCAAAAGCAGCAGAAAGGCTGCAGGCAGGAGTGGGCGAAAGACTTTATACATAGGACTATAAATGTCGGAAATCACAATTTGGTTTGCAAAGAAACAATGTTTTCGGCGTTCGCTGCCCATGCAGGGACCTGTTAAAAGAACTTTAACCCAAAATGGTATTTGGCGGACAAATGACACTTTTGGGCTTATGCGGTTCAACCGTGCTGTTTTCGGGCTTGGGCGCCAGTCGGCAGACGCCCAAGACGGGTTGCACAACCGGACCGGGTCAAAAGGATGCGCAGGGTGATTTGGATATTCAAGTGCACCCCGATACATTTGGGCGCACCTGATTATTTCAATATTGGTTGTCTAAAGAAACTGGTCTTGAAAGAGCACTGGGATGATTCAAACCTGACAAAGGAAGTCGTCGCCGCGCTGGGCAAGGCCATGCCCTGGTGTGAGATCGCATTCTATGAATAAACCATCAAATACAATATGACACTGCAGAAAACAGATATAGAACAAATGGAGATGCTGCTGATTGACGGCATCCGAAGCAGCAATATTCCATTTCTGGATGCAACTATCCACGACGACTTGCTCTGTCTGGCTCCCGACGGAAAGACCATTACCAAGGCCATGGACCTGGCTTCGCACAAAGCGGGCGAAATGGTTGTCGACCAGTTAACCGCTACTATGGAAGATATCCGCATCATTGGCGACACGGCTGTTGCGACCATCTATTATGATACCAAAGGGAAAATGCTGGGTCACCCGATCGAAGGCAGGTTTAAGTATATCAGGGTTTGGAAAAAGTTCGATGACGGGCTTAAGGTGATTGCGGCGAGTTGCATGAAAATCTGAAATTTGGTTTTCTCCCTGAAGCATGGTTACCAGGAAATGGCAGGCATGTGCAGGGTGTATATTTCAGGTCGATCGCGTAATTTGCGTCAAATTAACTGGATACGGCCAGCCTTGAATTTACACATGAACGATACCGCTAAACTGCGCGCCATCAAGATTGTCCATACCCTGGTATGGGCCTTTTTTGTTGCGGTCATTTTCTATGTCGTGTATTGCGGCATTGCCGACGACGTAAACGCGCTGACCTGGATTTCCATTATCCTGATATTCCTGGAGGGCATCGTGCTGCTGCTGTTCAGAATGTTCTGCCCGCTTACCCTTTGGGCCAGAAAGTATTCGGACTCCGACAAGGAGAATTTTGATATTTACCTGCCGCTATGGCTGGCCAAATACAACAAACAGATATTCACCACCATTTTCATCCTGGGGCTGATCCTTGTCCTGATTCGGGTGCTGTGGTAGGCGGCGTAGTTCACGCACTTATTTACCGGCGCTCCCTTTCCAACGCAAATCCCGCCAGGCTTTCTGTTGTTCCTTTGTCAGGAAAGTCCAGGCCAAAATGCGGCTTGTTTTGTTGCCTTGCCCCATGGGGATCGTTTTTATGGTAACGGCGGCGGCCTTTGCCAGCGCGTCGTAGGCGCCTTTGAGGTGGGATTGTTTTGAAACCAGGGTAGAAAACCAGAAAACGGAGGTAGCAAACTGCCGGCTTTGGCGGATCATATTGCCGACGAATTGGGCTTCGCCGCCCTCACACCACAATTCACCGTTCTGCCCGCCAAAGTTCAGGACGGGTTCTTTGATCTTCTTTTCGTTCAGGTTGTTCAGTTTGCGCAGGGTGCCTGCAGTTGCCGCCTCCATCGAGGCGTGGAAGGGCGGGTTGCAAATGGTGAGGTCGATGTATTCATCCTTCTGAATGATGCCGTAAAAAAGATCGGCGGGGTTCGTTTGCATGCGACATTCCACCATGCCGGTCAGCCGCGCATTGGCTTCAATGATCTTGTTGGCGGATGCCACCGAAACCGGGTCGATATCGGTACCAATGAAGCGCCAGCCATATTCCCGGGTTCCGATTACCGGATAAATACAATTGGCGCCGACGCCGACGTCGAGGCAGGTGATGTTTTTCCCGGTTGGTATATTTCCAAAATTATAGGAGCCCAGCAAATCGGCTGTGTTGTGCAGGTAGTCTGCCCGACCGGGAATGGGCGGGCACAGGTAGCCCGGCGGGATATCCCAGTACGACATATCGTAATGCTGTATCAGCAGGGCTTTGTTCAGCAAATTTACCGCCTCGGGGTTTGCAAAATCGATGGTCTCTCCGCCGTGTACATTCAGGGTAACGAATGGCGCCAGTTCAGGGCAGGCCGTTACCAGTAATTTCAGGTCATAACGCTCCCGGTGCCTGTTGCGCGGGTGTAGTTTTGGCTTTTCCTTCGGCTGCGTTTTCTTCTTAAGGTGCATAGCGGTGAAGATAGGGCTTTAAAAGCATCCGATCACCGGTATTCCGGTGCTGACAACAGGCCGGCAAAATGGTTTTGGGACAAGGTTTGTTCATATCGTCAGGAGTTGCTGCTGCGCTTTCGAAGCAAAAAAACGCAACCTGCCGCCGCGATCACCAGACCCAGAAATTCCCTGGTGAGTTCCACCCAAGGCTTTTCCGCCTTCATGGATTCGACAATCGAAGGTTCGCCCATGTTTATCCAATCCAGAAACGCGGGGAAAAGGGTGGCGGCCCAGATGACGGCCGCCGCCAGCCATATCCACACGGCGGGGCGATACATCCGTCCCAAAGCGGCCATGGCAAAGTGTACGGCTACGCCGCCATACAGCACAATCCATTGAATGGGGTCGGGGTCGTTGTATTGCACGGCTGCGAAAAGAGCGAATACGAGGGCCATGACCCAGTTAACGATTTTCATATTACTGTTTTTGGGGAACCAAGATAGGGGATTTCGGGATTTGAGGGTATTGGTGAAGGCGAAGAAATCGGCGCTGCCGGACTGCCCGGACCTTCTCCGGCATTTTCAACAATTCACCTTACATTTGTCCGCTTTTTAATCATGGCCAAAGAGAAGAAAAAACAGAAGATCGAGATCGTGAACCGCAAGGCGGCTTACGAATACTATTTCGTGCAGGAGTTCGACGCCGGCATTATGTTGACAGGTTCGGAAATCAAAAGTATCCGCAATGGCAATGCCAACCTGAACGACGCGTATTGTGTATTTGAGAACGGCGAACTATGGGTGCGTAACCTGTATATCGCTGAATATGAATACGGTACCGATAGCAACCACCTGCCGCGCCGCACCCGGAAACTGTTGCTGCGCAGGCCTGAACTTCGCAAACTCGAACGGGGCATCCGTGAAAAGGGCTCCACCATTATTCCTTTCAAGATATTCATCAGTGACCGCGGCCTCGCCAAACTGACCATCGAACTGGCAAGGGGCAAAAAGATGTTTGATAAACGCGAGACGATCAAGGAGCGCGAGGACAAACGCACGCTCGACAGGTTGCATAAAACCTTTAAAGTGCGCTGATATGAACAGAACACTTGCCAATTTCCTGTCTGTAATCGGGCACCCCATGCTGGTCCTGACCTATATGCTGCTGATCCTGGCCACCGTCACCCCCCAGCAGTTCGGGGGCACCGGTATTGGCGACAGGCGTTCTATATTGCTCTTGTTATCCGTATTTATCACGAGTTTTTTGTTGCCCGCTCTCGCAGTGCTGCTCATGAAGCCCCTGGGATTTATCACCAGCCTGCAGATGAGCGACAAGCAGGAACGCATCGGTCCCTATATCGCCACCGGTGTTTTTTACCTGTGGCTGTATAAAAATCTCGCGTCGGTGGGACAGGTGCCCGACTTGTTTCAGGTATGTGTGCTGGGTGCGACAATCGGCCTGTTTCTGGCCTTTTTCATCAATATCTTTACCAAGATTAGCGCACATGCGGTGGGTATGGGCGGTTTTGCGACCATGATTTTACTCGCGCTCAAGCGGCCTGAGTGGGCGTATTACGGCTTGGAAATACCCTGCTTCGGCAACGTCCTGCAAATGAGCCTGCTGGCCGTGCTGGCCGTGGTCATTGTCTTCGCCGGTCTCATCGGCACCGCACGCCTGGCGCTCGGCGCGCACGTCCCCGCCGATTTGTACAGGGGCTATGTGGCAGGCGCGGCGGCAGTGCTGCTGGCTGACATGCTATTGTGATGTTCTGCGACAGGATCTACAGGTTTCAATAAATGTGTCTTGCAGGATAAACCCGATAGCGCAATATTGCCGGAAAACCCTGACAATCCTGTCAAACAAGAACGGGCCACTATTTCATCGCCGAATTCCGGCTGGCCAGGCGCTGTACCGCGTCGATAATGCGATCCAGTTCCGGCGGATAACTGACGTATCGCCTGCCGTTTTTATCGAGTCCCCAGATACTTACCGTAACCATCTTGCGCACTTCGCCGGTAGATATGCTCAACCGAAGCGGCACGGGCGTGGGCTTCACCGTCTTCCTTTTTTCGCACTCGGGCGTTTTACAGTCGTACGACGATTCCATTTCCATGAAACGTTGCTCCTTGGTGGCCCATTCGATGAACCGGTCCAGTTCCTCCTTTGGAATATCTGTTTTTTGGGTGAGGCGCTTGCCCTGCATACTTTCAAACTGGTGGATGAGCCGGCCCTCGCCGCTGATGGTGATGAAATCCTGCTGCACGGGATTGATGCCGCCGTAGTATCCGCCGCCGACCAGTTCCACGCTGGCCGGTTCTGTTCCCGGCGCCGGAAGGGTGATGGCCTGGGCGGTCACCTCCGGATCGGCCTGAGGCAGCGGAATGGTTTGCACCAGTACCACCGGCAGGGTGTTAGTCTCTTGTCCAAGCGGGGAGTTTTCCCTTTGGATACGCGCAAAATGGTGCACGTAGGTGCTTTTCCCGTCTTTTGACACGTAGGTCAGTTCAAGCGAATAATCGTTCAGGCGGCTCAGGGAGAACAATCTTTGTTGCCGGAACGCAAAGTGCAGTTCCTGGCTGTCGAGCCACCAGTCCGATTCCGTGACTTTGCCGTTCAGTTGTTGCCGGCACACCGAATCAAAACGGAAATAGAGAAAATGCTGCCATTGGTCGCCGGCCTGTTGCACCAGGCTGTTTGTTTCCAGTTGCAGGGTGTAGGTATATTGCCAATGCGTTTCGGAGAGGCGACCGGAGTCGTCGCGGGCAGAGGCGGGGTGCGTACAAAGCAGCATACAGGCTATAAAAAGCCCATGGAGAAACCGAAGGTAGATCATATACCAAGACGTTTAGGATGGATTAAACCTGGCCATGTCGGCCAAAATATTACAGCAATTTCAACGCCAGTTTAATTGGAAGGTTTAGTGGGTGCAGGTGCGCTGGCGTGGTAGTCGCGCTGGATTCGCAGGGCATAATCGTCCAACAATTCAATAACGCGTTCGCGTTTCGGAGATTGTACGATAAGGCCGATATGATGATCCATTCCGGTCATGCGCCACGCAATTTCCGGATCGTTAAACTGGCTGTCGTCGGGCCATTCCTGCCGCGTGAGCGACACGATGATGCCTGCATAATCTTTTCGCACTTTGGGCAACTGGTATTTCTCGCCCCTGGCCACGGCCACCTCCAGTTTTGCCCATTCGCGCCACATATTGACGTTGGAGGAAGCCTCCACCATTTCCGCAATGTGTGCACCGCCGACGCGGGAGGAGGTCTCCAGAAAATAAAACTGGCCGTCGTCGTGGCATTTGATAAATTCCGTATGACTGGCGCTGTGCTGCATGCCGAATGCCGTCATCACGTCGCTGGTGCTGGCGAGCAGCGCCTTTTCATCGGCCGATCCGAAGGGCACGGTAGCGCTGCGGAAGATACCGCCGCCGTGTGCCACCTCGAAGGGTGTGGCCAGGTATTGCGACGCGCGTGCGAAAATGACCTTGCCGCCTTCGCTGAGTGCATCCACGTGGTACACATCGCCGGGCTTGAACTGCTCGACCAGGAAATTATGCCGCTCCCCGCCCAGTGTGTTCAGGTGCTCCCAAAGTTCGTCGGCATGGTACACCTTTTTCATGCCCGTCGCCGAAGCCTGTCCGCGCGGTTTGACGATCCACGGTGCGGGCACGGTTGCCGCGAAATGGTTGATGTCATCGTCGTTAAACAGCGCTGAAAACGCCGGCACCCGGATGCCGGAATCGGCAGCCTTCATCCGCATGGCGAGTTTGTCGCGGAAATGCCGCGCTGTCGTCTGGCCCATGCCGGGCATACGGAAATGCTCCCGCATTTCGGCGCCCTTCTCTACGTCGAAGTCGTCGAGCGCCACGAAACGGTCGATTTTGTGCGAGCGCATGAGCCAGGCAAGACCGCCGATGACATCGGGCATATGCCATTCATTTTCAGGGCCCTGCTGCACATAAAATATTTCGTCGATGGCTTCCCTGGCCCAGGGCTTGTCTTCGAGTTTTTTGGATGTCAGGAAATACACTTTGGCGCCGGCTTCTTTAGCGCCGCGAAGAAAATCGTTGCCCTTGAAGTAACTGGAAACACAGAGGAAGGTAACGGGTCTGCTCATGTTATTGCTTTTCGTTTCGTGTGCGATCGTTCATTTCTGGCTCTAAAAACGGAAAAAGTTTTCAAATCAAAGGAAGGATATATATTTTTTATCCTAGGCGCCGGAAACCATATCTTCCAACATGCCTTCCTTCATGGCGTAAACGGAGGTGAAAATGTCGACGGTCGCGGCTTTTTGCAGCACATACCGGATCAGTACGACGGCCACCACGACCATTTCAATCCGTTCATCGGGCAGGCCGGGCATGGCCAGGCGCTCTGCAAGGGTGCTTCGTACAAGGCGTTCGTACAGAGGGTAAAAGTCGCCCACCGGAATATGGCCGTACAACTCGGGTTTATCGGCAGGGTCGAGCAGGAACTGGTCGATCACGTCGAAAGTGCCGGATGCGCCGATAAGGGCAGGGCAGGGATAGGTCTCGAGCGCCTGCCAGAGCCTGGCGAGCGCCGTTTCGAGGTATTGCTCCAGCGCACTTACTTCCTCGGTCGTAATCGGGTCGTGGCGGTGAAAGCGCTGCCAAAGCACCGCTACGCCCACCGGAAAACTTTCCTGCCAGAACACCCGGTTGCGGTCGGCGATGATAAACTCGACGCTTCCGCCCCCGATGTCCATGATGAGCACGCGACTCTCGGGAAAGGGGACGGCCTGCCGTACCCCCTTGTAGATCAGTTCCGCTTCCCGCCACCCCGAAATGGACTCCGGCTGAACACCGAGTATTTCTGCTGTTTTTTCCAGAAAATCCGGGGCATTGTCTGCCGTGCGCAGCGCTGCCGTTCCGAACGCCTTCAGGTGGGCCAGGTCGACCTGTGCGGCTTCAATTTGTACTTTGAACGCCTTTAGCGCCTCGATTCCCCGACTGAACGCCGCCTCTCCGATATGATGGATGCCTTCTTCCGCGAGTTTTACGTACCGCTTGTGCTTGACCACCACCCGCCATGTGCCGGAAGATGGCGTATGCTCGGCAATCAGCAGGTGAAAGGTATTTGTTCCGAGGTCGATGACGGCTGCTCGCATAGGGATAGGGAAAAGTGGACAAAAGACGGGTCAGGGTTGCGCCGGATCGGTTTCAGAACATAACGAGTGCCTGGAAAGACAAAAAATGTTCGTTGAGCGAATACGCGTAGTTGGTGCCCGGTTTGCCCGGTTTGTAGAGTTTGTTCAATGCCCGGTTGTAGCGAAAGTTGAAGCCCAGGTGTTTGTTGGCAAACAGGGTGGCGCTGATCAGAAAACTGAAACTGTTGCGGTTGAGGTCGGGCAATGCAGGTGTGATACCGGCAATAGAACCGTCGGAATCGTCCTTGTACCCCAGCAGCCGGGCGAACGCCAGGCCGGCGCCGATCTGCACGCGATAGTAATTGTCGGCATCGTCGGCCTGATCGACCAGCCAGTCATTGTAGTGCCATTGTACCGGCACCTCGATGTAGTTGAGCGTGGTTTTGAAAAACGGCGGTGTTTTGGCCTCGTTGCGGCATCCGCGTTGGGTGTACAGGATTTCCACGCTGACTTCCTGTTTTTCTTTCAGGACCGTCACGCCCCGCAATCCGGCCTGAAGGCCTACTTTGTTGTAGCCTGCCGAGGCGTCGCCATCGATCTGTGAAGCGGTCACGCCGGCGATAATGCCGGCTTTGAAACGTTGTTGTGCGGCGCTGCCGAAGGGCAGCAGGCCGGAGAAGAGCAGTAAAAATGCAGTAATGGTGTTGATTCGCATAGTGGGAGATTTTGGATACTTTTGCGCGGCTTGCGGCGAAGATATGGGAATGTGTCGAGTGGAAAAACTTAGATGTCAAAGGTCAAAATTCGAATATGCGCTATACCCAGACAACGCTGAAAAAACTGGAAGAGTTGTTCAGAGAACTGGACTACACCATTCGGTATGAAAAAGGCACCTTCCACAGCGGCTATTGTATCGTGGAAAGCCGCCGTATCGCCGTGATAAACAAGTTTTTCGATACCGAAGCCCGCATCAACAGCCTGCTGGAAATTCTGAACAGTCTTGAATACGACCCCGGAAACCTGTCAGAGCCATCCCGCGAACTGATCCAGAAGTGGAAAAAAGAAAATTAGTTTGAAACTCACGTTCCTCGGTACAGGTACATCACAGGGCGTCCCCGTCATCGGGTGCGATTGTGCGGTTTGCACATCTGCCGACCTCCGCGACCAGCGGCTGCGGTCGTCCGTGCTGGTGACGGTTGGCGGAACAAATATTCTGATCGACTCGGGCCCCGATTTGCGGCAGCAGATGCTGCGCGCCCGGGTACACCACCTCGACGCCATCCTGCTTACCCATGAGCACAACGACCATGTGATCGGGCTCGATGATATCCGGCCTTTTAATTTTCGCACGGGGCGCGCCATGACCGTGTACGCCCTGCCCCGCGTAGCCGAGCAGGTGCGCCAGCGTTTCGAATACGTGTTCAGCAATCCCGTCCCCGGTATTCCGCGTATCGAACTTGTAACGATTGAAAAAGACACGCCTCTGCGCATCGGCAATGTGCGGGTACAGCCCATCGGCGTCATGCACGGGCACCTGCCCATACTGGGGTTTCGCTTCGGCGACCTTACCTACCTGACCGACGTAAAAACGGTTGAAGCAGCGGAAAAGGAAAAAATCAAGGGTACCCGATGGCTCGTCACCAGCGCCCTGCACCACCGCGAACATTCCATGCACATGAACCTGATCGAGGCAGTGGCTTTCGTAGCGGAAATGGCGCCTGAAAAAGCATGGCTCACCCACGTCAGCCACCACATGGGCAAAATGGCGGAGATGGACGACCGGCTGCCCAAAGGCCTTATGCTGGCGCACGACGAACTGGAAATTGATTTTTAACCATACCTTCGGAATTATGAACTATCCGCACAAATTGTTCCAGGTCGATGCCTTCACCGCTGAACTGTTTGGCGGCAACCCAGCAGCCGTAGTGCCCCTGGACACCTGGCTCCCCGATACGGTCATGCAAAAAATCGCCCGCGAGAATAATCTCGCTGAAACGGCTTTTTTTGTCGCACTTGCCGGCACCGACCAATACCATATCCGCTGGTTTACCCCGGCGACTGAAGTGCAGTTGTGCGGCCATGCAACCCTGGCGACTGCGTATGTTGTTTTTAACTGCCTGAAAATCAACGTTTCCGACAAATTATCATTCCAGAGTATGAGCGGCTGGTTGCACGTGGAGCGCGAGGCTGACTGGTTTACGCTCGATTTTCCCACCGACCACCTGCGCCCCGAGACGCTTCCCGAAGCGGCACGGCAGGCCTTCCACATCGCCCCGCAGGAGGTGTGGGCAGGACGGGAGGATTACCTTCTGGTCTATTCCAATGAATCGGATATTTTGGCGCTCAACCCCGATTTAAGGGCCTTGAAAACCATTCCGGCGCGCGGGTTCATCTGTACGGCGCCGGGCTCGGATACCGACATCGTTTCCCGCTGCTTTTTCCCCGCATTCGGCATCGATGAGGACCCCGTCACCGGTTCTGCGCATACCACCCTGACGCCATACTGGGCCGGTCGCCTGAGGAAAACGGCGCTTACGGCCATCCAGGCATCCGAACGGCGCGGGTTCCTGCGCTGCACCCTGAACGGCGAACGGGTACTGATCAGCGGCCAGGCAAGGCTCTACCTGAAAGGAGGCTTTGTGACTTCATAAAATTGCCGGACTTTGCATGAAAATGAACGAACAACTGACGGCCGCAACCCCTGCAGCACATCATGAAACCAGGCAACAACCCCGGCATGCCCTGGCGTGGGCAGACCGGCTGCGCAATATAGCCACCCTGCTCGTGATCATCATCCATGCTTCCGGATCGGTCGCCGAGGGCAACCGGCAATACGACACCCTGTTCTGGTGGTCGGGCAACATCTGGGATTCGCTGGCGCGGCCGGCCGTACCGCTGTTTGTCATGCTGAGCGGTTTTTTGCTGCTTGGAAAGGACTACGAACTGGGATATTTTTTAAAAAGGCGGTTTTCAAGGGTTGTGGTTCCAGCGCTGTTCTGGATGCTGGTGTACAGCGTTTATAATCATCTGGTCAAGGGCACTCCGGCCACGGTCGCCGACGCCATTCGAGGCATCGTGGAACGACCGGTGCATTACCACCTCTGGTTCATTTACCTGATCATCGGGTTGTATATGGTATACCCCATCCTGCGTCCCTGGGTGCGTTCGGCTTCAGAACGCGATTACTGGTATTTTTTCGGCGCCTGCATCATCGGTACCTGGGTCTACAAGATTCTGTGGGTGTTTTTCGGGATCAGCATCGGCATCTACTTCGAACTGTTCACCAACAACTGCGGCTACTTCGTACTGGGTTATTACCTGGGAAACAAAGTTGCCGGCGGGCACCCGGCTGCCGCAACGGGCATCGCACCCTGGAAGATATCTGAAAAACAGATACGCCTGCTTGCCGTCCTGCTGATCCTGGCAGGTGCAGGCATCACTGCAGTCGGCACCTGGTGGGCCAGCAAAGCCTACGGCGGTGTTTTTCACCCTTATTTTTACGATTATCTCACCCCGAACTGTGCCATGGCAGCAGCAGGCTGGTTTCTGCTGGCAAAATGGTCGATGAATAAAGCGCCTCTGCTCGACATTGAAAGCGCACTCGCTGCGGCCAGTTTCGGCATGTATTTCGTCCATGTCCTGGTCATGGACTGGTGGTCGCAGGTGGGCTATTTCCAGACGCGAATACATCCTTCGGTGGGCATACCCTGTGTTGTCGGGCTCATCGCACTGATGGCCTTTGCCCTCATTACCTTCATACGGGCCTTGCCGGGCGGTCAGAAAATTACCTGAAAGCGGCTGACATGGCGAATACCCTCCGTCACTGGTACTATCTCTCCCTGGCTGCGGTCTGGCTGACGCTGGCTTTCGTCAGGGCTGCGTGGTATTTCCGGGTACGGGCCTTGCGGGTGCTGGACCTGCCCCCTGCCGATACATTCAGTTCGAAGGAGAAACGCCGGCTGCAGCACTATTTTTATGGCACCACTTATCTGGGCGCCGTATTCGGCCTGCTGCGTGGCCGTCCCCGCAATGCCCGCGAGAAACACCTCTTCACCAACCTCGCTGCGCTGGCTTATTACTTCGACGATCTGGCGGATACCTTTCGCGGCAGGGACGATACGGGTATGCTGTGGCAGGACAACCCCGAGACCTACGGTCGAACTGCCGATCCCAGCGGGCGAGCGCTCCATTTTCTGCACAATATTTACAGCGCCCTGCCTCCGGGCGATCTTGAAGCGTTCAGGGGTTTTATGCACCGGGTTTTCAATGTGGAAACGGCCGGACGGCAGAGCGGAACGCCGCAGCCGGACGTGGAAGAACTGGCTCGGGTAACTGCGGAAAAGGGCGGCTATTCCGTGTTATTGTTCAGGCGGGTAATGAACCACGCATTGCTTCCGGCCGAGCAGGAGGCTATTTTTCAGTTTGGGTACCTCGTACAGCTGTGCGATGATATTTTTGACCTTTGGCACGACAGGCAGGCTGGTATCGCCACAATAGCCACCTTCTACACCGAACAAAACGACATACCGGCCCTTGCACATATTTTTGAAGCGCAGGTGAAAACGGTAAAAAGAACCTTTTCCAAAGCCTCCGGCCGCACACAACTGGCCCGACAGGCCATGGCCGGTGTACATTTTATTGTCAGCATTACACGGGTATGCCTGCAACATTATGCGGATTTGGCAAAAAAGCACGGAACTTTGCCGCTCGACAACCGCGCGGAAATGGTGGTGGATATGGAACGCTGGAGCAACCGGCTGCGGGCAGCGCGGGCATTATTAAAAGATTCCTGAACCGGTAAACATGAACGGGACTATTCTACAATCCATCCGCGACAGTATCGCTGTCAAGCAGGCCATACTGGATGACGCGGATTTTCATACAAAAACAGCACAGGCTGTACAGGCCATGACAACGACCTTCCGCGAAGGCGGGAAAGTCCTTTTCTGCGGCAACGGCGGCAGCGCTGCCGATGCGCAACATATCGCTGCCGAATTATCGGGGCGTTTCTATCGCGACCGGCCGCCGCTTTACGCCGAGGCCCTGCATGTCAACTCCTCTTTCGTGACGGCTGTCGCGAACGATTACGGCTACGAAGACGTTTTCGCGCGTATGGTGGAAGCAGCGGGGCGTCCCGGCGATATACTGGTGGCTTTCAGCACCTCCGGCAATTCGCCCAATATCCTGAAGGCTATTCGTATGGGCCGGGAAAAGGGCATGGCCATCATCGGTTTCACCGGCGCCACCGGGGGAAAAATGGCAGACCTCTGCGACATCCTGCTGAATGTACCCTCGACCGATACGCCGCGCATACAGGAATCGCACATCCTGATCGGCCACATCCTGTGTCAGATCGTGGAACAGCAGATTTTCGGACAGTAGCCGGTTTTCAGAATTCTGCCTTGATACCCAGCCAGAACAACCGGGCTAAGGGGTAGGTGTTGCGCCGGTCGATACCGGGTTGCAGCACGTCTTTGTCCGGGAGATTACGGCTTCCGTTATCTGTGGGGCCGCCATCGGATATCCGCACATCGGGGTCGAGCCCGGTGTACTTGGTAAAAGTCAGCAGGTTTTGGGCGCCGACCTGGATATGCAGACCTTCAACCCAACTGCCGGCCGGCAGTCCTACTTTGTAGCCTATCGCAATGTTTTGCAGGCGCAGGAAGGTGCCCTTTTCCAGGTAACTGCTGTTGAGGCGGATAAGATTCCTGCTTTCCGGGTTGGAATACCGGGTGATCACATTGTTCCAGGTGGCCATGGTGGGATTAAAGGTTTCATAAAAAAGCCTCATTTCCTGCACGAGCTGGTGACCGGATGCGCCGCGCAACAACATACTCAGGTCGAAACGCTTCCACCGGATCTGCTGGCTTATGCCAAACACCCATTTGGGCTGCCCGCTGCCCAGGTTGGTTTGGTCCCTGTTAAAGTTGTTTGGATCGATTTGCGGGTTATTATCGAGGTTTTGATAAACAAACTCCCCGTTGGCATCGAATGATCCGTCAGTTACCGGTCCCCAGAAAGTACCTACCTCGGCCCCTGGATAATTCAGGTAGTAGAAGTTGCCGCATCCGCAGGGCGCACCGGGGTAACCAGCCAGCGTGGTGTCTTCCAAAGTGCCGGCATTTTCCAGCCGAACGGTTGTTTTGGAGGCATTCAGGCCGACTTCCCAGGTGAAATGCTGCTGTTTGACTGCGTCGTACCGGAGTGCAATCTCAACGCCTTTGCCGCTGAGTTCTCCGATATTTTGATATTGCTGATTGGCTTCATTGGGAGGAACAGGTACCTGTGCCCTGACAATCAGGTCGCTGCTGGTATAGCTGAACATATCGATCGAACCGCCCAGTCTGTTCTTCAGCAGCGCGAAATCAAGTCCGTAGGACATCTCGCTGTGCCGTTCCCAGCCGAGATCCGGGTTGGCCACTTGGGTCAGGTCGTAGCCCGGCACATAGTTGCCGTTGTAGAAGATATCGGTACCGGGGCTATAAACCTGTTTTGACAACACATCATTTGCCGGGACGCTGCCCGAAACACCTTTCCCGATACGGAGTTTCAACTGGTCGAATAACTGCCAGTTCAGCAGCCGGGATGCCTCGATACCCGCGCTGAAGAAGGGGAAGGTGCCCCATTTTGCATTTTTGCCCAGCTGTGATGCGCCGTCGCGCCGCGCGCCGAATGATAAAAAATAGGTGGCATCCCATTGCAGTTGCGCTCTTCCGAAATAGCCGGTCAGGTTGGTGCGCTGCTGGAAACCGGAAATATTGATCTTGCCTTGCTGAATATCGGTAAAGGAGCCGAAAGAGTTGTTTCCGAGCACGTCGGATATGATGTTGCCCGCCTGAATGTTGTAGCCGTCTTTGTTCGCCTGCTGCCATCCGTAACCGCCGAGCAATTGAACATTCAGCCGCGAAAGTTGAACGCGCCAGTTCAGGGTAGCTTCGAGCAGGTCCTGCCCCGTGGCGGATTGACCGTATACGCCGAGGCCGTTGCGACTAAAGCCCCTGAACTTGCTTTGTTTGCTGTAATACTCGCTTGTTTCCAGTCGGCTCTGTTCCCTTGCCACCATCAGCCCTGCCTTAAGCCCGGACAGGAGTTCCGCTTCTGCCCGGAGGTGCCCGAACGTGTATACCGTCAGGGCGTCGTTTTTATTTTGATCGATGATGGCAACGGGGTTAAAATAGTCGAACAGATTTTTTTCAACATAACCGCCAAAGGGGGCAAATTCAGACTCATCGCTGCGGACCGGCGACGACGGGTTGGCGATCACCGCATAACGGTATGCTTCCGGGAACCCGACATTCGACGCGCGGCTGGCCATGCTGATCCCGCCGCTCAGGGTGATCCTGTCGTCCAGTATTTTTTGCGACAGCAGCATGTTACCGTTGTACTGTTTGAACCCCGTGCCCCGCAGGATGCCTTCCTGGTTACGATAATGCAGCGAGACACGCATCATAGTGCGCTTGCCCGAACCGGCGCTCAACCCCAGGTGATGTGCCTGGCTGATCCCGCTTTGCAGCACCTGGGACTGCCAGTCGGTATTCACCGTTGAATTGATGGAAAAATCGGGACCGCCCGAACCGATAAATGCCGGTTCATCGAGCACCTCGTAGCGTTTTGCCGCCGATTCAAAGGCTACCTGGCCCTGGTAGGTCGCCCGAACGCCTGCCCCGCCATCCTGCCGGGTGTTGATCAGAACCACGCCTGCGCTGCCACGGCCTCCGTATATGGCTGTGGATGCCGCGTCGCGCAAAACATCCACCGAAACAATATCGGCCGGATCGACGGCATAAAGGTCCACGCCGGGCACGCCGTCGACCACATAAAGCGGTTGGGTGCGCGACAGAAAGGTATGCAGGCCGTGGATACGGTTTTCGTATGGTTCGTTGGGATTGCTGCCGGGTCTGGTAGCGATAAACCCCGGAACAAGGCCCTGCCAAAGCTGGTTCCAGTCGAATACCTGGCCCTGGTTGAAATCACCGGATTCCAGGTGCGTCACTGCTCCGGTAGTGAAGCGAAGGTCCTGCTCACCGTAGCCGATAAGGGCAGATTGTACGGTATCAGGCGTTTGAGCGTCGACGGAGAAAGCGAAAAGAAGGGTGGCATGAACAACGACGCCCCGGAGTACGAATGTAGTACTTCGCATATTGTGTCTATTTTGAGGGTTCACGGGAAGGCAGTTGGAAAACCTTTCCCGGACAAATATGACAAAAGGGCCGGATTCTTCAACCCAATCCGTACAAATTATTTCATTGTGGCAGCATAACGCAGTTATTTCCTGCGCACAATCTGGCCATCCAGTATCTCCAGTTCCATTTTGGGTTCAATTGGACCGGTATAGCAGCCCAGGGTCAGCGGATTGCCGGTATTCTGCCCGTGCATTTCGATGCAAATACTGCAGTTCTCATCACGTACCGCGAGGTTAAAGGGGATTTTCCCGTCTACCAGTGGCAGAGAACTGGAATACGGTTTTCCGTCTACGGTAATGGACAGGTCTTCGATCTGTTTGACCCATTTGGGGGGGAGTTGCATGTACAGATTGGCTATTTTGGACTTGGAAGGATGGGGAGTATCCGAAGGTCCATATGGGACCGGGGCGGGACCTGTCGGTTTAGACAGTTTTTTGGACGGAAGGGGTGTGCAGGTGATGGTATCCCTGATATTGGAGGCGGCGGTTACCGTTTTCGCAGCACAGGTGCAATCGCTGCTGTTCACGGTAAAGGTAAAAGAGGTGGCCGAGGCGTCCAGGTTCCGGACGTTACCCGCGTTAATGACAAATTGTGCCCCCGCCTTTTTCCGGCGCGCGCCGGTGGCATCGAAACTGGTATATTTTGCGACGCGCTGACCGTTTACGGAAATGCTGTTGAGGGAAATGGGGCGACTGAAAATCAGCGTCGCGGTAGTATTGTAAGTTATAGGGCCGGTACCGGCCGGCTTGTGGGTAAACAGGATTCGGAATGGAGGATTGCTCACGGGCACCTCTTTAGCCCACAGGGTCAGCGAGTCGTTTATTAACTGAAAATTGTATTTTTTACCGGGCATATAGAGCGCTGCGCACCAGTCGCCCAGCGGGACGAAGAACATTTTGTCGTCGATGGGTTCCACCCGGAAGGATTCAAACTGAGTGGGGCTTTTTTCCCAAACCAGGTACCAGTGGCTGAGCGGCTGGACAACGGTATCCACCTCGATATAAAGACCACAACGGGAGGTATCGGTGAAATAGAAAGTATTGACGGCCTGGCTCAGGTATGAGTTTCTGTAATTGCCCTCCGATATGTCGCCCTGAAAATATATGCGGTGGTATATCTGCTTGTCGGGAATGTCGATCCGTGTTTGCCATACCCCTTGCCTCACTTTTGTCAATGGAAAGGCTTTGCCCGATACGGTAAACGCTTCCGCAATATTGTCGGCAGGCGCTTCAATGATAATCCCGACGTTCCGGGTTTTGCCTGTCAGGGGGAACTCTATTTCCGGTCTTTTTTCGTCCCAGATCATTTGAGCGATCAGATAGCCGGCAATAACGACGACCAATGCAGCCGACAAGCGTTTTACCTCCCCCCTTTTTTTGCCAAAAACGCTGCTTATGATTGTTGTAAAAAAGCCCTTTGATGCTCCGGCAGTTGAAATATCTGCCACATTGTTCCATTGAGCGGCGCTGGTAGGCCGGGAGTTACTAACATCGACGGGTACCGAAATTACCTCGTCGCGCCGTACGTCGCCGTTTTTGGTTTCCAGGATAATCTCTACTTTCAGGAAGATCCGGTGGACGCCGTCTTTTATCGGAATGATATCGAACACCCATTCGGTATGTACATCGGGCTCGATGATCTGCAGGGCATGTCTGTTCTGGCGTTTTATGATAAACGCCCCGGCATCTGCAGCCTCCAGCCACACTTCCATGCGCTCGCCAATACGGTCGAGTGGTATGGTGGCAATATGGTCGGCGCTTGCGAAATTTTTGCGCAGCTGCTTTTCCGTAGTGGCGATCCGGACGCGGCACTCTACCACGTCGCCCACCTTCATTGCCTCGGGGATATTATGGAGCAGTTTACCCTTTTTTACCGATTTGGATGGTTCCGGCTGGGCTGCTTCAGGAACGATTACATCAAGCATCAGCAAAATGCTGCTGCATATCCGCCCGCGTTGGACAGCGGCTTCCTGTTCAGAAATAGTGCCTCTTGTAATGGCCTGATTCAGCCCGTATAGTCTCGCCTGAAGGGCAACTACATCGTTGAGACGATTTTTATCCCCGATTTCAGAGAAGTATTCCAGGAGTGCGACAATAGCCTCCTCGATACTGCTTCTGCCGATTAAGGCGCGAATACTTCTGGCTGTTTCAAGGGCTTTGGCGGTTGTCATATGGTCCGGTGGATTAGGTTCATTTCATGCAAAAATATTGTATATCTTGTTATTAATCAATATTTTTTACTGTTTTTGTTGCAAACCCGGTTTTATGTAGCGGAAGTGTTGGGTCGTTGCTCAACCTGCACCACGATGTTTTTTTTACACCAACTGCCAAAAGGCGCTTGCTGCCATGGCGCCCATGATGACAACAACGATCCATCCTGCAACCTGCCAAAGGGTTGGCAGGCGATACCCGGCAGTGATCTCCGGGCGCCGGGCAGCCAGCAACATGGCGGCCAGTGCGACCGGCAGAATCAGCCCGTTAAGGGCCCCTGCCACAATGAGTGTCCGCACGGGTTTGCCAAAGAAGCAGAAAACAAATACAGAAATGGCGATGAATGCAGGCAGCAACCACTTTGCCGCCCCTTTCCATTGCTGAAAGGAACTGGTGAGAAAGGTAATGGAAGTGTAGGTGCATCCGACGACCGAGGTGATGGCCGCAGCCCACATCACCAGTCCGAAGAAGCGGTAGCCTGGTGCGCCTGCCGCCGCCCCGAATATCGAGGCAGGCGGGTTGGCAGGGTCTATTGCTGCTCCGCCGGCAACCACGCCAAGTGCCGCCAAAAACAACAACAGACGCATGGCAGTGGCAACTCCGATCCCTGTAAAAGCACTTTTGGTTACGACATCGATGTTATCCGCGCCCTTTATACCCGCATCCAGCAGGCGGTGTGCCCCTGCAAAGGAAATATAGCCGCCGACGGTACCACCTACAATGGTAAGCACTGCAACAGCATCCATTTTTTCGGGAAGGAAAGTTCGAAGGGCTACTTCTGCAAGGGGCGGATGGGCCGATACAGCCACCCAGGCGGTCATGAGGATCATCAGCGCGCCAAGCACCCGTACAAAATAATCCACAGCCTTTCCGGCTTCCCTGCTGAGGAATAACCCGGCTGCGAGGCCTCCACTCAGGGCGGCACCCCAGCCGGGCGGGATACCGGCCAGGGCCTCCAGTCCCAGTCCCGCCCCCGCTACATTGCCAATATTAAAGGCCAGGCCTCCGGCAACGATCAGCAGGGTAAGAAAATGTCCCAGTCCCGGCACCACCCGATTGGCCAGTTCAGGCGCCCTCAGGTTCGACACGGTGATGGCGCGCCAGATATTGACCTGGGCGCCCAGATCGAGCAGTACGGACAACAGGATGATAAATCCGAAACTGGCGCCCAATTGTGCCGTGAATACGGCCGTCTGCGTCAGAAAACCGGGTCCTATGGCCGAAGTTGCCATCAGGAATGCAGCGCCAAGGCTGACGCCGGTATGTTTTTTTGATATGCGCATTGCTTCAGTTTGACTGGCGTGCGTCCAAAATTATGTTCAGGGTACTCCCGAAAATCGCTCAGGGCGCTTTTACCGCGATACCGTTTTCTTTAAACGCAGCGTGGATGGCCTGCGCGAACTCCAGGGCGTGTACGCCGTCGCCGTGCAGGCATATTGTTTCGGCCTGAAGGTCGACCGTCTTGCCGTCGGTGCTTACAACTGTCCGGTAATGAACCATCTGCAATGCCTGCTCTGTTGCGCCCCGGGCGCTTTCGACCAACGCATCCGCACGGCTGCGCGGCGTGAGCGAGCCGTCGCTTTGATAGGTCCGGTCGGCAAACACCTCGCTGGCGCTGCGCAAACCGATACTACGGGCCGCTTCTATCAGCGCACTCCCGCTCAGCCCGTACAACACGAGTTCGGGGTCCGCCTGCTGTACGGCGCGGGCGATGGCGTCTGCCAGGGCGCGGTCTTTCGCCGCCATATTGTACAGGGCGCCGTGTGGCTTGACATGGTGCACGGCGGCGCCTTCCGAGCGGGCAATGGCCTGCAGGGCGCCCGTTTGATACAGCACCATGGTATACACATCTTCCGGCGACATTTTCATGTCGCGTCGCCCAAAGCCCTGAAGGTCGGGGAAGCCCGGATGCGCGCCGATGGCGACGTGGTATTTCAGGGCCAGCCGCACCGTTTCGCGCATGATGACCGGGTCGCCCGCATGGAAGCCGCAGGCGATATTGGCGGAGGAGATGTATTGCATCAGGGCAGCATCGTTACCCATTTTCCAGGCGCCGAAACTTTCTCCCATGTCGCAGTTCAGGTCAATTGTTGGCATGCTTCCGAAGTTTGAATTGTACGGCAAGATGGATTTTTTGCAGCACTTTTTCCTGTTCGAACAGCAGTTTCTCAGCATCGGAAATGGTAACTGCCTGAAAAAGAATGGTTTGCCCGGGCGGGGCCTGTGCCAGTACCGGAATGTCGACCGCAATCACCTGTGCGATCCGGGGGTAGCCCCCGGTTGTTTGGGCATCGGCGAGCAGGGCGACCGGGTTGCCGTCGGGGGGTACCTGGATTGTGCCGGGCATGACGGCCGTAGACAGCATGTCGACGTTTGCGTATGGCGGCAGCGTTCCGGCGGGCTGGAGCCTGACGCCCATGCGATCCTTTTGAAGGGAAACAGTAAAAGGCATTTCGAAAAACGCTTGCCGGTATGCCGCCTCGAAGCGCCCGGACTCGGGCCCCGGGAGTATGCGAATCAGGGTATCTGTGCTGCCCGTCGTTTGAAATGGCCGTAACGACGAGGTGTCAACAGCCCATTTTCCCGACTCTTTTTCAATGGACGGATCAGCATGTGAAGTATCCATATCGCCCGAAGACCCGGACGCAGCACTCAACGTGTCTCCTTTTTGCAGCATGCGTCCCTTCAGTCCTCCAAAACCCGCAGGCAGGCAGGTGCTTCGGCTGTCGAGCACAGGCGGCACATCCCAGCCGCCCGTGGTGGCCAGGTAACTGAAACTGCCTCCCGGCGCCGGCAGCACTTCCAGCAGTGTCCCGGAAGGAATATATACGGAACGCCCTTGTGCGATGTCGAGACCATCCAGCCGCAGTTGCCCGCCTGCGCCGGACAGCGCCATCCGCCCTCCTTCTTCAATCCAGGCGGAAAATTTTCCACCTGCCAGTTCAATTGTCGCCGCATCGGCAGCGTTGCCGGCCAGGAAGTTGGCTATCCGGTGCCCCACCGTATCGGCTGCACCGCACAGGGGTATCCCTTCTGCACGCCAGCTGGTGCGGCCCAGGTCCTGGACGGTGGCAAGTGTACCCGGATGGAGGATTGCGATTTTCACAAGATCGGTTTTTATGTTGCGATGAACCTTACCTGCATGCCCGGCTGCAGCAAGGATGGCGGCCGGGCCGTCGGGTTGAACAGTGTAATATCCGTGTGCCCGATGATGTGCCAGCCGCCGGGTGACTGTAGCGGATAAATGCCCGTCTGTGCCCCTGCAATGGCGACGCTGCCTGCGGCAACACGCAGGCGTGGCGTGGCGCGGCGTGGCAACTGAAGGGCTTCCGGCAGGGGACCCATATAGGGGAATCCGGGCAGGAACCCGATCATGAAAACGCTGTAGGTATTTCCGGTATGAAGCCTGACAACTTCTTGCGTGGTAATCTGTAATTGGGCTGCGACTTCGGACAGGTCGGGTCCGTTGTAGCAGACAGGTATATCGATCAATGGCGTAATTTCAGGCGTTTTTTCATCTGCGGGCATCGTTTTCAATGTCTGGCGAAGAAAATTGACAACGAAGCCTGTCGGCCATTCCTGTTCCCCGGACTGGCGAAGAACGGCATGCTGCGGATCGAAAAACACGGTAAGGGTAGCATACGCCGGCACAACCGAATCCTGCCCCGGAAATGGGTTTTCGAGCAAAAAATTGCGTAACCAGATCACTTTTCGGTATATTTCCTTGTTGATGGAGTGGCCGAATGTAACGGCGACAGC
>CALMBD010000280.1 GCA_937861115.1 uncultured Bacteroidota bacterium | reverse complement strand
GGTGGACGGTGGACGGTGGACGGTGGACGGTGGACGGTGGACGGTGGACGGTGGTTCACCAAAAAAAAATCATAATTGAATATGATCAATATTCTGTGTCGAAATTCAAATAAAATTTTATACCTGTCTTATTTTCAAACTTTTACGAATATTTGGAATGAAGTAAAACATCGATTTTTGCACCGTCTACCGTCCACCGTCTACCGTTTACCGTCTATCATCTACCGCAAAAAAATGCCTTTCAAGAACTTTGACGACTTGCCCATTCAGTGGGCCGACCACGAGGATATTGCCATGGCGCTGTATGAGCGTTTTGGCGACGACTTCGATGAGAGTAAAATTTACCGCATCCGCTTTACCGAACTGCTTCAATGGATTCTGGATATCCCCCATTTTGAAGGGAAGCGCGAAGACTCGAATGAGGGCCACCTGGAGCAGATACAAGCCAAATGGGTGTACGAATGGAGAGCAAACAACAAATAAATGACCTGGAAACAGGGATGGAAAGTGCAATAACGCCCGTTCCGAAGCCTGTTGAACTCGAACTGGTGCACCTGTTCGACAAATTACGCGCCGTGAAAGGGTTTGTGTTCGATGTCGACGGCGTACTCACCAACAACAGCCTGCTCGCCACCGAGGCGGGAGAATTGCTCCGTACCATGAGCATTCGCGACGGCCAGGCCATCAAATGGGCCATCGAGGCCGGTTACCACGTGGGGATAATCACCGGCGGCCGGTCGGAAGGAGTAAAAAAGCGCCTGACCGCCCTGGGTATTGAAGAATACTATTCCGGCGCCCAGGAAAAATGGACGCCGTTCAAGTCCTTTCTGGAGCGCACCAATACACTTGTCTCGGAAATCTGCTACATGGGCGACGACCTGCCCGACTTGCCCGTGTTGCGGAAAGTAGTGCTGTCTTCCTGCCCGAACGACGCCGTCACCGAGGTACTCGATATTTGCGATTATGTCTCTCCCTTGCCGGGTGGCAGCGGATGCGTGCGCGACATCATTGAAAAAGTGATGAAATTGCAGGAGAAGTGGCCGGAGTATTGATCGGCGACATATATTAGCCGCATGAATCAGGTGTTGGCCCTTGTCCGGTTGCTGCGGCTACCCAATCTGGTTATTGTATTGCTCACCCAGTTGGTACCGTATTGGTTTGCCCTTCGCCCTGCCATTTTGCAGGCCCACGGTATCCCTGTGCTCACCATTCGCACATTCGGGCTGATCGCTGCCGCAACGGTACTCACCACGCTGGCCGGATACGTGCTCAACGATTATTACGACAGGAAGATCGATGCCATCAACAAGCCGGATCGCTGGGTTTGGGGGCGGTTTGTACCGGCATCCATGGCTCTGACCTTTTATTCCGTGCTGGTAATCGTGGTCCACGGACTGGCATTTCTGATCGAGCGGGAGTTGCGCCCGGCAAATCACTGGCCCCTGTGGGTTTTCCCGGCTGTCTCTTTTTTACTTTTCCTGTATGCCTGGCAGCTAAAGTGCACTGCCGTGATCGGAAATCTGCTGGTGTCGGTCCTGTGCGGCCTTGTACCCATTATCCTCTTGCTGCCGGAAGACCGCCAGATATGGCTCACCTCTTTTATTCAGCCGGATAATATGCACCGCGCAGTGGCGCTGGTATGGCTGTACGCAATATTTGCCTTTATCACCAATCTCCTACGCGAGCAGATCAAGGACCTGGAGGATTTTCAGGGCGACATGGCTTGTGGCTGCGTGACCCTTGCCGTATTGAAAGGACCGCGTTTTGCCAAAAAGCCGGCCGGGTTTACAGGGCTAGCCGTAAGTCTGCTTATTGTTTTTTTGTTGTATTTCTGGCAACAAACCGGCGCGCCCGACTGGCAAATCATTGCCGGTGTGTTTTTGTTGCTTTTGCCCGCTCTGTTTGCCACAGCAGCCGTTTTCAGGGCCAACGTGAAAAAAGACTTCAGCCGCGCCAGTATTCTGGTAAAAGTCATCATGTTTGCAGGCGTTTTCCTGCTGCTGCGCTCCTGGCCTGACGACCCCATGGAAATCGTCGCGACGGTCCGCGGTTTTGTGGGCGGGGGCCATTAATGGTATCTTTTTCCACATTATTTTTCAGATGCTCTCAAAAAGTCCGCAGCGTGCATCTCCTGTCGGGATGCCTACGAACCGCTACGGAAACCATAACTCAAGCCAACCTATGCAACTCAATACCCGTCCGCTTATCCTGGCGTCCCAAAGTCCGAGAAGAAGTCAACTGCTCCGGGAGGCCGGATTCGAGTTTACCGTACAGGCTTTCGACACCGATGAAAGTTTTGAGCCCGATATCCCCGCCGAAGAAGTGGCCCCCTTGCTTGCACGCCGCAAGGCAGCGGCAGCGGCACACCTGATTCGGGAACGGGAGATCATTCTTGCCGCCGACTCGGTGGTGATTCTGGATGGAACGGTGTATAACAAACCTGCCGACTACACCGATGCATTTCACATGATCCGCCAACTCTCCGGCAGGCAGCACACGGTCATCACCGGTGTTTGTTTGCTGGCCCGGGAAAAGGAACAGACCTTTGCCGGTGTCACCAAAGTGTGGTTTGCCGAACTGAGCGATGAAGAGGTTGATTATTATATCCGCACCTGCAAGCCATTCGACAAGGCCGGTTCCTACGGCGCCCAGGACTGGATCGGCCATTGCAAGATCACCCGTATCGAAGGCACCTTTCAGAATGTCATGGGGCTGCCGGTGGACCTGGTATATGAGGCGCTGAAGGGGTTTTAACTTATCGTGAGATGCACAACGACGAATGACAAAGATGACCCATACCCTTTACTTCACCGTTACCAACGACCTCACTTACGACCAGCGCATGCACCGTATTTGCGGTACGCTGGCGGGCGAGGGATACGATGTATGGCTCATTGGGCGTGCACTCCCCCACTCTATCCCCTTGATAACGAGACCCTTCAGGCAACGGCGACTCCCGTGTTTTTTCAAAAAAGGGTTCCTGTTCTATGCCGAATTCAATGTCCGGCTTTTCTTTTTTCTCCTGTCCAGGCGTTGTGATGCGGTTTGTTCCATCGACCTGGATACCTTGCCTGCCGGGTGTCTGGCCACCCTGCTGAGGCGCCGGCGCCGTGTATTTGACGCACACGAATACTTCACTGAAGTGCCGGAGGTGACAGACCGTGCTTTCGTCAAGGCGGTATGGGAGGGTGTTGCCCGGATTTGCCTGCCGTTTTACAGGCATGCCTACACGGTTGGCCCCGGGTTGGCAAAAATATTTGAAGAAAGGTACGGCCTGCCATTTGGCGTGGTCCGGAATGTCCCTTTGAAGGAGGATTTCCCCCCTCAGGTATTGCCGGAAGGCAGGAAAGTACTGTTCTACATGGGCGCCCTGAACGAAGGGCGTGGCATAGAAACGGCACTTGAGGCCATGCAACATCTTAATACCACGGAATTGTGGCTTGCCGGGGAGGGCGACCTGTCCGCACCGTTGCGCGCCTTGTCTACACGACTCGGAGTGGAGGAGAAGGTTCGTTTTCTCGGATACACCAGTCCTGAAGATCTGCGTACCCTAGTTGCACGCGCCTGGCTGGGACTGAACCTGCTGGAAAACAGGGGACTGAGTTATTATTACTCGCTGGCCAACAAGTTTTTCGCCAATGTACAGGCGGGAGTACCCGTACTCACTATGGATTTCCCGGAATACCGCGCCCTGAATGGGCAGCATGAGGTAGCCGTTCTGCTCGATGAACTTACGCCGGAAGCCGTTGCAGGCGCGATAGAAAACCTGCTCGAGAATCCGGCAGTGTACCAACGCCTACAGCACAATTGCCGCATGGCAGCCGCAGACTGGAACTGGGAAAAAGAAAAGGTCGTGTTGCTGGATATCTGGAAACAGGTTTTTGCCCGTCCATGATCACCATTCTATCACCGTCCCGGCAAAAGCGAGTCCGCCGCCGAAACCCAGCACCATGATCTTGTCGCCGCGCTTGACCTTTCCCGACACTATGCCGTTAAACAGGGCAATCGGAATGGATGCCGACGAGGTGTTGCCGTAGTTGACGATACTTTCCAGTGTTTTTTCATAGGGGAAACCGGTCTCCTTACAGATGGCCTCTATAATTCGAAGATTAGCACTGTGGGGCACAAACCAGTCGATCTGGTCGAGCGTAAGGCCGTTCTTCTCAGCCAGTACACGCATTTGTTCCGACATCTTTGTGACAGCCCATTTAAACACTTTGCGGCCGTTCTGGACGATCTTTCTGTTCATACTGAGGGGTTGCCCATCCATTTGCTCCGCAAAACCGGAGATATACAAATCGATCCCGTTTTCACCGTTTGCTCCGGTAACGCAGGCGCCAATATTGCCTTGCCCGGCAGCCTCCACCAAAACGACGGCAGCGCCGTCGCCAAAGAGCATGCAGGAACTGCGATCCGTAAAATCGGTCACCCGCGAAAGCGTTTCGGCGCCAAAAACGAGCACCTTGCGATGTGTACCGCCCGCAATAAGGCCTTTGGCCACCACCAGTCCGTATGAAAAACCCGCGCAGGCGGCATAGACATCGATGGCCCCGGCCCCGGCCAACCCGAGTTTGAACTGCAGGCGGCAGGCGACACTGGGCATGGGCTGGTCAGGCGTGACGGTAGAAACAATGATCATGTCAACCCCTTCCAAAGCGCCCGGATGACGGGATGCCAGGTCATTTGCCGCTTTCACACAAAGGTCGCTCGTGAACTCTTCCGGCCCAGCGTAGTAACGCGTTTGTATGCCCGTACGCGAGACGATCCATTCATCGGTAGTTTCGATGATGGATTCAAAGTATTGGTTGTCAATTTTTTTGTCGGGGACAGCCATGCCGATGGCAGTAAGGCGCGCTTGTGTCATGTCGAATGAAAGGGAATATGTTTTACGCTGCAGTACCGGGGCGTAAAGGGTAAAAAATGGTCATCGCTTGTTTACAATCGGAAAGGACTGCTGAAGATTTTGTTCAGGTAAGGCGCAGCAAAATTAGCAAGAACTTGCGCCGCTTTTGCCAACAATATCCATTTATCTTAACTTAGATACAAAATGCTGCCAATTTAAACATTATCAAAATTATAAATTACAGAATCAGAAAATATGATTTATAATTTCAATTTTGGCAAAAACGGGTTAATGTTTTTTGACAACTCGTAGTATATATTTCGCCACTCCGGGTGCTTTTTCAGAAGTTGCAGGTGTCGTCGGATGGTATCCAGGTCGCCACGCACTGCCGGACCGGTCTGCATACGGGCGGGTGAATCATGCAGCGCTTTGGCCAGCGTTTCCTCCATGAGCGGGTGCAGGAGTTCGAAAGGAAGTTCTTTTTCTTCCAGTATCTTCTCGGCGATGGAAAAACAATGGTTTGCGAAGTTATTGGCAAAAACAGCGGCCACATGCAAGGCTGCGCGTTGCTCGTCGTCGACCCGGTAAACCAGGTTGCCGATGGTTTTGGCAACTCTTTTCAGGAACAGAACATCTTCATCGCGCTGGGCATCCACACAAAAAGGGATTTTTGACCAGACGGGTGTACGCTCCATGGAAAACGATTGCAGGGGATAAAACACCCCGTAACGCCTGAAATACGGGGCAAGGGCCTTTCCCGGGGTGCTGCCGGAGGTATGCGTGCAAAGCGCATCGGGGGCATGCGGTGCGACAAGGGCCGCAATTTCGGCAATGGCATCGTCTCGAACCGCAATAAGCAGCCAATCGGCATCGGGGATGATGCCCGTCCAGTCGTCCGTCCATCCGGCCTGCAAGGCATCGGCCAGGGCACGGGCATTTTCAGCCGTACGGCTCAGCACCTGCGCAACGGGCATGCCTTTGGCTTTCATGCGCTTGCCCAGGTGCCAGGCAATCCGGCCGCTGCCGGCGATGACTATTTTTGACGACATAAACGGGTTGAACTTGTTTTTAAGGGTTGTCATTTTTCGCTCAGCAGTCCGTCACAAATCCAGTTGGCAAGGGCCTGGCGGTTGTTTTTCAGCACCAGCCGCTGCTGGTCCCAATCGTTTCGGATATTGCCGAGTTCCATAAAAACAGCCTTGGGTGTGGTGGTTTCCTTGAGCATGTACAGGTTGCGCGCACTGACGGAACCCTCATAGCCCCGCTGGCTGCGTTTTTTCAAGTATTTCTGGAGAAATGTCTTGTGCAGGTGTTCGGCCAGTTTGCGGCTCGGCTCACTTCCCGGACGGGAATAAAAGAAAACGTCGGTTTTGGTATCGCGGGTCCGCGAATCCACGTGTATCTCGACCATGATCTGGTTTTCGGGGCCCAGTTTTGCGTTTTTCTTGGTAAACGCATTGATGATATCGCAGCGTTGCTGCAGCCGTTCCTTCTGAGCCCTTGGTATGGTCAGGTCGCCCCACACTTTTTCGTCCTGATCGCACTGCAGGTATTCTTCATCTCGAATGCCGTCGTTGGCATCGCGGACGATCATATAGGCAATAGCGCCGTGGCTGATGAGCAGCCGGACCAGGCGAAGTGACACATCATAGGCATATTCATCTTCACACAGCGTACGACCGGCTCGTTTGCCTTGTGCACCGGGGTCCGGGCCGCCGTGACCGCTCACCACATAGTATACCTTGCCTTTCAGTTTATGGCTGATGATATCCGTCTTGGCGTATTTTTTACCCATGATGGCATAGTGCCGCGAGCCCTTGATCACCGTATTGTCTTCTCCCGGTGGTCCGGTATCGGTAGCAGCCACTTCGGTTTCCCCCTCTCCGGGACAGGTAAGTTCGTGCCAGGGCACCCACAACCGTTTTGTTTCAATAAAATTATCGGAACGGAGGCCTTCCTTGAGGGCATACTTGTTGTACGACTCAATGCGTTTGGCCGTGCGCCAGTCGCTGATACCGAGCGTCGTTCGGATGCTTTTCCCATTGTAGGTAACAACCTCGACAGGCAACTTGTAGGAAACGCCGGCTTTTACCCGGTAATCCTCCTTTAATCCGTTGATCTCGAAAAACCGGGTAATGTTGCACTCAAAATCGTACAAACCGTACCGCCTGAGGAAAGCGGGCAAGTCATCTCCTTTTTGCGCAGGGACGACCAGGTAAGTTTTTGCAGATGCGGTACCGGATGTGCGTTTTTTCAATTCTGACGGAGCCTTTCCGGATTGGCCCAGTGCACTGGCTGCAAACAGAAAAAGACTGCAAAGAATCATTCGGGGAAGAGGCATGGCAAGAAGGAACTGATACATGGTTGTGCAAATTTGAGGAAAAAAGCGCTTTCGAAGGCATAATATCTCCAAAAAGCGCCGCAAGATTCCTTTCTTCGCCCTGCAAATTACAAACTGAGCCCTCCCTTGAAATGAAAAAATCAGTCTTTATTGCCCGCAACCAGAGATACGCGCAACAGGTCGGCGCCCTGCTTGCCGATATGGAAAAAATCTCCGAAGAGACACTCAACCGCAAGCCGGCTAATGGAGGCTGGTCGGCAATACAGACCATGCACCACCTGATCCTGACGGAAGAACTTTCGCTGGCATACGTGAAAAAGAAAATGAGTTTTAACCCGGAATTTGAAAAAACGGGGCCAGGCGCCCTGTTGCGCGGTTTTTTGCTGTGGGCATACCTGAGTACCCCGTTCAAATTCAAGGCTCCGAAAACCGTGGGTGACGAAAGCCTGCCGGCCTCCGCCACGCTTGCCGAGACCCGTCGCCGCTGGCAGGATGCCCGCGATGCCTGGTCCGTTTTTCTTGAACAAATGCCGGAGGCGACGGCAGGACTTGCGGTGTACCGGCATCCGCGCGCCGGCAGGCTGGGCTGGGCACAAATGCTGGCCTTTTTCGAAACCCACCTGAACCGGCATGAAAAACAGATTCGCCGGGCAATCAGCACACCCTAACGGAACATTTCCTCCTCAATTTCTTCGAGAAAACGATTGCCGCGATGGATATCATAATCGCGTTGCTCCATTTTTCTGATCCAGTTTATGCCAAATACGATGACGGCGGAGGCCACCAAGGTCATCGATATCAGAAAGATGTTGCCGCTGCCAAAGGTCTGCACCAGTTGGTCCGCATCAACCGAGGTCATGGCCCGGACCTGGGGTATACTACCCGAATCGCCCTTGGGCGGTGCAAAATAGCGCAACAACCGTTCGCCGGCAAACAGGAAGAACATGCCTTTCAAGGCGCAAAAGATGAGGTAGATAATCAAAGCCTTGCGACCGTATTGCCGCGAAAGGCTTTTCAAAGAGATCGTCTTCATAACTTGTGGGAGAGGTTTAAGGCGGGGGCAAATGGGCCTGCAGGCTATTTTTATACCATACAAACCTTTGCCCCGCACCTGTACCTTGTTTTATTTGGACTGACGGCTCAAGGAGAACCGCGCTTTGGGTGATAGATTGGGGTTGCCGGAATTTAGAGGCTGTTCATGTTTCGGTCGCCGGCCTTCCGGAGGTCATGCCGGGCATGCTTTTAGTTTTCTACAGGAACAGGCTCGGCGGCCGGTTTCCGGGGAATCGGAATGATCATTGGAACCTGCTTCCGGTAATCGCGGTAACGCTGGCCAAAATGTGCGATCAGGTCGCGTTCCTCAAAGCGGATGGCCGTCAGCATATAACCTGTGGTTGCAATGGCAAAAAGCAGGTGGGCGAAGGTCATCACGGGCGCCGACCAGAATGCGATCAAATACCCGAAATACAGCGGATGGCGAACGTATTTGTACAGGAATGGCACGCGGAAAGGCAAATGCGTGTAGGGTTTGCCGGTAAAATACATCCACACTTGGCGCAACCCGAACAGGTCGAAATGGTTGATCAGGAAGGTAGCCACAAACACAATGGCCCAGCCCAGCAGATAGGTAACCAAAAGGACACTCCTCACGGCCTCGCTTTCAATGGTCCAGACCACGCCGCCCATGGGCTGCCAGAGCGCCATCATCGCTGCAAGGATGATGCTGGTCAGCAGCACGTAGGTACTGCGTTCAATAGGTTCAGGGACAAACTTCGTCCACCAGCGTTTGAAAGCCGGCCGGGCCATAATGCTGTGCTGCAAAGCAAAAAGCACCAGAAAACCGGCATTGGTCAGAAGGGCTTGCCATAGCGGCACCTCGGGTATGCCATCGATGCTTTTGGGAACGACAAGATTGCCGACGAAGCCGATGGCATAAAGGAAGGTAACGAAGAATGCCAGGTAGGAGAAGACTCCGTACAGGAAATACAACGTCTTTTTCATAAGGATTTTTTTTAATGAATTGAATGGTTAGTAAAATTGATGCTATTCGTTTCAGGCATCTGTTTGATGGTGCAAGTGTACGGGCATGCCACATCGACGCCGTGTACAGATGATTCAGCAGGCGCCCCTGTTGTGCCGCTGACCCGACTTGTTGATTAATGGTCAAATTGCTCGAATCCACCGCAATTCCGTGTCATCGGCTCAGGCAAACGGGTGAACGGCTCACCAAACACCTTATTCCAAGCGACAAACCGCCATTTTTTGGATCGAATTGACTTCTTTTGCTGTACATACCATCCATATGATTCGAAGTTGGCTATACACTGCTGTACTGTTTATACTTGTTCATGTGCTGCCCGTACCGCTGGGTGCTCAATTACAATTTGAGCGGTCTACGATCATTGACGTGACGAAAGGCCTTCCGACGAACGCCGTATACAGCATTGAAAAAGATCCGGACGGTTTTATCTGGATGGGCACCGAAGAAGGCCTGTGCCGTTTTGACGGAACCCATTGCCGGGTTTATCAGAATGACTTGCAGGATTCATTTTCCCTGTTTGACAATTCGGCATACGGGGTTCAACCTTTTCAGGGAAAGATTTGGGTGGCAACAGAAATGGGTCTATCCGTACTTGACCCACAAACAGACCGGTTTACCCACTACCAAATGAATGAGCACGGTATGTCGGAGGGTTTTGACCGGGGGCCAAACAAACAAGCCTATATTTTTTATGTCGACCCGTACGGCGATCTTTGGATAGGCACCAAGACTTTCGGTGCGATCCGGTTCAGGGCTGATACAAAAACCTTCCAGTTTTTTCCGATCTCGGAAAGCAATCCGGGATTCTCCTTTCCTGTTGCCGAAAACGGATTGCGCATACTCAGCATTACCGCATCCGTGATAAACGATTCGATCATTTATGCCGGAACGCCATCCGGATTGCTGGAAATAAACCGCATAAACAGTCGTGTCAAATGGTTGCACTTTCCACAGGCCACGCCCGATCTGGATCTGGGGGTCAATTCCTTCCGGCGGCTTTATTGCCACGACGACGGACTGGTCTATGTCGGTAGCTGGAGAGTGGGCGTTCATGTATACGATCCGGTCCGGAACACGTTACTGCCCTTGCCGCTAAAACCCGGACCCGGCAATCATATACTCTCCCCTGGCATCAGAGGTATTGCCCGGAAAAGCGCTGACGAGATATGGATTACGACAAGCAATGGCCTGATAGCCTATCATATAAAAGAGCAGAGGATTACATTCTGGAAAGAAAACAACCTCGAAGAGGGCCTGTATTACGGCATTGACTATATAGACGACAACAACCGGGTCTGGCTGAGGGCGCTGAACGGCGTACACGTATTCGACCCCGGGTTACAGCAGTTTCGCGTTTACGATTACAAAGGCCTGCAGCCACAGGGCTGGTCATTTTCGTTTTATATGTTGCCGGGGCCCTCACCTGCGGAATTGCTGGTTCTGCCGCGTCATGATAACGCCGTTTACCATTTTGATTTGAACAATCACACCTGGCAGCGCTTTCCATTGAGGGTTAAGGGACTTAATAACCCGGACACATGGACAACGCGCGGCTTTTCCCGTGCGCCTGATGGCACCTATACGATTTCTGCCGAGCACGGAGTGTTTTCCTATTCGACCCAAACACATCAGGTCCGCGCTCTAACCATTCCGCAACCCTTTCCTTTTATTCAATACGGTGTGATCCTGTGGGACAGGCAGGGCATGCTGTGGATTTGTGCAGGCCCGGATGGCCTGATCCGCTGGGATCCCCGTTCCAATACCACGCGAATATTCCGGAAGGAGTTTCTGCCTCCGGGAACCGACAGCGCCATTCAGGTTGTGCGCGACCTGTTCCTCGATAGCCGGGGACAGATATGGATCCGACGGGAAGGCGGCCACAGTGTCTATTTACCCGATCGCGATACCATCCTCAATTTTATCTATGCCCAAAACCAGGACAGAGCGCTTTTCGAGGCGAAAGGATTTGCCGAAGACAGGCTGGGGCGAATATGGATGTGCAGTAGCGACAGCTGGATCGGCTATGCAGATTCCAAAAGACCCGAATCGGGCATATTGAATAAGATCAGTTTGCGAAATTCCCTGAAACTGGGGGAAGTGTTCTTTTTGGCGACTGACCGCAAAGGTGACGTATGGGGCGTTACCGCAAAAGAAATGGTGCATATTGTGGCGGATAGCGACCAGATCAACACCATCAGCTTTGACTACGGATATTCGAATCCGGACAACTACGGACTGCAATCCCTGCCAAACGGCGAGATTGTTATTGGTGGCCGGAATCAAATAATACTATTCAATCCCGAAAAACTACAACGCAATGCCGAACAACCGCAACCCTACATCGAACAAATAAAGGTTTTGGGCAAAACCCGGTTGGTTGGTCAGGATACCGGACTGCACCTGCGGCACTGGGAGAATTTTTTCTCCGTTGACTTCTCGGCTAAAGCCTATACGCTTGGCAACAAATGCCGGTTCCGCTACCGCCTGGAAGGCTTCGAAGACTGGCAGGAGGCCGGTGAGCGGCGTTATGCCAACTATACCAATGTGCCGGGCGGTGAATACGTTTTCAGGGTACAGGTTGCCAACAATGAAGGCAAATGGAGCGATGCCATGCTCGCCATCCCGGTAAGTGTGGATACCGCCTGGTGGATAACCTGGTGGTTCAGGAGCGCCAGTATTTTGTTATTTCTGTTTCTGGTATACAGTGCCTACCAATACCGCATCCTGCAAATCAGGAGACAGGAACGCGTGCGAACGGATTTTGAAAAAAAACTGGCCAACGTGGAAATGAGCGCCCTCCTGGCCCAGATGAACCCGCATTTTCTGTTCAACAGCCTCAATTCGATCGACAGTTATATCATTCGGAACGAATCCAAAAAGGCATCGGAATACCTCAACAACTTCGCCCGCCTCATGCGGCTCATCCTGAATAATTCCCGGACAAATTATATCAGCCTCAAGGATGAAGTGGAATCGCTCGACCTGTACCTGCAAATGGAAAGCCTTCGATTCAAGGACAAGTTTGAGTACGAGATACGGGTCGGTGAACAGATCGATACCGCCTCGATCAATATCCCGCCCATGCTGATCCAGCCCTACATTGAAAATGCTATCTGGCACGGCCTGATGCACAAAGCCGGCGGCGGCAAGGTTACGGTAAGTCTGGAACAACGGGATAATAACCTCTTATGTACCGTGGAGGATAACGGCATCGGGCGCGCCCGCGCCATGGAACTGAGTCCCAAACGCCCGGGTAACAACAGGCAATCGATGGGCATGAAAATAACGGAAGACAGGATCGACATCATCAATAAACTATACGACGCCAATACCCATGTGACCATCACCGACCTGCACGATGCTGCCGGTACGCCCTGTGGAACACGGGTGGTATTGACCATTCCAATCTAGCGATATGATCAAAGCAGTAATTATAGACGACGAACAGCACAGCATTGAAACGCTCCGCTGGAAAATTGAAAACTACTGTCCGGAAGTGACGGTGATCGCTTCTTTTGAAAACCCCATGGAAGGCGTGGAATATCTGAAGGGGAACAGCTGTGACATGCTGTTTCTCGACATCGAGATGCCACGGCTGAATGGATTTGATGTGCTCGAGGAAGTAGGCGTACCCTTTCCTTTCGATGTCATCTTTATAACGGCTTACGACAACTTCGGTATTCAGGCGGTAAAGTTCAGCGCATTGGATTACCTGTTGAAGCCCGTTCAGAATAAGGAACTTAAAGAGGCCATCGAAAAGTACCAGCAAAAAAAACAGGCGCCGCCGCCCGCCCAGGTACAGGGATTGTTTCAAAACGTGCAGGCAGAACGGCAGGGCAAACCCGGTCGTATTGCCCTGGCATCCAAGGAAACTATCGAGTTTGTCGACCCTTCCGATATTGTCGTTTGCACCTCCAGCAGCAACTATACGGAAGTCTATACCATCGACAACCGAAAGCGTGTGATTTCCAGAACCCTGAAGGATTTCGAGGACATGCTTACCCCGTTCCATTTTTTCAGACCCCACCACTCTCATCTCATCAACCTCGCCCGCGTGCGCGAGTACGTGCGCGGCGACGGCGGTTACCTGGTTATGGAAAACAAAATGAAGATACCGGTTTCCAAAAGTCGTAAAGAAGCCCTTTTGCAGCAATTGGCCTGATCCGGCAAACTACTCAAGAGAAACCGCCATTCAATCAATTGTGTCATGCCGTGCAGACAGACCGGTGCATGTTTGCAGCGTGATACCGATACAAGACACTGTACGTACACGCGACGGCTTCCACATCGGACTGAGCGTTTATTTGCCTCCGGGCGAATCCGGGAGGGTATTGGTTATCGGCCCCGGGGCTGGAATAGAACAGGTGCAATATCAGTCCTTCGCCACCTATTGTTCCCAACAGGGATGTACGGCAATTACTTTCGACTACCGGGGCACCGGGCGCTCCGGCCCGGGTATCCCGAAAGATTATGAAGCGACCCTGCGTCAATGGGCCAACCAGGACCTGGATGCCGTATTGTTATATGCAAAAAAACGATTCCCGAACCAGGAAATCGTGTTCCTGGGGCATTGTATCAGCGGCGAGATCGTCGGTTTGGCCCCGGCAAGCGAATACATCGATCAACTGATAATGGTCGGCAGTTCACTGGCCTGCTGGCGCCTGTGGCCGCGATCCAGCCAGCCCCGCATTGCACTGATGAAAATCGCATCGCCCCTGATAAGCAAGTGTTTCGGCTATTTTCCGGGGAAACGACTCGGCTTCCTCGGCGACCTGCCACTGGGGGTTATGCGGGAAATATCTGACTGGTGCGAGCGGCCCAACGGTGTATTTGATGTTTTTCCGGACAACAACTTCCAAAAACTGAACATCCCGATTTTGGCGCTGAGTTTTTCAGACGACTGGTTCACGCCTCCCAAGGCCGTTTCAGCGTTGCTCGACCACTTTTCGGCAGCACAAAAGGAATGGCTGCACCTGCGACCTGCTGATCTAGGGATCGCGCAGATAGGACACTCGGGCTTTTTTGATCAGGCCAATAAGCAATTATGGCAATTCACCCTGGAATGGATAACCGCACCAAAAACAATAAAAGGCTATTTTTTTTAACAAAAACCAGACTGACCAACCAACATGGCAAACAGACCAGAGCTTACCCTCGATCCCCAGAACTGGGACGACATCAGGAAAATCGGTCATCAAATGGTGGACGATATGATCGACCTTATGCGCGATGTCCGCCAGCAACCCGTATGGAAACCCATGCCAGGAGACCAGGAGCACAGTTTCGATGAACTGTTGCCGCACAGGCCACAAAGCCTTGAATCGGTTTACCGGATCTTCAAAGACAATATCCTGCCTTATGGCACCGGCAACACGCATCCGCGCTTCTGGGGCTGGGTTTTAGGCAGCGGAACCCACGTTAGCATGTTCGCCGAGATGCTGGCCTCGGCCATGAACCCGAATGTTGGCCTGGGTAACCAATCGTCCGTCCGCGTGGAGAAACAGGTACTGGACTGGTGCAAACAAATGTTCAACTACCCCAAAACTGCCTCCGGGCTGCTGGTTAGCGGCGCTTCCATGGCCAACCTGAATGCATTGCTGGTGGCCCGAAACCACAAAACGGGCGGAAGTGTGCGGCGCTTCGGCACGTTGGCGCAGGGAAAGCAAATGGTGCTGTATTGCTCCACAGAAACGCATGCCTGCATTCAAAAAGCGGCAGAAGTAATGGGGCTGGGCGCCACAGCCGTTTGTAAAATACCCGTAGACCGAAATTTCCGGATCCGTACCGACCTGCTTGAAAAAAGCATCCGCGCCGATATTGCAGGCGGCCGGCTTCCGTTTTGCATCGTCGGCAATGCCGGCACCGTAAACACGGGCGCTATCGATCCCATGGATGAATTGCTGGCCATCAGCCGCAAGTTTGACCTTTGGTTTCATGTCGACGGCGCATTCGGCGCACTGGCCAAAAACGTTCCGGAATATGCCCATGAACTGAAAGCGCTGGAAGAGGCCGACAGTATTGCGTTCGACTTCCACAAATGGATGCACATATCCTATGAAGCGGGTTGTGTGCTCATCCGCAATGCCGATGCGCACCGGCTTACCTTCGAACAAAGTCCGAATTACCTGCTGCAACACGAACGGGGCATTTCACCGGACATTCATTCTTCCGGAAATTACGGCATTGAGTTATCCCGCGGTTTCAAAGCGCTGAAAATCTGGATGTCGCTGAAAACACACGGCATATTTGCCTATAGCGCGCTTATTCGTCAGAACATTGCCCAGGCGACCCAACTGGCAGAGCAAATCAGCCGGCATCCCAACCTGGAACTGATGGCGCCCCGGGGATTGAACATCGTATGCTTCCGGTACATCGACAAAATGCGCCCGCCTTCTGAACTGCAATACATCAACCGCGAAATACTCATGCGCCTGCAGGAAAAAGGCATCGCCGTCGTGTCGTCGACTATCGTGAACGGTTGTTATGCCCTGCGGGCATCCATTTGCAACCACCGCAGCAAAAAAGAGGATTTTGATCTGCTGCTGGAACATACCGTACAAATAGGCGACGAACTGTCGGCGCGGGAAAACGACAGTAGGTTTGCTTTCGCACGCTGAACCAACCCTGATCCCATCCGTTCACAGGAAAATCTGCCGACACGAGTCATTCCGGCTGAATAAATTGTCGCAGGCTGGCGCTATGCGTCCAGGTTTTGAAAAATTTTAAAAAGGAAGTCGCACATTTGTGCTACAAACCAATACAACTATTCAAACCTCTGTGTAAGATGCGAATCAGGCTATTCATTATATGCTGTTGCATGATCGGTATCGCCGCAATGGCGACTGCCCAAAAACAAATGGACAAACCCTGGTGCGGCTATACCGGCAAATCGCCGTGGTTCAGCTGGTACCAGCAGAACAGGGATCAGATCGCGCTCGACCGCGGTATCGACACGGCATGGCTGTACGTACCCGTGACCCTGCATCTGGTGGGCGACAATGCCGGCAACGGCTACTTCCCCCTGGAGCAATCGACCCGCGCGCTATGCGAAATGAACGAGCAGTTTAGCGATGCGCACATCCGGTTCTATCTCAAACCGGGTGATCCGATCCGCTACCTCAACAACTCGGGCTGGTACCAGCACGATTATACCGCCGGTGGCCAGATGATCGATCAAAACTGGTTGCCGGGCCGGCTGAATATTTTCGTAGTGGATGACCCGGCAGGCAACTGCGGCTATTCCTGGAAAGACGCCATCGTGATGGGGAAAGGCTGCTCGCCCTCGGGCAATACCACCTGGGCGCACGAGACGGGCCACCACCTGTCGCTCCCCCACCCCTTCGTGGGCTGGGAAGGCTTCGAATGGGACTATTCGGAGCCGGC
>CALMBD010000279.1 GCA_937861115.1 uncultured Bacteroidota bacterium | reverse complement strand
AAGCAAAAACCCGCAATGCGTATTTTACTTTTTCGTTTTCGGGAATATCGCCTTTCAGCGACCTGGTTAACCGACAAAGCGAACCTGCAATGCGGGTTTGCTTTGTCGAATATTTAATTGTTGGGTCATTGATTCTCCAAACATAATTTGTTCTTTTCAAATATCCAAATCATCCAGCGGGCTTTTTATTTTGTTCCAACCCTTTTTCGTAATCCCGACTTCATCGGGACAAGTTATGGGTGTATATCTCGGTTGTTTTACTGCTTTCATGCCCCAGCAACTCCTGGATGTACCGCAGGTCGACGCCTTTTTCAAGCAAGTGAGTAGCGAAGCTGTGGCGCAGGGTGTGCACTGTCCCGGAAGGGTTTACCCGGGACTTTTCCTTAGCTCTGGTAAACATTGCCTGTACACTGCGTTCACTGTATTGACCACCGTTGGTACCTTCAAACAGCCATTCGATAGGTTGAAAAATCTCCAGGTACTCGTGCACCAATACCCAGGCTTTATCAGACAGGATCGTACAACGGTCTTTCTTGCCCTTGGCCTCCCGGACAAATAATCGGTTGTTTTCCGGTTGCAAGTCATGCACTTTCAGGTGCAGTACTTCCCCTAAACGCAATCCGGCGGAGTAGATAAGCATTAGTATACACCGATGCTTCAGGTTGTCAACTGATTTGAGCAGGCGGGTAACCTCGTCCTCGGTAAAAACCTGAGGCAATTTGTCCGGACGTCTGGGGCGCAACAAACCTTGAACTTTGTCTTCCTGATGAACCACCTCGGCATAAAACATTTTGATGGCGCTCAAAATCTGATTCTGATACGATTCTGTAATTCGCTTTTCACGGATTAACCCGGCCACATAATCGTCAATCTGTTTCCGGGTAATCTGGCTGGGCTTAACTTCGTTGTAATGCCAGATAAATTGCCGGAAACAGTTTTTATACCCCTTCACCGTCCGCCAGCTATACCGCTTCAGCGTCAAACACTGCTCCAGCGCCGTCACCGCCTCCTCATATTTGGCGGGCGCCGGCCCCGATTTTGCCTGCGGCACGTATTTCGGCGCTTCCTCAAGTCGTTCAGGAATATCCTCTGCCAATTCAAACGTCCAATCCAGTAATCCCGGGAAATACTTTTCCAGAAATCGCAACGTCAACTTCGTATAAGGCACTTGCCAAACCTTCATCTCCGCATCCCAGCGCCGATTGTGGATGTTTTTCACGGTTTGTAAATGTGCGGGAACAAGCCCTGCAGGCAAGTGAAGCCCCAGTCGGTCAGATGCATCGCTCAATTGAAATATGGTGATTTTGTTCGGCGAGAATTGGCCGGCCAGCGGCGAATTCGCAGATTTTGGAGACGCTGGCAGAACGACTGGTTGTACTTCAGGTTCCGGCGCATGGATGACTTGAATAACGCCAAAAATCTCCTTCAACTCCCGCCAGGCTTCCGGTGTTTTTGGTACGTGCCAGCATCGGTGCGTTGCGCTCCAGCGGGCGCCGTTTACTGATTTGATTTTTTGAACGCATTCGGGTGTATAAGGTAAATCTATCCGGATGCGGGGCTGCATTTGATATTCCATGGGGCGTGCAGTAATAATCGGGTCAGCGGACATAGGGTTAATGCACCGGGTTTTAAAGCAAGTCATACGGTCCGGACAAAAATAAGTAAAATAAACTCCGGCAATTACCCGTATCCCCGAAATTTATTTTCCCATCCTGCCAGGTGTTATGCCCCTTCCATCATCACCGCATTGAAGCACCCTTCCACCGTCAGTCCGCCTTTCCGGGCAACCTTGACGCCATAGCGAATATCGTGGATGCCGTCCTTGCTGTGGGCATCAGGGTTGATGCTGATTCGGATACCCCGTTGCAGTGCCTGCGGGATCAGGGTCCAGTCAATATCCAGGCGATAGGGGTTGGCATTCAGTTCTATGGCGACCTTGTGTTTCACGCAGGCTTCAAATACGGCATCCCAGTCGAGGGGATAGCCTTCGCGGCTGAGCAGCAGGCGTCCCGTCGGGTGGCCAAGAATGGTGGTGTATGGGTTTTCGATGGCCCGAACGACGCGTTCCGTGGCCTTTTCCCGGTTCATTTTTAAATTAGAGTGTACCGACGCGATGATAAAGTCGAACTTTTCCAGCAAGGCGGGTTCGTAATCGAGCGAACCGTCGTTCAGGATATCGCTCTCTATGCCCTTGAAGATGCGGAAGGGCGCAAACTCGGCATTCAACGCATCGATTTCCTCCATTTGCGCCAGCACCCGGTCGGGTTTCAGTCCGTTGGCGTAGAAGGCCGACTGGCTGTGGTCGGTTATGCCGATATAACTGTAGCCCAGCGAACGCGCGTAATCGCACATGTCGCGCAGGCTGTGCAGGCCATCGCTCCAGGTCGTGTGTACGTGCAACACGCCTTTCAGGTCTTCCTCTGTGATCAGATCGGGAATTTGTTTTGAGTCGGCCTGTTCCCTCAATTCGGGCACGACAAAGGGCATGTTGGCTTTTTCAAAAACCTGTGCTTCGTTTTCCAGGTTTTTGAAATCGACGCCCGGGTGGGCTTTGGCGAAGGCTTCCACAAATGCCTGACTACCGGTATGCCTGAACATTCTGGAGCCAAAAGCCTCCGGAGCGCAGGTATGGATCAGAATGGCAGTATTGTTTTCGAGTCTGGCGTGGTACGATTGGTCGGTCTGCTGCTCGAGGGTCAGGTTTTCGCCGTCAAAAGCGGGTGAAAGGTCGCCGGAGTAGCCGACGAGTATTTCCACCGTGCTGACGACCGGACAATTGCGCCGGAGTTCGCCCACAGGCGCCACACGGGCGCCGGGAAGTTTGCCCGTCAGCCAGGTACAGACGAAATCCGCTTCTTCTTCTGCGGCATCCAGGTGCAGTTTGCCGCGGCTCTTCAGGAAGTATTCGAGTTTGTTCTTGAGGTCTTCCTGCGTTTTCAGGCCAAAACCCTTGAATTCCACCAGCCGGTTCTCGTTGCAGGCATACCAGAGTTCTCCGATGCTTTCGATGCCCATATCCTGCCATACCACGCGGACTTTTTTCGGGCCGAAGCCGTTTACCTCCAGCATTTCGACCACGCCGGGCGGGGTTTTTTCCAGGTATTTGTCGAGTGTGGCCATTTTGCCGCCGGTCACCAGTTCCCGGATCTTGCCGGCAATGGCGGGGCCGACGCCTTTAATCTCCTTTACTTCCGCGTCAGACATGTCAGCCAGCGGGCGATCGAGTTTGCGCAGGTTGAGGTAGGCATTGCGGTAGGAGCGAATGCGAAAGTCTTCCTCTTCATGGAGTTCCATGAGATTGGCCAGTTCGTCGAAAGCGTAGGCGATTTGTTTGTTGGTCATGGTTTGTGTAAAGGTTCACGCGGGTTCACGCGGATTTTTAGCAGGTTCTCGCAGGTTCTCGCAGATTCCACGCAGAAAAAAATGCGCAGATTCCACACAGAAAATAACAAAATTCCGTCCATCGTCCATCGTCCACCGTCCACCGTCCACCGTCCACCGTCCACCGTCCACCGTCCTCCGTCTACCGTCCACCGTCTACCGTCCACCGTCCACATAATACATCTCGATTTCCCCGACGTGTTTGGCTTCGAAACGCCCGCGGTAAAGACAGTCGAATTCGTGTTTGACATGGGCGTAGGTTGCTTCCGATATATTGATCCGGTGCGGTTCGCAGGATTGTTCCATCCGGGCCGCGATGTTGACCGTTTCGCCCCAGATATCGTAGGCGATTTTACTGCTGCCGACCACACCTGCCACTACAGGTCCCGTGTGAATACCGATCCGGATATCAAAGGGATAGCCGAACCGCTGCAATTTTTCCTCGCGTTGTTTTTGTGCAAAATGGCGAATCTCCAGCGCGGCCCGAACCATGTCGCGCACATGCTCGGAAGACGGCGCCGGAAGACCCCCGGCACACATATAACTGTCGCCGATGGTTTTGATTTTTTCCAGCCCGTATTTATCCACGATCTCGTCGAACGCCCTGAAATAGAAGTCGATCTGTTCCACCAGTTCTTCAGCGGAGAGCGTGCGGGCGAAGGCTGAAAAACCCACGAAGTCGGTAAACATCACCGTTGCTACGGGGTAACTAACCGCCTGCACAAAGCCTTTTTCTTTTAGTTCGCTGGCTGTTTCGGCCGGCAGGATATCGAGCAGCAAACTGTCAGCCTTTTCATGTTCGGCCTGCACAAGCGCCAGCAGGGAAGCCCTGTTTTTCAAAAAACCTTCCATGAGAAAATATGCCACAGCGGCCGTGAAGGCAAAATTGAACTCGAAAAACAGCAAATGCACCTCGGGGGGCAGGGCGGAGGGGGCAGGGCGGGAAAAATATTCCCAGACACCGGCGACCAGCAGGGCCAGCAGGTAGGCAAAAAAGGTTTTACGTGCCGTATGCAGTCGGGCGAACATCATCGTTCCCAGCGGCGCCAGAAATGCAGCGAGCACAACACCACTGCCGCCGCTAAAGCCGCCATGAGTGATTTGTGCGACAAGGGGGAGCAAAATGGTCAGTGCGATCTGGAAATTGCGGAAAAGCCGAAAATTGGCTTTATGCTTGAAATACAGGAGGTTGGCGGAACTGGCTACGAAATAAAACAGCGTCGTCCACCATGTAAACGGTCCTCCAAACAGGTAAAATGCCAGGTTGTAGGTAAAATCGAGCATTGTAATGGCGACAATAATCGTCAGTGCAAGCGTTCGATGCTCGATCTCTTCGGGTGTCAGGTGTTGAAATCCGAAAAAGCGGCTGAATAATGTTTTTAAGCTGGCCGGCAACATGTGGCAAACTTACAACAGCAATTGTTGCTCAGGACGTTTTGGGGACGATTTCAGTCTTTTCCCCAAAATAATGTGCGAATTTAGCCAGGTCCTCCGCCATCTCCTTGTTCTGTGTTGCGCGCAGATAGGTCTGACTCAGCGAACGCAGCACCTGATAGACAAAACGGTCCATTTCGATCACCTGCATCTCTTTGGTCCACAGGTCGATACGCAGCGTATCGCGGTGTTCTTTGTCAAAAAGCGCGACGGCCATGGCCTTGCACTCTTCCAGTTGCCCGTTGTTGCGGTCGCTGGCGGCCCACTCGATTTTTACCGGCACATTTTCGGCATTAAGCCCTACCCGGATGGTAATATCACTCGATTTTACGACGTCGTTTGATTCCATTATTTCAAAAAAAATTGTTTCAAAAAAGCCGTGCAAAGCTAAAGCAAAATGCGTGAAGCGCCTACTTTTGTTGGCGTAACCAAAAATCTTTAACGGCCTCCGGAAACCTGCTCTCCGGACGGCGCAGCATACTGGCGGATGTTTGTCCTTCATTTCGGTCCCGATTTTGATGGCCCCGTGTATACGGCGAAACGCAGCGAACTGCGTGAAGGCGAGGTTTTCGCAGGACCGAAAAAATTGCTGCAATGGCTCGAAGGCCAACTCGGGCTGAGCGGTTATCCCGACAACACCGAATACCTGCGTATCGAACTGTACCGGCAGGCACTTGGCCAACACCTACAGGAAACGGAACAAGAGCCGCTGTTTACTGACCGCCCTTTTTACGAGCGCTCTTATCAGGCAGATCGATTTGCCACGGCAGCGGTGTTGCTCGACTGGCGCGACGAACTCCTGCTGGCGGGCTGGGACCTGACTGCATCCGGGGCGACGATGCCTCCCCGGTTAAAAACATTTGCAGCAACAGAGGCGCTTTTCCGGAAAAAAACGGCTGATCCGGAGACCGTTGCGCTGGCAGCGGGTTTTGCCGACCGTTTCGAAACGGTACTGGTGCAATTGAGAAAACAAAGTGTTCCGCTGTCCAGGATATGCCTGTATGAACCCTTGCAGGTCCAGCCGACATACATGCAGCGGCTGGTGCAATTGCTGGAAGCCGGAGGCGTCGTTTGTGAACAGGTTGCGGTTTCCTGCGCCGCACCGGAACATACCCGTTTGGGCCGCCTGCAGCGCCGCCTGGCGACAGGTGTCGCATCGAAGGACGACGATTCGGACGACGACACCGGCAGTTTGCTCATCCTGCGTGCCCGGCGCGACAGCGATGCCGCCGTTTATGTCGCCCAAATGCTGAAGGAAAATCCTGCATTACAACCCGTTTTCCTGGTGCCGGAGATGAACCTGTCGCTCGAAAGGGCGCTCCATTTACAGGGGTTCCCGACGATGGGCGTCTTGTCCGCCTCCCTGGCGCGCCCCTCGCTTCAGGTGTTGAAACTGGCGCCGGCTTTTTTATGGGAACCGGTCGATGTCTTCAAAATCATGGAGTTTGTGACGCTGCCGGTAAAGCCCCTCGACGGCAGCCTGGCCCTGGAAATAGCGCGTGTAATGGCAGGAAAGCCCGGGCTGTTCAGCGATACCTGGTTTGCAGCCGTGTATGGATACCTCGAACAGGCGGAAGTGCCCGACAAGGCGCGGGAGCAATATGACTTTTGGTTTGGCCGGCGCAGGTATCCTGCCAACGGAACGGCCCCCAAACGCGATGCCATAGCCCTCTACGCCTACCTGCACCAGTGGGCGCTCGATCATTTTGAGGATACGGACAATTCCAATACCTCGCTGCTGGTGCTGGCAGAACAGGCGCGCCGGATCCGGGAGTTGCTCGAAGCGTTACCCGAGCAGCGGATCGGTTTCCTAGAACTGGAACGCATTGTTCGCACGATTTACAGTCCTTCGCCCGTGCAACTGGCTCCCGCAGAGGTCGGGCGGTTCAGTTATGTCCACAGTCCGGGCGCCATAACCGAGCCTGCCGAAACACTCCTCTGGTGGAATTGCCTGTTCGACAACCCGGTACCTGCTCCCGACAAATGGCTGAAGGAAGAGCGTGCCTGGCTTGAAAGTCTGGAGGTGTTTCCAACCACGCCTGCCCGGGAGAGCCATGGCAGACAAATCCGTCAGATCCGCCCGGTACTTCAGGCTTCACGACAACTGATCCTGGTCGTTCCGGAACAGGCCGAGGGAGCCGATGTGGTTCCAAGCCTGCTGTTGGGTGATATCGAGGCGGCATTTCCGGACTACCGGGATTTTACCTACAACCTGGATGATGCGTCGGACCGCGACCGTTTCAACCGGATATTCAGCCTGAAACCGCCGGAACTGCTGGAGGTTAGTCCACCCGGGCGCACGCGTCCGCACCTGCAGATCGCCAAACCCGAACTGCTGCCGGACAGCGAGTACGAGACGCCGACAAACCTCGAAAGCCTTTTTTACTATCCACACCGCTGGTTTTTCAGGCAAAAACTCCGGCTGTTTCCCTCCGGACTGCTGAGTGTGACCGGCGACAATACCCTGCTGGGCAGTCTCGCGCATCGCTTTTTTGAGCAACTGTTGAAAGAAGACCTCCGTGCGCTTGATCGGCGCGCCGTTCAGCAATGGGTGGATGAAAAATCTGCGGACCTGCTGCCGAGAGAAGGCGCCACGATGTTGCTTTACGGTCGCGAACCCGAACGGAATGCCTTTCTGAACAGGGTAAAAAATGCGGCCTGGAGTTTGATCTCCCTGATCCGGTCCAACGGATGGGAGGTGGCGCACACCGAACTGGAATTGCAGGGCGCGTTTTCCGGTATTCCCGTCCGCGGTAAAGCCGACCTGGTATTGCAACGCGGCGACGAGCAGGCCATCGTTGATTTGAAGTGGAGCGGGGCCAACAGGCGGAAAGAACTGATCCGGAACGGGGAAGACCTGCAACTGGTATTGTACGCCAAACTGTTGCCGCCGCCGGAACAATGGCCGCATACGGCCTATTTCATCCTCGAAGAAGGTAAAATGATCGCCCGGAATGCGGTGGCGTTTAAGGAGTCGATCATTGCGGGCAGGGGAGGCGACGACCATGCAGATGCCTGCACGGCCATTTTTAGCAGGATGGAGCAAACCTTTGCGTGGCGCATGGAACAAATCCGCAAGGGTAAACTGGAACTTCGCACCGCACGCACCGCGCCTGAATTGGAGGCCATCTATGCCGAGGAATTGTTCGACCTGCTGGAAATGAAATCTGAAGACGCGCGTTGGGACGATTACCGGACGCTGCTGGGCGAAATATAAATCACTGCGATACCGGCGCCAGTTTGACTTCCAGACCTTCCATATCCTCCCTGATCTTCAACTGACAGCCGAGCCGGCTGTTGTCTTGCACAAAAAAAGCCTGGTCGAGCATGGCGAGTTCATCGTCGGTAGGTTCGGGTAAAGTGTGGTTGCTCAACACATAGACATGGCAGGATGCGCACAGGGCCATGCCGCCGCAGGTGCCTTCAACCGGCAATTCGTAGGCCTTGCACAATTCCATGACGTTCATGCCCATATCGGTAGGAGCGTCGAGGTCGTGGCGCTCATTATCGCGGTCGAATACGGTGATCTTGATATTCTCTTTCATTCCTGACTGATCGTATGCTTCAGAGCGGCAGGCCCTCAATGCCGGTAACCGTGGTGTACTTGAAGGATAGTTTCTGATCCGGCCGGGCAATTTTAAAGGCCGACTGGCAGGCCAGCGTGGCTTCATGGAAACCACACAGGATCAGTTTCAACTTGCCGGGGTAAGTATTTACGTCGCCAATGGCATAAATGCCCTGGATATTGGTGCTGTAATCGAGGGTGTTGACTACAATAGCGTTTTTGTCGAGTTCAAGGCCCCAGTCGGCGATAGGTCCCAGCTTTGGTGTAAGGCCGAAAAGCGGCACGAAATAATCTGTTTCCACCGTAAACTCCCCCTCCGTGTCGTGCTGGATAACCACGCCGTCCAGTTTTCCGTTGCCATGCAAACCGGTTACCTGGGCATTGGTGATGAGTTTTATTTTTCCGCTTTTGGCCAATTCCTGCACTTTTTCCACGCTGTCGGGCGCGCCGCGGAACTCCGTGCGCCGGTGCACCAGAGTCAGTTCCCTGGCAACTTCGGCAAGATAAATGGTCCAGTCAAGCGCCGAATCGCCGCCGCCCGCAATCACTACGCGGCGGTTTTTGAAAAACTCGGGGTACCTGACGAAGTATTCCACGCCTTTGTCTTCGAAGAATTCGATGTTGTCGATAGGCGGTTTGCGCGGCTCGAAACTGCCCAGTCCGCCGGCAATAAACACCACGGGCGCCAGGTGTTTCGTTCCCCTGGATGTTGTGACGCACCAGCGCCCGTCCGCCTGTTTTTCAAGATGTTCGGCCCTTTCACCCAGCGTGAAGCCGGGGTTAAAAGGCAAAATCTGGTTCATCAGGTTCTGCACCAGGTCGCCGGCGAGAATGGAGGGGCAACCCGGTATGTCGTAGATCGGTTTTTTAGGGTAAATTTCCATCAACTGACCACCCGGATAGGGTAGTGCATCAATCAGGTGGCAGCGCAGTTTGAGCAGTCCGGCCTCGAATACGGCAAACAGGCCGACCGGGCCGGCGCCAATAATCAGTATATCAGTCTCTATTGTCCGATTTTCCATTAATAATCCAAAAAAATGAGATGGTCGGTGAGAAGCTTGTGTTGAGGTTCAGATCAATACTTGCGTCCGTAACATTCGTCCGGCTGCTCTTCAGAATTTGAAAGGCCATGCTTCCCGTGGACATTCTTGCACCGAACTGGTGTGAAAACAAATAACTCAGAAACAGGTTGCTGTAAACACTGGCATTCAGAATCGTTTCTTCACTTGTTTCAACAAAAGGGTTGTTTGTGAATGCATCAAATGCGCTCCTTGATTTGATCCAGCTGTTTCCGGCGTCCATGCCGAGCGTAAAGCCGCCGTACAACCGCGTTGCAAGCGGGAGGTATCTGCGATAGAAGAGGCCGATCTGGGCGTTGTTCCGGATGGTTTTGCTTCTGAACAGAAGCAGGGAGCCAAACTGATCGGTGAAAAAAGTATTGGAACGAAAATCGGACCGGGAATATCCCGCTTTTACCCCCCATTCATTTCGAGCCGAGGAAAAGGCGCCAAAAGAAAGGTTCAGACCAAAACTATTGCTTTCGACATCATTGGGCGTAGCCCCGGAGGATATGTCGATGGCATCATTTCCGATTTTGAAATCCGTCCTGAGACTGATGCCGCCTTCCAGCAATTTGCTGCCTTTGGCAAATTGTGCGGAGGCAAGGGTTGATATGGACAAGCCGAATAGTAAAAGTATCGTTTTCATCATGTGCACAGGACAGTATTTGTGATGTTATTTGCCCTGGAAATTGGCTTTCCGCTTTTCTACAAATGCGGCCGCGCCTTCCTTAAAATCTTCCGTGCCGCAGCATTCGCCGAAAGCGTCTACTTCTTTCCAGTACCCGTCGAGGCCTTCCTCGAAATACGCGTTGACCGATTCGATGATCCGGGAAATGGCGAAAGGCGCTTTTGCGGCTATTTTTTCTATTAACTCCCTGGCTTTCAGCACTTCAGCGCCCGAAGGTACGACGCTGTTGACCAGCCCCAGTTGATGTGCGTCAACGGCTCCGATGATATCTGCCGTCATCAACAGTTCCATGGCTTTGGTTTTGCCGATATACTGGATCAGGCGCTGGGTGCCGCCGTAGCCCGGTATCAGGCCGAGGTTCACCTCCGGTTGCCCGAATTTTGCCTTTTCCCCGGCAATACGCAGGTGGCAGGCCATGGCAAGTTCGCAACCTCCTCCCAAAGCAAAGCCGTTGACAGCCGCTACAACGGGTTTGGGAAAACGTTCGATCAGGAAAAAAATATCCTGGCCGCGTTTGGCAAACTGCATGCCTTCTTCCGGGCTGAGGCTGCTGAATTCGGTGATGTCGGCGCCGGCAACAAACGCTTTTTCGCCTGCCCCGGTAACCACGATGCCTTTCAGTCCTTCAATCTCGTACGCAGCCTCGCCGAAGAAGTGGCTCAGTTCGGTCATGGTTTGGGTGTTCAGGGCGTTCAGCGCTTTTTCCCGGCTGATGGTGACGACGGCAATACCGTCTTCAATCGCGATAAGTAAGTTTTCGTATTGCATATTCAATTGCTTAGTCCATTTTAAGCACCTCGATTTCTTCGGCCTTCCACTGGATGATTTTGTCGAATTGGTAATTGACAAGCCGGTTGTGGTAAAAATACAGCACCCGGAAGTTTGATGACTGAATATCGCCCGCCTTATTGAAGCCAAGGGGCTTTTCGGCATGAAAAATACCGAGGTTTTTCACACCGTCGCGCACAACGTCTGCTGCGCTGCGATGCGTTTCCGGGGCCAGGCGGATATTGCCCTGTTGCTCCCACTCAAAAAGTTTGGCCTGTATTTGCTCAACGACGTCTTCCACGGCCCGGAAGGGGAACAGGTACTCATCGGGTGGCAGGCGAAGTATTCCAAACAGGTCGAGTTTGGGATTTTCGTGGAGCAGGAGTTCGAATACGGCATAGGCCACCAGGTGGCTGCTGAGGATCACATTCTCGATATGGTAGCGCTCTACAATCCGTTCGGCCAGGAGTTTGGTGTATTCTTCCTCGCGCTGGCGGTCGGCTGTTATTTCATTATTGAGGGTAAAGTAGTCGCTTATGTTGAGCTCGTTCCCGAAACGATCGAAACTGCGTCCGTTTGCATCCACAAAATTGCCCATGATATCCATCGGTTGGCCGACGCTGAGCGTAATATCGCTGGTAGTGGAGAAAAAACGCCAGACGAACCGGAGCCATGCGCGTACACTGGTGCCCTCGTCCTTGAGCCTTATGTAGTTTTCCTTGCCGGTGCGGCGCAGGTGCTGCTCAATCAGGAAGGGCGCTTCCAGCACAAAATTGTAACACAGCACCATTGGAACGATAAACACCTTCTTCGGGGTGTCGGGATGACCTGCGTCCACGGCGGTCTGGCACATGGCGCGCTGGGCTTCGACGGCCGTGCCGATCAGTCCCATCTTGAGCTCCGTTTCCAGTTCGCCGGAGCGGGAACGCGTGCCGCCCGGAAAGAACAGGCTGTTCACCCCGCGCTGGATGCTCAGGTTGCTCATCGTTTTGAGCGTTTCAAGGTATATGGGGTTTTTCTTGCGCCGGTCCACGCGATAGGCGCCGAGCCGGTTCATGAAATAGGCCGCAGGGCCAAAATTGTACAGGTTGAGACCGGCGCCGTAGCTGAAGGAAGGCAGGCCCATGATCTGGTCCATTGCATAGCCCACAAGGATGGAGTCGAGGTTGCTCGAGTGGGTAGGCAATATCACGACGGTGCCGTGCTTGAACAGTTCGCGTACCGTTTCCACATCGCCAACCACATTAAGGCGTTCGTAGAGGTGCCGCCTGCCGCGAAAAATGGCGCGCAGGTTTTTGCCGACCGCTGCATTAAACAGCCGGTTGAAAAAGGCCGTAAGAAACCGCTGTGCGAAACGGAAAGTAGGGATCTGGAATGTGCCGACAATCTCTTCCGAATACCGGTGGATGATTTTTTGAAGGATATCTTCCGCCACTTGTATGGCTTCGGTATCCTGTCGGTCGAGCGATTTTTTGATCAGTCGTTTGCTGATCCTGTTCCAGAACGAGCGTTCGTTGGGCGGGTCAACCTTCCAGGGGTCTTCCTTGATGCGGATTCGCTCCTGGTAAATGGTTTTGACCAGCACATCGGCCAGGTCTTTTTTATGGCGACGGATCAGGCGTTTGTACGTAAATTCGTCAATTTCCCGGATAAATTCGTTTCGGTCTTTGCTCAACCGGTAGATCGGCCAGTCTTCGATGCGCTCGATAATGCGCGGATATGTCGTAACGTCTTTTTTCACGATTCTTTTGGCTGAAAGGCGTGCCCGGGTTTCATTTTCGGGCAATTTTTTCGATATAATCGAGTATCTCCGCTTTGCCTGTTTTTCGTTCCGATGAGGTAACAAAATACGGTGGCAGGGATGCCCAAGTCTCCGACAGTTTCCCTAAAAACGCGGATATGTTTTGTTCGATCGTTCGCTTGCCAACCCGGTCCGATTTGGTGAACGCCAGGGCAAAAGGTATGGCGCGCTGTCCAAGGGTGTTGACAAACTCCAGGTCGATTCGGGTGGGCGGTATCGACGAGTCGATCAGGACAAAGGCCAGCAGCAATTCCTTGCGGTTGAACAGATAACCTTCAATCATTTCCGCCAGCTTCTTTTTGTGGGTTTTTGAGAGGCGTGCATATCCGTAACCCGGCAAATCTACCAGGTACCACTGCCCGTTGATGAGGAAATAATTGAGCAACTGGGTTTTGCCGGGTGTGCCCGATACTTTGGCCAATCCCTTGCGCGTCAGCATGTTGATCAGCGACGACTTGCCGACATTGGATCGACCGATGAAGGCAAATTCGGGTCTTCCATCCTTGGGACAGAGCGACTCTTTCGGGTGACTGGCGATAAACTCGGCTTTGGTAACTTCCATATCAACGGGGGGCAAAAGTACGTATTCGGCGGCGAAACCGGTTTCTTTTTGCGAAACCTTCACAATTGAGGCGCCGGGCGGTTAGAAAAAGGTTAAACATGCTCCAATCCACGCTGACGGATACCGGCTTCCGTTTTTTAGGAAACACAACCGACACACACACTACTCGTATGAAAAATCTAATGTTGGCCCTTGGCCTTTTATGTTGCAGCAACCTGGCTCAGGCACAGTTTTCCTTCGGCCTGAAAGGCGGTGTGAATACACAGGTAGTCAAACCGCAGGACATCATCATCAACGGAGCAGACACGGCTTTTAATTTCGGCGTGGACAAATTCAAGTTCGGCACCCAGTTCGGCGCCTACCTTCGCCTTGGCAACAAGGTGTTTTTCCAGCCGGAGATCATCTTCAACTCCAATAAAACAGATTACAAGGTGGGCGAATCGAGCCTGGGCGAAGTGATCAAGAATGAACGCTACAATTTTCTCGACCTGCCCCTGCTTGTGGGGTTCACTGCCGGTCCGGTTCGCCTGCATGGCGGTCCCGTGGGGCATTATTACCTGAGCAGCAGGTCGGAACTCACCGATTTCGACGGCTACAAGGCGCGTTGGAAGCAATTCACCTGGGGTTGGCAGGCAGGTCTGACCATCGGCACCGGCCGTTTTTCAGCCGATATCCGCTACGAGGGCAATTTCAACAAACAGGGCGATCACATCACCTTTTTTGGCGACGAATACCACTTCAGCAATAATCCGGCAAGGTTGATCGTGGGGCTGAATATTGCCCTGATCAAGTAACCATCCATTCGACAACAGATTGTCATTGCGTATCCGGCGCGGCTGAGGATGTTTCCCGGTCGCGCTTTTTTTATTTATTTTTTGAAAAAAACTGCCTTTCCAAAAACGAAAGGAGTGTTGGTGGAGTCAAAAAACGGGAGACAAATATTTACCCCGGCGCCTGTTTGGGCGTTCAAAATTGGTCGTTCGGATTATTACTCCGAAAAATATGGAACCTGCCGGAAAGGGGCGCACCCCCAACTTGATAATATCCTGGAAAATAGCCATACTTTGTGTGGATTGTATCTTGTTTCACAACCTTTTTGCATGGTTATTTTCAATTTTTTCGCGGCGCACTGGTTTGGCTCCATGTTTTTCCAGACCTTTTTTCATCACCGCTATGCTTCGCATAAAATGTTCTCGATGAACAAATTCTGGGAGCGTATTTTCCATTTTATGGCTTATGTTTCTCAAGGCTCCTCCTACCTGGTTCCGAAGGCATACGCTATCATGCACCGGATGCACCACACCTTTTCAGACACGGAAAAAGACCCGCATCCCCCCGGCTTTTTCAGGGATGTATTTGCCATGATGTGGCACACTGCCCGGATTTTCAATCGCCTCATTGTCTCTACGGCACACGTGTCGCCGAAGTTTCTGAGTGCATCCCCATCCTGGAACTGGCTGGATAAATTCGGCAATTCATGGGTATCGCGGATCGCCTGGGGCTCTGCCTATATCACTTTTTATGTCTTCTTTGCTACACAATGGTGGATGTATTTGCTGCTGCCATTGCACTTTCTGATGGGCCCCGTGCACGGCGCAATCGTCAACTGGTGCGGTCATAAATACGGCTACCAGAATTACGACAACGGCGATCATTCGAAAAACTCCCTGCCCTTCGACTTTCTGACGCTGGGCGAGTTGTTTCAGAACAACCACCACAAACACCCGAACCGGCCGAATTTCGCCGTCAAATCCTGGGAATTCGACCCCATGTACCCGGTACTCCGGCTGATGCATGTGCTGGGCATCATCAGGATCAGACCAGTGAATGCCTGAGAAACCGCCTTCGCTTCTCCGGCGGGCCGGTATTTTCCGGAGGATGCCTACTTTTGCCCGGTAATCGAATGTTTTATGTCCAATTGGTATAGTATTGCCAAATCGCTTCACCTCATCGGGATGGTATCCTGGATGGCAGGCATGTTTTATCTCGTACGCATCATGGTGTACCACGCCATGGCATTCGACCGGCCGGAGCCGGAGCGCAGTACCCTGCTCGGTCAGTTTGTCACGATGGAGTGGAAGTCGTATAATATTATCCTGAAGCCGGCCGTAGTCATTACCTGGTCGTTCGGGGTGATCATGTTGTGCATCCAGCCGGTGTGGCTCGAACAGGGCTGGATGCAGGTCAAACTCGTTTTTCTGGTGTTACTGACCGTTTATACGCATTATCTCAAGGGGCATATCCGCCAACTGGAACAAGGAGCGTCTTCTTTCACACACATCCATTACCGTGCACTCAACGAAGTGCCGACCATTTTCATGGTAGCTATTGTTTTTCTTGCTGTACTGAAAGTCAACGTGAATTACATGTATCTGTTTGGCGGCCTGGCGGCATTCATCGCCCTGATTGCATGGGGAATTAAGAAGGCAAATTCCAAATAAATATATCGGTCCCTGCCGGAATCAGGGAAAATAGCAGGAATAAAATCTTCCCGTGCAACGTATTTGCCTGTGATTGGTCTTTAAGCCCAGTTTTTCACCAAATATACTTTAGTTATGAAGATACTTTCCATGCAAAAATTGGGCCTGTCGACCATGTTCGTACTCTTTTGCTATCTGGCGCCCTGGGCGCAGGAGCAGCGCTTTGAATTTAACAACGACTGGGCCCCCGCCATTTTCAACTTTGCAGATCAACAACGCGACCCGTGTAAGGTATTTATCGGGGTGGGCACCAGCAATGTAAGCGGTGGCTTGAAGGTGGAATATACGGTGGAGAATACACCGGCGACAACCTATGGCGTTCAGGCCGGCGATATCATTGTAAGCCTGGATGGCGTACCGGTAAGCACTCAATCGGAATTGATCCGCGAACGCAACAAGCACCAGCAGGGTGAGGCGTTTACGCTCGCTATCCTGCGCGAGGGCAGGGAAATAACGATTGATGCGCGCTTTAAGGCCTGCAATCCGGAAGAACAGGACAAATTCAGGCAGGAAAACGAAAAAATAAAGATCCGTTATGCAGAACAGATGGAACGGATGGCTGAACGACTGGCCTCGCTGCAAACCGAAGGTAAAAAACGGCCGATTCTGGGCGTGTACGAAAACGATGACGTCAACGCAGACGGGATGGTTATTCGCGATGTCGTCCGTGGGAAGGGAGCGGAAGCGGCAGGCCTGCAGTCCGGTGATGTCGTGACCGCGGTCGACGGCAAAAAAGTGACCGGCGCGCTTTCCCTGCGTTCGGCACTTGCCGGACATCAGCCCGGCGACGAAGTGGCGGTCGTGTATCAGCGCGATGGCAAATCACTTCAAACAACCGTTGCCCTCAGCACAGA
>CALMBD010000278.1 GCA_937861115.1 uncultured Bacteroidota bacterium | reverse complement strand
TAATCGTGGGAGCCAGGCTAATGCTAAATGAAAAGCGGCGACTCTGGGCTGTTACGGCGTTCAGGGCCGATAAAAAAAGGAGTAATGTCAGGAAGTGGAGGTTCTTCATAGTGTTTAATGTTATCTGGTTAAGAGTCAATCGCAGTTGTTTTCGCGAACGATGCGGGTGTATTACATGCCGTTTTGCTTATTGTTATCCAAAAGCAGTTTGGAAACGAGATTTTCCAGTGGTGGTATTTTGCACAGATTCATGACTTGCGACACACCCGCATTTTACACCCACGGTATTCAGATCAGCCGCCGGTGGTAGTTGATCTGGCCGAGGTGATAACTCAGGTGGCCCAGCAGGTGCAGCAGCATAAAGTCCGTTTTCACGATCTGGCCGCGTTTGTCGACAGGAAAATCTTCATTCATGGCCGAATCGGGGAGGTTGCGCAGGGTCTCCGTCACCACTGCGATGGTTTTTTCCAGTTGCGCCAGCATATCGGCACGCGGCACATTTTTGTCGGAAAACTCCTTGTCGCGTTCGCGGACATAGCCTGTTTTTCCCAAAACGGCGCCGATAAAATGGTTCAGGTTGCCGATCAGGTGCAGGCACAGGTTGCCCGCCGAATTGCTGATTTCGGCTTTCACGACCCACAGATCGCTTTCGTTGGCGTACAGGCTGATCTCTCTGGCCACCTGGCGCAAATCGCGCTCAAAAATTTCGATCAAAGCGTTTTTTAGCATGAGTGGTAAGTGTTGAGTGATAAGGGTTAAGTGATAAGTGTTAAGTGATACAGTCCAGACATATCACTTAACACTTATCACTATTTCATTCCCCAAAATACGCTGCCGCGCGTTTTTCCAGTTCCGACATCGGGAAAATATCCCTGAGCCGGTATTCGAACTGCACCTGTCCCTTCAGCCCGAATCGCTTCCGGTAGTACACCAGGCCAAGCCCTTTGGCGTACCATTCCTCACCGGTACCCTCAATTTCGGCGACGCCTTCTTTTTCATTGCCGATCACCTCGCGCAGACCGAAACGGATGCAGGGATAGGTCTCTCCCTGAAACTCGAAAGGCGGTCCTTCGCCGAGATAAATGCGGTTGCGGATGATATAGATCGTGGTAGATGAATCGGCGGCGGGGTGGTATTTCAGGCTGAACAGAAATACGCCGCTGGAGTCGCGCACACGGAAGGGAAAAATATCCGGCGATTCGAGGATGGCGGTTGTTTGCACCTGTTTACCCGTTTCCCAGTCTGTTTCATAGAGAAAATAATCGCGCACCTGGGCGCCGCTTTCCACGATCTTTTCCCGCACGATCTGGCCGATCTGAAAACGGCTGTCGTAGTAGGTGCCGGCCAGGAACAAGCCGCTGTCGCGCCTAAAGGAGCGATAGTACCAGAACTCCGGCGAGGAGGAATCGCCCTTTGCCAGGTCGTACTCGTACACCTTGCCGCTGCGAAATTCCTCCACCGGGAAGTAGTAGTCGCGTATGTCGCGTTTGCCGTCGCCGGCGCAGGCATACAGTAGAAACAGGCAGAAAACCCCGATTACGGGCAAGAGGCGCATGGACAGGTGGCTATTTTGCCGCAAAGAACGGGAAGCGAGCGGCTTTACGCATATAAAAAAGGACAGATTTCGAAGAAAGCCCCCTGTTAAAACCCGGAAATGTCATATTTTTAAAAACGAGGTCAGCCAGATCAGGAGCAATTGCAGGGGCATCAAGGCGTCGATCAGCAGTTTTTGCCGGGCGGTCGAAATAGATTTTCGCAGTAAAAAACGCAACCACCAGGCAGAAAAAACCAGCGATGCGATCAGGGCTGCCGTGGCATAAAGGGGGAAAACATGCAGGAAAAAATTGGCGCAATAGCATAAAAACGCCAGCACCAATGCCGCGTCCATGAACCGGAACGTCCCGCTTGCGCCGACCCTGCCCGCCAGCGTGGACAGCCCGTGGCGCCGGTCGTATACCAGGTCGCTCAGGTCGTAGGCCAGCGCCAGCGCAAAGATGAAAATAGCCCTCCCGGAAAACATGATGGATGCTTCGCTCCAGCGCTCTGCAGGCAGGGGCAGCAGCACCGTTACGATGGCCCAGGTCAGCCCCACCACAACGGGCTTGGCGGCGGGCACCCCCCGCAATCCGGCGGTGCCGGGGCGCTGCAGGCCGTAATATAGCAGCCACAGCAGCAGGGGTAAAAGGGCAGTCATGGGCCAGTATTCAGGCGTGCGTTGTGCCGGCGGCGATCCCGACAATAACGGCCAGGCAGACAGGGCATAACAGGCGCCCCCGAACAGTCCGGCCAACCATGACACCGTTTTCAGCCGTCTGTCGGAGTGGGTGAAGCCGTAGGCGAACACCGTACTGCCGAGCACATAACCGTCGAGCAGGTCGGGCGCGAGGGGCAAACCAAGCACGAAACGTGTTTGTGAGAGCATGGCGAGGGCGCAAATGCCGATCCAAAGCAGGCGAAATATCGACTTGAAAAGTGTCATCGTTTCTTGCAAATTCAGGTTTACTTGCGCTTCAGATACAGCGATTTCCACACCTTTAACGCCACAATAACATCCAAAACAAAAATTTTTTGCGTAAACAAGTGTTAAAATGCCCTGTTAAGTGTTAGCCAAACTTTAAAGCATCCGGAACCGTACAACCACTTGTCCGTGTCCCTTCCCATATAGCAAAAATCATATAGCCATGAAACGCTTTTTGTTTCTTTCCCTGCTTTTCCTTTTCAGCGCCGGCGCCCTCCAGGCGCAGTATTTCGGACGCAACAAGCCCCGTTACCAAAAACAGGATTTCAAGGTTTCCCACACGGATCACTTTGAAATATACGAATACCTGGACAATCCGGAAAAACTCAAGGAACTCGCCGCCGCCGCCGAACTCTGGTATGCCATGCACCAGGCCGTGCTGCGCGATACCTTCAAGGAGAAAAACCCCTTGCTGATCTACAGCGACCACGCGGGCTTCCAGCAGACCAATGCCATTCAGGGCAGCGTCAGCGTAGGCACCGGCGGCGTGACGGAGGGACTGCGCAACCGGGTGGTGTTCCCCGTCGCCATGACGAACCAGCAGACGCACCACGTACTCGGGCACGAACTTGTACACGCCTTTCAGTACGATATGGTGCTGAACGGCGACTCCACCAGTATGCGCAATCTCGCCAACCTGCCGCTCTGGATGATCGAAGGCCTGGCCGAATACCTCTCCATAGGCCGCATCGATGCACATACAGCCCTGTGGATGCGCGACGCTGTGCAGCAAAATGACCTGCCCACGCTCGACGACCTCAACGGCTACAAATATTTTCCCTACCGCTGGGGACAGTCGTTCTGGGCCTATGTAACCGGCGTGTACGGCGACGAGATCATCCGCGATTACTTCATGAATACCGCCAAATACGGGCTGGATATCGCTACCAAGGTTACTTTGTTCACCACGACCGACTCGCTTTCGGCGAATTGGCACTCGGCGCTGCGCAACCACTACGGCCGCTGGGTGGGCCTCGACAGCGATGCTATCGCCATATTGAATGCCGCCGACCAGGATAAAAAATCGAAAGACAAGAGAGAAGCCCGCGATAAACTGATGAAGCGTTTGTCGAAAAAAGAAGACCTGCCCGGCCGGAGGCTGTTCGACGACGGCGACGCCGGCCGGATGACGATCTGCCCGGTGCTCAGTCCCAACGGCAAATATGTAATCTTCTTGTCGGAAAAAAACCTGTTCACTACCGACCTGTTCCTGGCCGAAGCCAAATCAGGCAAGGTGCTGAAAAAAGTATCCAGCACGGCATCCGACGGGCACATTGACCAGTTCAATTTCATCGAAAGCGCCGGCACCTGGAGCCCCAACGACAAGCAGTTTGCCTTTGATGTGTATGAAGAAGGACAGAGCGTGCTGGTGATCCAGGATGTGTTCAAGGGGAAAAAATCAAAAAAGATCAGGATACCCGGCGTGCCCGCCTTCAGCAATCCCGCCTGGAGTCCCGACGGGAAAACGATCGTGGTCAGCGGCCTCGTCAACGGCCAGACCGACCTGTACGCCTACGACCTGAAAACGAAGAAAGTACGCCGCCTGACCAACGACAAGGCATCCGAAATACTCGCGACCTGGAGCGCCGACGGCAAATACTTAGCCTATTCGACCGACCAGATCAGCCTCGAGCGCGGCCGCAGCAACGGCGCGCTCACCATGAACCTCGCCGTGATGGATGTGGAAACGGGTCAGGTGGATCAACTCGACTTTTTCCCCGGCGCCGACAACATGAACCCGCAGTTCGACAAAGCCGGCAATATCTTCTTCCTGAGCAACCGCGACGGCTTCCGCAACCTGTACCGCTACGACGTGACCTCGAAAAAGATCGACCAGTTGACCAAACTGACCACGGGCATCACGGGCATCACGCCCTACTCGCCGGCCATCACGGTGGCTGAAGACCGCGACCGGGTGTTGTACACGTATTATTCCGGCGGCAGTTACAAGATTTACCAGGCGCAGTTGCGCGATTTCCAGCCCGAGGAGGTAAGTCCAACGGCCGTGGATATGGTACCTGCGTCGCTGCCGCCCTTTGTGCCAGGCAAACGCGATGTGGTAAATACCAACCTGCGCCTCTTGGACAGCAACGGTAAAACCGTGGAGGCCACCACTGAAGTCAAACCGGTGAAATACAAGGCAAAATTCTCGCTCGATTACATCGGCGGCAGCGCAGGCGTTGGCGTGGCGACGGGCAACAGCAGCTTCGGCACGGCAACCGGCCTGGCCGGAGGTATTGACATGCTGTTCGGCGATGTGCTGGGCAACAACCAGATATATGCAGGCGTGGCCCTGAACGGCGAGATCACCGATGCCGCCGGACAGTTTTCCTATATCAACCAGAAACACCGGATCAACTGGGGCGTCAACCTGTCGCACATCCCCTTCCGCTCCGGTCAGTATTTCCAGGATCCGGATCGTGACCCCGAAATAGAGACCACACTCGACGGGCAGCAGTATTTCGGTTACCAGGACAACATCATCATCCAGCGCCTGTTCCAGGAGCGTGTGGGCGTTTTTGCCTATTACCCCTTGTCGGTGACCAAACGATTCGAGGTGGGCACTGCGTATGAACTGTACCACCAACGCGTCGACCGGTATGTGAACTACGTGGATGCGACCGATTTTCTGATCGGTCAGGGCCGGGAGCGGCTGGAATCGCCCGGCTCTAACCACCTGGCAAATGTGAACGCCGCTTTTGTCGGCGACAACTCCTATTTCGGCTTTACGGCGCCTTTGCAGGGCTGGCGCTACCGGATCGGTGTGGAGCAGTTTTTCGGGGCATATACCTTTAGAACTCTGCTGCTCGACGGGCGGCGGTACATCTACCTGAAACCCATCACGCTTGCCGCGCGCGGCCTGGCTTATGGCCGTTTTGGCGGCAACCAGAACAACACCAATGAAGTGTATCCATTGTTTGCCGGCGAGTCCTATTTCGTACGCGGCTACACTTCCGACGTGTTGTACCGCGATGCTCCCGAACTGATCGACCAGATGGCCGGCAGCAAACTCGGTATCGCCAACTTCGAAATACGCCTGCCGTTTACGGGGCCCCGGCAACTCTCGCTGATCAATACCAACGGCTTTCTCGTCACCGACCTGAACCTGTTTTTCGACGCAGGCATCGGCTTTTTCACCAAGAATGATCTGAAGAAGAACCCGGTAGATGAGGACCCCCTGGATGGCCGCGATCCGATACAGCACAAGCCGCTGTTCTCGGCAGGTATTTCGCTGCGGGTCAACCTGTTCGGTGTGCTGGTGCTGGAGCCGTATTACGCACTGCCGCTGTCGGTATCCAAGGAAAAGCGGAGCTGGACGTTCGGGTTCAATTTTGTACCGGGGTGGTAAAAGGGTGAGGTTGCGGGTTGCGGAGGTTGCGGGTTGCGCAGGTTACCTAACCTGCGCAACCTGACATCATTGCACCGTCAACTTACCGTGGTACATAGCTCGGGACAGGCCGCCACCAGCAATTTGCCGGCAATTCCGGGATACACCGGCGGTTCATGTGTTGCCGAGGTCCTGTTGTCGCGTTTTTATACAAAAATCAGCGCATTCTACGACTTTTTTGCCCTGGGCTTTGCTGTGGCCTTCGTTTTTGGCGCGGCCTTCTGTTTTGCTTCCGTCTTTTGGGCCCCTGCCCTGGGCACATCCTCCCCTTCAAATACCAGCACACACAATGGCGGCAATTTGAAACTGATGGATTGTTCGTGCCCGTGCGACGCGGTTTTCTGCGCTTTCAATACGCCGTTGACGATGCCGCTGCCACCAAACCGAGTGTCGTCGCTGTTCAGCACTTCCGTCCAGGTGCCGCCGTAGGGAACACCAACGGTGTAATCGGCCAGGGAGTTGGTATTGAAATGACAGACCACGAGCAGGACTTTATCGCCCGGTTCGCCTTTGCGCAGGTAGGCCATCACACAGTTTTCCGTATCGTCGCCCGAAATCCATTCGTAGCCCTGGGGAGAAAAGGCGTTGAACCACATGGCCTTACGCGATACGTAGAAATCGTTGAGCGCTTTTACCCATTTTTGAACCCCTTTGTGGTAGTCGAACTCCAGCAGGTGCCAGGCCACGCCGAGGTCGTGGCTCCACTCGGAGGTTTGGCCGAATTCGCCGCCCATGAACAGAATTTGCGAGCCGGGGTGGGTCCATTGATGGCCGAACAGCGCGCGCAGGTTGGCAAATTTTTGCCATTCGTCGCCGGGCATTTTATACAGCAGCGAGGCCTTCATGTGTACGACCTCGTCGTGGCTGAGCGGCAGCATAAATTTCTCGGAAAACGCGTACACCATTGAAAAGGTGATCTCGTTCTGATGCCAGCGGCGGAAAATAGGCGGGCGTTTGAAGTAATCGAGGGTATCGTGCATCCAGCCCATCATCCATTTCTGGCCGAAACCCAGGCCGCCTTCGAAGGTCGGTTTGGTGACTGCCGGAAACGCCGTGCTTTCCTCGGCAATGGTCTCCACGCCGGGGTGGGTCTGGTACACCGCCTCGTTGAAGTCTTTGAGAAACGAAATGGCTTCCAGGTTTTCCCGGCCGCCATATATATTAGGTATCCATTCGCCTTCCTTGCGCGAGTAGTCGTGGTACAGCATGGAGGCCACGGCATCGACACGCAGGCCATCCACGTGGTAGTGTTCCAGCCAGAACAGCGCGTTGGAGATCAGGAAAGAACGCACCTCGTTGCGGCCGTAGTCGAATACATAACTGTTCCAGTCGGGATGAAAACCCCGGCGCATGTCGGCGTATTCATAGATATGCGTCCCGTCGAACATGTACAGTCCGTGAATATCGCCGGGAAAGTGCGAGGGCACCCAGTCGAGGATGACGCCGATACCGGCCTCGTGAAACTTGTCGATCAGGTACATCAGGTCTTCGGGATTGCCTGCGCGACTTGTCGGTGCAAAGTAGCCGGTGACCTGGTAGCCCCAGGAAGGGAAATAGGGGTGTTCGGTGACGGGCATGAACTCGACGTGTGTGAAGCCCATTTCCTTGACGTAAGGCACCAGTTCGTCGGCCAGTTCGCGGTAGTTGAGCGAACGGTTGCCGTCTTTCGGTATCTTTTTCCAGGAGCCGGGGTGCACTTCATATACCGACCAGGGCTGGGGTTTCAGCGCCCTTTCTTTCCGGGCCTTGAGCCATTTGTCGTCGTTCCATTTGTAGTCGAAGTCCCACACGACGGATGCGGTACGCGGCGGCGTTTCCCAGAGCAGGGCAAAGGGATCGCCTTTGTCGAGTCCGAAACCGTCGTGGGTTTTCACGTGGTATTTATACACCGTGCCTTTACCCAGTCCCGGGATGAACCCCTCCCAAATGCCGCTGCTGTCCCAGCGCGGTTGCAGGATGTGACTGTCCGTATCCCATCCGTTGAAGTCGCCCGTAACGGATACGCGCTTGGCATGGGGCGCCCAAACGGAGAAGCACACACCCTTTTGACCGTCGACTTCCACGATATGACTACCCATTTTATGGTGTAATTGAAAATGTTTCCCCCCCTGATACAGAGAAATATCGAACTCCGTAAGGAGCGAAAATGGCTTAACCGGCTGCATATCCTGGTTGCGTTTCATAAATCAATGATGGGTCAATGTGCTAAATGTTTCACTTTCAGACAAATACCTCGAATAGGGTGAAAGATAGAACAATGGCTTAAGAAACTGCCAAGTCCCCGCAGAAAAATTCGCTTGGCACAGTTTTGGCTTATTTCTGCATGCACCTCCCATAGTATTCGTCCAAACCAATAGGCAATTCTTATGGATGCACCATCCTTACTCAGCACTTTACAGCGTTTTCCGCTTCTGTCTTCGCTTTCGCAAGCTGATCTTCAGCGGCTTACGCAAATGGCCGAGTTGAAAACCAAACCGAAGCACACCTTTATTTACCTGGCTGATGAGCCGAGTGAATACGTGTGTTTTTTGGCCAGCGGCGCCGTAAAAATCGGGATTTATTCTCCCGATGGCCGCGAAATAATCAAAAGTATCCAGCACCCGTTCACCGTATTCGGCGAACTGGGTCTCACCGGCGAACTCTGTCGGGCCGAATTTGCGTCTACCATGAATCAGGAGGTAACGTATTTCGCGATCCGGGTCGACGACTTCAAGGCCATGATGCAGCAAAATTTCCACCTGGCTCAGGCGGTAATGCTCTATCTGGGCGAACGCCTCCGCAAAGCGGAACGGCAGTGGGAGTCTTTGATCCTGAAAGACGTGCGCACACGTATTGTTGAATTCCTGAAAGAGAGTGCCGGCGAACGCGGCAGGCAGGTAGGCTTCGAAACGCTCGTCAAACACGGTCTTACCCAGCAGGATATCGCCAACCTCGTCGGCGCCAGCCGGCAAACCGTCACGGCTATCCTGAATGAATTGAAAAAATCGAACCTCATCCACTTCAACCGGAACTCCATTTTGATCCGGGATATGGATAAACTGAACTGAACTGAAGGGGTTGCGGGTTGCGGAGGTTGCGGGTTGTGGAGGTTACGGGTTACGGGTTGCGGGTTCAATGATCTGAAGACCTCGTCATACCCCGATGCGCTTAACAGGTTGCGGGTTACAGGTCCTATGACCGTAACCCGCAACCTGTTTAACCCGCAACCTCCGCAACCCGAAACCCCCTTTTTACCCATTCATATTCAGAATGGTAATTTCCACACGCTGGTTTTTGCGTCTTCCTTCTTCCGTAATGTTGGGCTCGATCGGTTTGGTCCAGCCGTAGCCTTTGTAAAGCACCCGGTCAGCAGATATTCCTTTAGAGATCAACCAATTGGCCACCGCCCTGGCGCGGTTGGTGGAGAGTTGGTTGGCAAAGGAGGAGTCGGGCCACATGGCATTGTTGGTGTGTCCGCCGACCTCCACCACAACATCGGTGTTGGTACGCAGGAAGTCGTACAATTGACTGAGTTCCGATTCGCTGGCGTCTTTGATCTCGTATTTGTTGGCATCAAAATAAACCTTGTCGAGCCGGTAGGTACGGCCTTTTCGAACCGTTTTGCGTTCAATTACAGCCGCAGTGGGTTTTACAGGTTCGTTTTTCTTTGATTGCGTATCGAGTTTTGTCTGTGTTTTGGGTTTATCCTTGGGCACCGATTTGGTCGCAACCGCAATTGGCGGCGAGGGCTTGGTTTCCGGCATTTTTTCCGGACCGCAGACGATCTGCTTGATCGGGGAGGCGTTATCGATCAGGATATTGCCGTTGTAGGGAAACAACACGGGCGTTTTGTAGTACGCCTCTATAAGCAGGAAAGAGTAGTTCCCATTCTTCGGGTGCAGTCGGAAGGTATGCGACAGCCAGCGGGTATTGGTCACCACCGCCGTCTCGTACAACAGTTCTGTTTTGTTGCAATATCCGGTGCCACCGTACACGCGCAATTTGGCGGGGGTAGCATAGTTGGCGTCTTTACCCGTGACCTTGCTGGTACTGAGGTATAACTCGGCCCGGCACATGTCCATCGTAAACTCATAGCACTGGTCTTTTTCCAGCGGGCGGCTCAGGCGCTGTGCAACGCCTTCCCAGGTTTCGTTGTCGCGCACCACCAGTCCGAGATAGGTATTACCGTGGCTGGGAGCCTTTGTCACAGAGAACGAGCCGGGCTGAACGTCGGGTGGCGATTCACCCGATTTGCCGCAATCATACCAACCGGTTGGCGCCTCGCTGTCTTTCGGCACATCCTCGAAAGACGGATTGATTAGTGTTATGGTTACCTCTTTCTGCGCTGCAAGCGCAAAAGGCAGAGCCAAAAGACATATTACGCCGTGAAATTTTCTTCCAAAAGACATACGGTAAATGTTTTGATTAGCGATTACAGCTATGTATAAGACGATGGATGTTACGTCCACATGAACCCTGGATCGGGAACGGCCTCGTAGTGCTGCAAGTTTTCTCTATGCAAATTTTCCACATAAACGCAAAAACAACTGAATTTATGACCCTCTTTTCGATTAAAAACAAGTATTTAACATGTGGACGGTGGACGGTGGACGGTGGACGGTGGACGGTGGACGGTGGACGGTGGA
>CALMBD010000277.1 GCA_937861115.1 uncultured Bacteroidota bacterium | reverse complement strand
AACAATGCAAGCAATACAGCGCTACTTCTTGGGATAAACGTACAACTGTACGTCCTCTTCCTGTACCGCCTGGTCGCAGAGAATGAACAGACGTTCGATGACGTTGGCCAGTTCGCGGATATTTCCGGTCCAGTTGTATTCCTGTAGCGCCGCAATAGCGCCGGGGGTGAATACCTTGGGCGGATGGCCATAATCGTCGGCGATGCGGCGGTTGAAATGTTCGATGAGCAGCGGTATATCATCGCGGCGCTCGTTGAGGGATGGCACGCTGACAACGATCACGGCGAGGCGGTGGTACAGGTCTTCACGGAAGCGGCCGGCAGCGATCTCCTCGCGCAGGTCCTTGTTCGTGGCAGCCAGCACCCGCACATCCACTTTGATCTCCTTGCTGTCGCCGACACGCACGATCTTGCTCTCCTGCAGTGCGCGCAGCACCTTGGCCTGCGCGTCGAGGCTCATGTCACCGATCTCGTCGAGAAAAAGCGTACCGCCGTTGGCCTGTTCAAATTTGCCGGGGCGGTCGGCAATAGCGCCGGTAAAAGAACCTTTTTTGTGGCCGAACAATTCACTTTCGATCAGTTCGGCCGGAATGGCTGCACAGTTTACCTCTACCATAGGCCCGTCGGCGCGGTTGCTTTTTTCGTGTATCCAGCGCGCGACGAGTTCCTTGCCGGTACCGTTCTGTCCGGTGATGAGTACGCGGCTATCGGTAGGCGCCACCTTTTCCAGCATGCGCTTGATCTCCAGAATCGGCGCACTTTCACCGATCATATTCACGCCTTTGCTGCTTTTCACCTGCTTGCGCAGGATCTGGGTGGTATTGACCAGATCGGCACGCTCCAGGGCGTTGCGCACCGTAATGAGCATCCTGTTCAGATCGGGCGGCTTTGAAATAAAATCGAAAGCGCCTTTTTTAACGGCTTCAACAGCCGTGTCGATCGTACCGTGGCCACTGACCATGATCACCGGTATCTCCGGCGCGAGGATTTGCAGGCGTTCGAGCGCCTCTATCCCGTCCATCTTGGGCATCTTGATGTCCATGATGATGACGTCAAACTTGTCTTTTTGTACTTTGGAAACACAATCCAGGCCATCCGACGCCTCGTCTACATCGTATTCTTCAAATTCGAGAATATCGCGCAGGGTACGGCGGATGGGCATTTCATCGTCCACAATCAGGATTTTGGCCATAAGTCAGGTTCGGTATTGGTATACTGGATGAGCAAGGAAAGGCACAAAGAAAAATTCTTTCGCCAACTTGAGCGCTATACCGCTCACATATTTTTAAACATCTGACTACTGTCTTGCTCAATTTTCGCTTGCAACGGCATCGGAAACCCCGGTTATCGCTCCGTTGAAATAGCAAAAATCCGTTTGAGGCAACACCCGTCCGGGTTCGTGTCGAAAGAGCGGTCGCCAGTTCCCTGTTGGCCGGGAGTTGTTGCGGCGCCCTGACTGCTTCGTATACATACCCCAGTGGTTGTCTGGAGTACACCATTTGCCAGACCTGGTTGTAACCGGTGTAAAAACCGGCAGCCGACGTGAGCAGGTAGTATTTCCACATCCGATAAAACTGCTCCGTGTAAAAGTCGGGGCGAAGCCGACGCAAATGCTGCCAGTTTTTGTCAAAACGGGCAAACCACTCGCCGGCCGTGCGGCCGTAATACAGTCCGAAGTTGTGAAAATCCTGTTCAATGAACAATCCGTCGGCCGCCCGGGCCAGTTCCAGCCGGGAGGGGATATATGCACCGGGAAAAATATAGTCATTTATCCAATGATCGGCCGGACCGGGCTGATCGCTTCCGATGGTATGCAACAGAAAGAGCCCGTCCGGCTTCAGGTGACGGGATACGACTTTCATGAAATCTCGAAAGTTGTTCCGGCCCACATGCTCAAACATGCCTAATGAATAAATGGCATCGTACTGCTCATCCTTCGGCAGGTCGCGGTAGTCCTGCAGGCGGAAGGTGACCGGCAAACCCTTTGCGTGTTGCCGGGCCCAACCGACCTGCTGATCAGATAAAGTAATGCCCACCCCCTCGATACCGTAATGCCGGGCGCCGTGTAGCAGGCCATAGCCCCAGCCGCAACCGATATCCAGCACCTTTAAAGGCTTGCCGCGGCCGGCTTTTTCCGGTATGCCCAGTTTTTCATATACCAACTGGATTTTAGCCGTTTGTGCCTGCTCCAGGGTCCATGCAGGATTGTGGAAATAGGCGCAGGTGTACACCATGTTTTCATCCAGCATGGCTTCATACAATTCGTTGCCGATATCGTAGTGCGACCGGACATTGCGCCGTGCGGCGCCTCGGCGCTGGCGGTTGAACAAAGAGGCCAATAAATAGTAGGCTGCCACCCGCAGGTTGGCGCGCAACGACTTCCGTATTACGGGCAGACCGGGAATAAGTTTTTTAAACAATGCCGTGAGATCGGGAGCATCCCACCAGCCTTCCATATACGATTCGCCCATGCCAATCGTATGATCGCCCAGTACCCGGGCGTAAAAACGATCGTCGTGAATAATAATGTCTTTCCCAACCTCAACATCAAGTTCGCGAAAGACCTGTTCCAGTACTTCCTTTGCTTTCATGATATTGAAATCTATTTGTTACAGACAAATAACCTGACCGCAGGCGCGTGGCCCGATCGATCTGCAACTACACGTTCGAAGCGGTACGAAGTTCACTGGAATAACCTGCATTTTGCAATGAAATTCCTTAGTATAAGGTATGATTTTGATCAGGAAGGTGAAGGCGCCGGACGTTCGATCGTCTTCACCACACACCCTTTCTTTGAGCAATAATAATTGGTGCGTTTTTCAGCAACATTGCTTACGATACCGTCATTAAAGGTGTATGTTTGTCATTATCCGGATTACCTGTCTGCCTGCCGGTTCTTTTTGGCATCCATCGATTTCAAAGCCCATCCATTGTCATGAAAACACAAGAAGTTTCCTTACCCGAGCCCCCGGCCGATGCGGCCGGAATGCAGGTTTTTACGCACGAAGAAGCCATAGCTGCCGCAACCGAATATTTTCAGGGCGACACCCTTGCCGCCAGTGTCTGGCTGAACAAATACGCGCTCAAGGACTCCTGGGGAAAAATTTATGAACGCAGTCCGGACGATATGCACCGCCGTATCGCGCGCGAACTGGCGCGCATGGAACGCCACTACGTGAACCCGCTTGGAGAAGAAGATATTTACGAACTCCTGCGCGATTTCCGCTACCTCGTCCCCCAGGGCAGCCCGATGGCCGGCATCGGCAATCCCTTCCAGGTAGTATCACTGTCCAATTGCTTCGTTATCGGTGTGGAAGGTAGCGCCGATTCTTATGGCGCCATCCTGAAAATGGATGAGGAACAGGTGCAACTGATGAAACGCCGCGGCGGGGTGGGGCACGACCTGTCGCACCTGCGCCCGCAGGGCATGCCGGTCATGAACAGCGCCCTCACCAGCACGGGTATCCTTCCTTTTATGGAGCGCTACTCCAATTCGACCCGCGAGGTAGCGCAGGACGGCCGCCGGGGCGCCCTTATGCTGACCCTTTCCGTCCGGCATCCCGACATCCTGCAGTTTGTCGATGCCAAACTGGACAATACAAAAGTCACTGGCGCCAATATTTCCGTCCGGATCGACGATGCCTTCATGCAGGCTGTTGCGAACAATACACGCTACCGCCTGCGTTTTCCGGTCGATGCGGAGGTCCCGACATTTGAAACCGAAATAGAGGCCGCCGAACTGTGGAACAAGATTGTGCAAAACGCCTGGCAAAGTGCCGAGCCGGGAATTCTGTTCTGGGATACTGTTCTGCGCGAATCCGTACCCGACTGCTATGCCGACCTGGGCTTCAAAACCGTTTCGACCAACCCATGCGGCGAAATCCCGCTTTGTCCGTACGACAGTTGCCGCCTGATGGCGATCAACCTGTTCAGTTATGTGGAGCAGCCTTTTTCACCCGAAGCGCGGTTCGATTTTGAAAAATTCCGCACGCACGCACGCCTTGCCCAGCGGCTCATGGACGATATAATCGACCTGGAACTGGAAAAGATCGAGGCAATCCTTGAAAAAATAAAACACGACCCCGAGCCTGATGCCATAAAGGCTACCGAACGCGACCTGTGGCTGAAAATTCGCAGCAAGTGCCGCCAGGGCCGCCGGACGGGCATCGGTATCACCGCCGAGGGAGATATGTTGGCGGCACTGGGTATCCGGTACGGTTCGGAAGAGTCGCTCGATTTCTGCGAAAACCTGCACCGTACCCTGGCGCTGGAGATATATCGCGGTTCGGTAGCGCTTGCACGCGACCGCGGCGCTTTCCCCATGTACGACGCTGCACGTGAGGCGGACAACCCTTTCATCCGGCGTCTGCGCGAGGCCGATCCTGCGTGTTACAGCGATATGGTCCAGTACGGTCGCCGCAACATCGCCTTGCTGACCATAGCCCCTACCGGCACAACAAGCCTCATGACGCAGACAACCTCGGGACTGGAACCTGTATTCCGCATTTCCTACAAACGCCGTCGAAAGGTGAATCCTAACGACAAAAATGCCCGCATCAGCTTTACCGACGCGGTCGGCGATGCCTGGGAGGATTATCACGTGTTCCACCTCCCTTTCCTCAAATGGATGAAAAACAGGGGATTTGACCCGGAAAAAGCGGAAAGCATGGCGGAAGCCGAACTGCATGAGATCATCAGACAATCGCCCTGGTATCGCGCCAGTGCCGAAGACGTGGACTGGGTCAGCAAAGTGCACCTGCAGGGGCGTGTGCAAAAATGGGTCGACCACAGCATCAGCGTAACGGTCAACGTACCCGAAGATGCCCCCAGAGAGCTTATCGAAAAGATTTACCTGACCGGCTGGGAAGTCGGCTGCAAGGGCATGACGGTTTACCGCGAGGGTTCACGCAGCGGGGTATTGGTAAGCGACAAGAAAAAGGAAAAAAGCGAGTCATTTGCCGAAACAGCCGCGCCCCGGCGTCCCCGCGAACTCAACGCAGTGGTGTTCAGTTTTATGAATAACGACGAACGCTGGGTGGCCGTGATCGGGATGTATGCCGGCAAACCCTACGAAATTTTCACCGGCCGTGCCGTGGATTCGTTTTCAGTACTGACCCAGGTATCGGAAGGCAAGGTGCTCAAAATCAAGGAAAACGGCAAAAACCGGTACGATTTTCAATATACCGACAAAGACGGCTACAAAGTGACTATCGAGGGGTTGTCGCGCACGTTCGACAAGGAATACTGGAACTATGCCAGGCTTATTTCCGGGGTGTTGCGGCACGGCATGCCCCTGCCATATGTCGTCGATATGGTCGAAAACCTGCACCTCGAAAGCGCATCGCTCAACAACTGGAAAAACGGTGTGGTGCGCGCCCTGCGCAAATTCATTCCCGACGGCACGGCGCCTTCGCACAACACATGTCCTGCCTGTAAGGCGGAGGGGCTTGTTTACCAGGAAGGTTGCCTGCATTGCAAAAATTGCGGGCATTCGGAGTGCGCCTGACAGGGCGAAAAATAGCGTTCCGACGCACGACCCAGACCTGTTTATACAGGGTCGTCGGTCGTTTATTTTTAGGCCGGCATGTCACCTTTAACCATTTTCGCGTCTTATCTTTGTTAGGATGTGCACTTGGCCTTTGCCAAAGGCGCTTTTATAAATCACTAAAAATCTTAAAATTATGACATTAAAAACAATACTTCCCCTGCTTTTTGCCCTGGCTTCGGCCACCGCATTGTCTGCACAGTGGAACAAGAACGTCGTCACCGAAACCGAAAAAATGATGTCGTTCGGCAGCCGGCCCTGCTTCCGGGTTGAATTCCCTGCCGCCGACACCAAAACGGTGGAAGACCTGTGGAAAGATTTTGCCAAAAAGAATTACGGAGCCAAACTGAAAAAAGACCGGAAGTCCGGCGAATGGTCAGCCTCCGATTTGAAGTCGGCCATGATGGGTTCCGATCCCTTTGCAATTTATTCCACGGTTGAAAAAACGGGCAACGGCGCTGCACTCAACGTCTGGTACGATGCCGGTTCCTATTTTCTGAACCGCCGGGACAATTCCAGCCGTTCGGACGAAGCCAGCCGGGCACTGCGCCAGTTGTACCTCGATGTGCGCCGCGCGACTATAAACGGCGAGATAAAGGACCAGGAAGACAAGTTGAAGGAAATGGAGAAGAAGTACAAAGCCCTCCAGAAGGAGACCGATACCCTCCGGAAAGACATCGAGGCCTACAAAGCGAAAATAAAAAAGGCTGAGGACGACATCGTTAAGAGCGAAAAAGAGCAGGAAACCAATCTGGTCGACCAGGAAGCCCAACGCCGCATGATCGAAGAATCGCGGCAGCGGCTCAATAATGTGGAAAACGAAGGGAATTAACCCGGGTTTCATCCATTTTTTGTTTTAAAAAACCCATGCTGCAAACGCAGCATGGGTTTTTTCATGACCGCTTTCGGTTGAATCGAAAAAGGAGCGGTTGTTTTTGCGAGAAAACGGTCGAATTCGACATTTATCCCCCAGACGCAAAAAGTTTTATCCTGCGCACAGAACCCATTTTACTTTTCAAACATTAATTTTTAATTTTGAGGCAACAAATCCGACGGAAAAAAATTTTACACTGTGGAAAATTAACGTTCGCTTAATATTTCGGCCATGGGAAAACGCCTCCAAAGAGGCCCCTGTTTTGGGGCCGGATGTTGCGTAAAAATCTACTTTTCATGTTGTTAAAACATTTGCATTTCACGCAACCGAAGTATTTTTCACACCCGCCGACAGTGTGGATAACTGAAAACCGATGTGGATAACTCGGCAAATTTCCCCTGTTATCCACACCCTTAGCCCCTGTTTTCCACAGATACGGATTGTTTGAAAACCGGTAACCGCAGATTTAAAAGTAGATTTGTCGCGCGTCCAACCCACCCTATCAAAAGCAGCCGCACATGAACGAGTCGAACAACGAAGGTCAAAAGAATCAGCCCCAGCGCGCGCGGAAACAACGCGAGGGCGGCAGTGGCGAGGGTCTTTCGAACTATGTGTTCGGAAAGGTGCAGCCACAGGCCGTACCGCTGGAAGAGGCCGTGCTTGGGGCGCTCATGCTTGACAGGGAGGCGCTGCCCCTGGTGATGGACACCCTGCGCCCGGAAAGTTTCTACCTCGAAGCGCACCAGCATATATACCGGGCGATCATTAAACTGTTCGAGCGCTCCAATCCCGTCGACCTGCTCACCGTCACGGAAGAACTGCGCAAAAGCGGCGACCTGGAAAAGGTCGGCGGCGGGTACTACCTCGTTGAACTCAGCCACCGCGTGGCTTCGGCAGCCAACATCGAATACCACGCGCGCATCATCGCACAAAAACACATCCAGCGCGAACTGATCAGCGTGAGTACCCGAACCATCCGCGATGCCTATGAGGATACCACAGACGTGTTCAACCTGCTCGACGAAGCGGAAAAAGGCCTGTTCTCCATCACACAGAACAACCTGAGCCGGAGTTATGAAAGCATGGGATCGCTGAGCAGTCGCGTATTGAAACAGATCGAGGAACTGGCCGGCAAAACCGATGGCCTGACCGGCGTGCCCAGCGGATTTACCGACCTTGATCGACTCACCTCCGGCTGGCAGCCTTCTGACCTGATCATCCTGGCAGCGCGACCGGGTATGGGTAAAACCTCGCTCGTCCTGGCCATTATGCTCAACGCAGCCAAGGATTTCGGCAAACCCGTAGCCATGTTCTCCCTCGAAATGGCCAGTACGCAGCTCGTCCAGCGCCTCATTTCCATGGAGGCGGAAATACCCGGTTCCAAGATGCGCAACGGCAAACTCGAAGACTGGGAGTGGCAGTTGCTGCAAACCACCGTGGAAAGACTCAACTCCGTACCGATATTTATCGACGATACCCCTGCCATCAATATATTTGAATTGCGCGCCAAGTGCCGCCGGCTCAAAATGCAGCATGACATACAGATGATCATCATCGAATACATGAAGCTGATGACAGGGGCCTCTGAGAACAGCCGCAATGCCAACCGCGAACAGGAAATCGCCGGCATCTCGCGTGCCCTCAAGTCGCTGGCCAAAGAGCTCAATGTGCCGGTCATCGCGCTTTCCCAGTTGAGCCGGGCGGTAGAGGTGCGCGGCGGCAGCAAGCGGCCGCAATTGAGCGACCTCAGGGAATCGGGCAGTATCGAGCAGGATGCAGATATTGTATCGTTCATCTACAGACCGGAGTACTACCAAATCCTCGAAGACGAGAACGGCCAGAGCCTGAAAGGCATCGCAGAGTTTATCATCGCCAAGCACCGCCACGGTGCGCTGGAAACAATCAGGCTGAAATTCACCGATACCTTCGCCAAATTCGGCAACCTCGACGACCCGGCTTTCTCCGGGCTGAACGATCCGCTTGCCGGACCTTTCTCTCCCAGCATCATTACCATGCAATCGCGCATGAACGAGGAGGACATTCCGTTTTGACGGATTATGACCTCACTTGAGCCCAAATGGCACGAAGTGACGCGAAATGCGAGGTTATTTGTCCTCACCTTTACAGTGCGGCATCAGTCAGCGAATCGTTCAGTTGAAAAACCGCCTGGCGTCTGTTTGACGTCCCGCTGAATCGCCGCTTTCCAATTTCGTAATCCTTGCTTTTTCGCTGCGCATCCGAGCGGGCGGGTGTGGTCTGTTGCCCGCACCAAATACATCACCAAATACATTAAGCACAATGAACAACTTTCTCTCCACTATGCTGGGGAGGGCATCTTTGTTATTGCCCTTTCTGTGCGTGATTTTTTATCAACTGCCGGCTCAGAGCAGTTGTAATTTCACTGTCGCACCCGAGTATGCCTGTGTAGGCGGCAATTCGGTTTACGAAATTTCGGTGCAAAGTCCTGTAAACTATTACATCGTTTGGGACAACATTCCGATTGGATTAAAAGTCAATTCAGACAATGGAATGCTGACGGTCCACTGGGATGCGCCCGGAACAGCGGAAATCGTAGCCCGGATATTCTCGGTGGCAAATCCGGGCATACCGCTGGGCTATTGCAGCGTATCAACCCAGGTATCGGCAGGGTTTACGCCCGAAATTGTTCCCGAATATTTGCCCGAAGGCAATTGCACGCTTATCGAAGAAGGTAAAGCGCGATTTATTACCGGGTATTGCGGCGGCGGAACCGTGCGGTTTTTCCCCAACGGTTCAGGAGGCACCTACACCTGGACTGTTTCAGGCAACTCTACCGGCCATTCTGTCGATGATGACGATGTTCTTACGGTTGAACTGGGTAGTTCCGGCCAGGTGGAAATATGCCTGACTGAATCCGGAGAAGATGGCTGCGGCGTCCCGGTATGTGAAAAATACGATATTTACGCCCCGCCTGTTACAAGTTTTACAGAGATCACCTACAATACGGCCAACCCCATTAATATCTGCCGGGGTGAAGACCTTATTTTTCTGGGTACCTTTTCAGATCCGAACGATTTGCCTGTAGGCACATGGGTCTGGGAGATCAGGGATGCCGCTACAAATAACCTCGTTGGATTCGGGTCGGACCCTAATCTGGAACACACCTTTAACGTTCCGGGTACCTATACCGTCACGATGTATGCCACTAACTGCCTTGGATGCAGTTCCGAACCGACCTCTGTCACGGTAAATGTAAGTGAGGCCATTGTTCCGGAGATACTGTGCCCCTCTGTTGTTTGCCAAAGCGCCACCCCCGTTAAATATTGCACTACAGCCGATTGCACCAGTTTTACCTGGAGTCAGTCGGGCGGCACCCAGAATGGACCCAACGACGAGTCGTGTTATGAAGTGATCTGGGATATGCCGCAGGATAACGGCTATGGTATCGTCTGGCTGACGGTCGCCAACTGCAATGGCAATCTCTGCCCCACGCCGGTCGCCGTTGAAGTGCCGGTCATACCGACAGTTCAGGTGGTAACAGGGCCTGAGAATCTGTGCGATCCCAATGCGATCGATCAGGTTTATTCCGTGCCATACTGGCCGGGAGCGGTATACAACTGGCAAATCAACATTACCAGCAACCTCTCGGGGGGCTCCGTTTACATCGCTCCAAGTGGCAACCATGCCGTTGTCGGCCTGAATAACTTTTACGGTACCTTCTGTGTCAAAGTAAATATCACACACCCGGTCGCCGGCTGTGTTTCCGGCGGTCAGAAATGTGTCGAAGTGCGCAATATGAGTCTCAGCGGCGACAGTTTTTGCTACGGTGAAGATGTGGTACTGGCCATTACGCCCGCCCCGACACCTACGCCATACAAAGTCACCTGGGTGGTGATGGAAACAAACTCACCGCCCCAGGTCGTTTTTGATGCCCCCGGCACGACACTTCCCTTCAGTTATTTCGGCGCCCCGGGTAATTACACCGTAAAAGCGACGGTGATGTTCAATGGCCTCCAGATGTTTGAATGCGACGAACTGGTGGCAACTGTTGTCATACAGGAACCGGTAACCATAGAGGATGTCGCCGGACCTACCCTCGTGTGCCCCGGAAAAGCATACAAGTATACCGCTGTTCCGGGTACCGGCAATTTCGAATGGACCGTTACCGGCGGAACGCCGGCCACCGCTTCAGGGCTAAACCTCAGTACGCTGAATATCACCTGGACACCCGGTGTGCCACATGCCATCAGTGTGGTTCGTACGGTCAACGGATGCGCCTCCGCTCCTTTTGAAGTAACCGTTGAGGAAATAGAGCTCGAAGATATTGTGATCAGCACGGATGATCCGGCCTGCCCTGACGGATCGCTTGCCACCTATACTGTCAATATACCTGACGCGGAAGTATACAACTGGAGTATACAGCCCTCCTTCGCCGGCAGTATTATCAGCGGGCAAAATTCACCGCAGATAACTGTCCAGTGGTATACCTCCGCCCCCTCCAACCCAAAGATCAAACTCATCATCAGGATATGCGGGGTTAATCATACGGTTGAATTGCCTGTTCCCATTTCTCCGCCCTTTTTAAATATCAATTGCCCGACAAATCTATCCGATCCGGACCCTGACGCTGAATGCAAGGTATGCCAGGGCAGTTTAGAGCACTATACCGTGGATAACCAGAGCGGAACCCAGTACGATTGGTATGTGGATGAGGGAGACCACTATATGTTAGCCCAAAGTTCGTCTTTGTCCACATTCGATCATGCCTTCGAAACACCCGGTACGCATTATGTCAAAGTCATCATGTCCAAAGGGGGCGATTGCCCGCTTGTTCTGACAGATGTACGCGTTATCGAGGTGGTTGCCAATCCCGACCCGGTTATTTCTGCATCGGATTTTCTTGATTGTGTCAATTACACACCACTCACGCTAAATGCTTCGATTTATCCGTTTGCCACTTCCGAATCTTTCGCGTGGTGGCATGACGGCAACCAGATCGAAAACCCCTTTGATCTGCCGGTGTACGAGGTTGTACCTACGAATGATGGCCCGCAACTCGTCATAAGCGGCACCAGCAACTCGGATTATGAAGGAAACTATCACGTCGTGGTTACAAGGGTCATTGACAATTTAACCTGCCAGGCAGATGCAGACCTGACCCTCGTATGCGGTCCGGGTTTCAATGAAGGTGGACCGGGCACCGGAGTCGTTTTTGAAGACTGGGAGTTCGATTTGGGCATTTTGAATGCCGAATGCGGCACCACAGGCATGGAAATGGGCGCTAATGAATGCGGACATATTCGGGTCAAGGGTGATCTCAAGGGACGTGAATTCTCAGAAGTCGAAGCGGCGGCATGGGTTGTCTTCGACCCGAGCCATAGCCTGGTTAATAACCTGACTCCCCCGAATATTTTCCCGATCGTCACATTTGACGACCTGGTCCACGGAGAGATTTCAACATTCACCCACGTAGGGTATTATCCGACATCCCTGAACGTCAAGTTTTTTGGCGACGATTTGATCTATTTCGACACGCGCATGCTTCAAATTCCGATGGTCCCCAACCTGCAGGCAACATATGCATGTGGTTCGACACCCGGCACCTACGAACTGACCTTGCGCGATATTTCCGAATTGCTGCCCGGAGTTACCATAGACAACCGCGTATGGTCCGTCATTATAAACGGCACGGCTCAGGTGCTGAGCAGCTCCGACGATGTTGTGACGGTAACGGTACCTGCCGGAATGAACATCACCGTATCGCTTACCCCTTATACGCACACCATCGGGTCCGATAAACCCGGCATGGAGTATCATTGTACTTTTTGCCTTAACCTTGACCTGCCTCCCGTACCTACTGCAAGTATAGAGGCGCTTCCCAGCAATACCGTATGTTTCGGCACACCTATACAGTTCATTTCACACGTCCTTCCCAATACCGACGACGTGCTGGGTTATCACTGGGATTTTGGGGATTTCTCCACTACGGGAATTATGAATCCGATTAAAAACTACCCGTTCCCCGGTGATTATATGGTTACACTCACGGTCTCCACTGAATTCGGTTGTGATGTAGAAGCGACCCAGGATGTGCATATCAATATCAGCAATCTCAACGGTAATATAACGGTAGTAAAAGATGATTGTGAAACCTCGGCCACGCTTGCCTATCAACCATTACCGGGCTCCAATACACCGACCTCCTGGTTATGGTCGAACGGATCGACCAATCCGACCATTACTGTTACTTCGGGCATATACGATGTGACCGTTTCCGACGGTATTTGTGAATATAGTCCGACAGCCGCGAATATCGACCTGATCGACTTGTTCGCCGGCGGGATTCAGGGGGACCTGCAGGTGTGCACGGGAGACTGGATTTTGTTGAATATTAGCAGCAACACAGGGTTTACCTATGTCTGGACATCCGATCTGCCCGGTTTCCCGAAAACAGGAGCATCGATCCAGGTGTTCAATGCACCTTACCAAAGCACGCCGTACACTGTTACGGTAACAGCTTACAAGAATGGTGTAACATGCACCTCTGTAACCGCCGAAGTTATCGTCAACCCCCTGCCGCCTGCTCCGACTTTCGACGTGGACTATACCTGTGAGCCTTTCACCGCACACATTGCCACCAATCCGAGCAATCCGGTTACTTGGTTTTATCAGGGCAACTATGCAGCTTTCGGGCCCGCCATAACGGTGGACGAGGGCGGATTTTACAGTGCCACAATCGTAAATCAGTATGGATGCAGTGCTTCGTCCAATATAAACATCACCGATCCGATCAGCGTCGACATCCTGTCTGGGTGCTATACGTTATGCGATACCCTGCTTGAAGAGGGCGGCATCTGCCTGGATGGCCCTCCGGGCTCCTTCACCTCCTGGCAGTGGGTACTCTTGCCCAATACCCCGCTTTCAGCGCCAGGTTCCGGTCCTGTAGCTCCCCTGTGCCTTACTACGGCAATGGAAGGTGAAATCGTGTTGCAGGTCAGGCAGCAATACCAGAATTCCAACCCGCCTCCGGGCAGTACACTTACTTGTACTGCGCAATCAGAGCCGTTCTGTCTCGAAGTGATTGAATGTGACAAGTGCCCATATAAACATATCGACGGGTACTTCGATCTGCAATGCATGCTGGATGCAGAAGAACAGGTTTTCTCTCTGCACAGCGCGCTTACAATACCCAACGGCTGGCACTATTGTGGTATAGAACCCGAAATTAACGGCGGATTTATCCTGTACAACCCGGGACTGCCCAGTTATAACAGCTATACGCACGAGCTACAAATTGATGGTTTCCTTCATGTAAACCCGGCGTCGGATTACCTGGCCAATAACGGATTGACAGGTACCTTGATCATTTGCAACGATTTGACGGGAGAGCAGTGCACTGTAAAATTCGTCATTCCGTACAAAGAGTGTACAGAGACATTCTGGTGCATGATGGACGTAGAAGAAGTCGTCAACAACCAGGAATTGAGTCCTGAAAACTGGACGGTGACCTTCAACTTCTCGTTCCCCGGCCATTATATCACCAATCCGTGCAGCCTGACTACTTATACGGCCTACCTGGGTGTTCCAAATGGATTTGGCGGTTTCTCTCAATTATTCCTCGGGCCGGTACAGTTCAATGCGACACCACCCGCATTCCAGATGAATACACTCAGCTGGACCATCCCATATGCGAGATACCTCCAGGGTGGTTGTTTCATGCTCAGGTACCTTGCTGCTTGTAGCGGCAATGAAGGCTCGTTTGGATTTATATGCAACCTCAACTACTGCTACGGTGAAGGTGGCTGGGGAGGCATAGGGAAAGGCCGGAATGATGAGGAAACTTCTGATGCCGATTACCTTGCAATCAATCCCAACCCAGCTTCGGAAACCGTACAGGTTGCCTATGCGCTGGAGGGCCGTGGCCGCATCCAACTGCGCAATGGCTTGGGTCAAATCGTAAGGGACATTGATCTGGATGAAAAGGAATCCATAATCAGTATCGACGTCAGCGACCTGTCGCCAGGCATTTACCTGGCCACCCTGCTCCAAAACGGCGCCGCGCTGGAAACGAAAAAGCTGGTCATTACCCGGTAAAAGGTTGCAAGGGTTGGAGAAAGTTGAAAAGGTTGAGGAGGCCGAAGCATGGATGTTTTGGCCTTCCTCAACCCGCTCCAACCGAACCACGCGCGCAAACAAAAACAGGAGTCAGCCCGCATTTGGACTGACTCCTGCCTTTTTGAAAGAGGATAGGATAAACCGGCGATTACTTGTCGATCGATTTCTTCTCCGCATCGCGCATGCCCTGGCGAATCTCGTCTTCCACGGAGTTTTTTGCATTATTGAATTCGCGGATGCCGCGACCCAGGCCACGCATCAGTTCAGGGATTTTATTGCCGCCGAACAACAATAACACAACCATAAAAATAAGCAGGAATTCCGTGCCGCCAAGATTGCTCAGGAACAGAAGTGTCGAAACCATGGTATTTGAATTTAAAATGGTGTAAAAATACGGTTAATGGGTGCTGCTTCCGGCTATTGCTGGTTTGACCGGAAATATTCCGCAAAGTTAAGTTCCAGCCCTGTCAATTCTTCAGCATTTGGTATAAATTAACCTCAGCCGGGCATTTTCAGCCTTCAATTGATAAACACCGGCCGGCTATCTTTGTTGTTTTACAGTAGCGCTGTACGAAACCCTTATTGCCCCATCCGCCACCAGCATCATGCAAATAAAAGATATTATCGCGGTGCTCGAAGCCGTCGCGCCGCCGCACCTGCAGGAACCGTACGACAACGCAGGGCTCATCGTTGGCGATCCGGAGGATCAGGCAAAGGGTGTGTTGTTTTGTCTCGACTCAACAGAAGCGGTGGTAAGCGAAGCGATCGAGAAAGGTTGCAACCTCATCGTTGCCCACCACCCGATCATTTTCAGGGGTTTGAAGCGGATCAATGGCGCCTCCTATATCGAGCGTACGGTAATCCAGGCCATCCGCCACAACGTGGCGATCTATGCCATACACACCAACCTCGACAACGTACTGCACCGGGGCGTAAACGAGAAAATCGCGGAAAAAATCGGGCTCCTGAACACCCGGTTGCTGGCGCCCAAAGCCGGTTTTACCGATATCGGAGCAGGCATAACAGGAACCCTGCCCGCTGCAATGGACGAAACGGCATTCCTGGGTATGATTAAAAAGGTGTTCCGGGCCGAAAGCATCCGCCACACGGCCCTGCGCGGGAAACCTGTTCTCGAAGTGGCTGTTTGCGGCGGCAGCGGCAGCTTTTTGCTGCCCGACGCACTAAAATCCGGGGCTGACGCGTTTGTCACTGCTGATTTTAAGTACCACGAATTTTTCGACGCAGAGCACAAACTGGTCATTGCCGACATCGGGCACTACGAAAGTGAACAATTTACCATCGAACTTTTATACGATATTTTCCGCGAAAAATTCCCTACTTTTGCGGCCCATTGCACGAATAGCAATACCAACCCCGTGCATTACATGTGAATAAGCACCACCCGCAACGCACCACTCACCACTCACTACACTTAACTTACTACTCATAAAATATGGCTGTAGAAGCATCCGTTGCCGAAAAACTACAAGAGCTGTGGAATTTGCAGCAAATTGATTCTCAACTGGATGAGATCCAGATTCTCAAGGGCGAATTGCCGATGGAGGTTTCCGACCTGGAAGACGAAATCGCGGGTCTCGACACCCGCATCAAAAAGCTCAAGGCCATCCTGAAAGAAAACGAGCAGGAAATCGCCCGTTTGCAGACGATGGCCAAAGATGCCGACGGCAATATCAAGAAGTACCAGAAGCAACTCGACGAAGTGCGCAACGACAGGGAGTTCAAGGCCCTGCAGAACGAAATTGACCTGGCCAAACTCGATATCCAGTTGTCGGAAAAGAAAGTTCGGGAGGCCAAAGCAGGACTCGAAACCAAAAAAGACGGCCTGGCCGTAGCCGAGGCTAAAATGGAAGCCAAGCAAAAGGAACTCGACGCTAAAAAAGTCGAACTGCAGGGCATCATTGAAAAAACAGAACAGGAAGAAAACCGGCTGCGCGCCATGAGTGAAAAAGCGCGGACCGCTATCATGGAAGATCGCCTGCTGAAAGCATACGACAAAACGCGCCGTACCTATCGCAACGGACTGTCCGTCGTGACGGTAGAGCGCAACTCCTGCGGCGGCTGCTTCAACAACGTACCGCCTCAGGTACAACTGGAGATCGGCCTGCACAAAAAGATCATCGCCTGCGAACACTGCGGACGTATACTCGTCGACCATTCGATCGCCTATCCTGAAACGGCTGTTGAAGCCTGATACCCGGTCTGTATTTCCTGCGGGCGACTGAAAGCTCCTTTTCAAGCGCCCGACAGGTAATTCGACTGACAGAACGAACACCACGGCAAACAGACAGTTACCGGAGAAATCTCCCCGGGCATCCCCGCCCGGGGGGATTTTTTTATGAAAATCCCCTGCCCGCGTATTTTTTTCGTCGGAAAAACTGTTAAACCTGCTGGCTATTCGGAGACTTCTTTGTTCCTTGCAATGTTTTTTTTTAATAATACTGTTTCATGATGCCTATGTACCCGTATCGGTTTTCTCTTTTGACGATTCCTCTGCTTTGCTTGTTTGGACTTTCGCAGGCCAAAGCGCAGGAATTTTCAGTGTATGACAGCCTTCCACAGCTGACCACCCGCATTGCGCAGGCAGGCGAAGCGACCCTTGTGGTCAACTTCTGGGCCACCTGGTGCAAGCCTTGTGTCGAAGAACTTCCTTGCTTCGAACAACTCCGCGAACAATATACCGGCAAAAACGTGCAGGTACTCCTGGTCAGCCTCGACTTTAAAAGCCAGCTGGAGAAGAAATTCATTCCCTTCCTGAAAGCGCAACAGCTTAAATCGGAGGTAGTGTTATTTGCCGATACGGACGCCAATACATGGATTCCGTACATTTATGAAGAATGGGACGGTGCGATACCGGTTACACTCGTCGTTAAAGGCCACCAAAAAGCCTTCAACCTCGGTAAATTTGATAATTATTCGGACTTGGAAGCATTCGTACTCCCATTCGTAGGGGACACGAAAGCAGTTTCGCTTAAGAGCCTGATCAATTGTAGTAGCGGAAAATAACCCTTAGCACAGGCTTTTTCGTTTTTAGTCGACACGCATTCATTACATCCCATTCATCGTTCATTCTTTCTTTACTCATGAAAAGTCTCGTCTTCGCGGCTTTTGCACTTGCAGGTGCTATCCTGCAATTTAGTGCGACTGGCCCCTCCGGTTACGTAGTTGGCGATAAAGCCGACGATTTTTCCTTAAAAAATGTAGACGGTAATACAAAATCCCTATCCGACTACAAAGATGTTAAGGGCTATATTGTGGTGTTCACCTGCAACCACTGCCCCTACGCCCAGCTTTACGAACAACGCATCATCGACCTCCACAACAAATATGCTCCGCTGGGCTTTCCGGTAATTGCGATCAATCCCAACAGCCCGATTATCGTGGAGGAAGACAGTTACGAGGAAATGCAGCGGCGCTCCCGGTCAAAACACTACCCCTTTGCCTACCTTTTTGACGAAGATCAGACCGTTTACCCCAAATTCGGCGCCACCCGTACACCCCATGTTTTTGTGCTCGACACAAGCCTCGTGGTCCGTTATATCGGCGCGATCGACGACAACCCCGAATTGCCCTCCCATGCCAAAAACCGCTGGGTGGAAAAGGCCGTAGACGCCTTGTTGAAAGGGGAAAAGCCCGTCACGGAATTTACAAGGGCTATTGGCTGTACGATCAAGAAAAAACCCTGAACACAAGATCCCTCCGTTCGATAAATAATATTTGCACATTAGCCGGCCTGAATCAAGACCGGCTTTTTTTTTGCTGTTAAAAATCTTTCTTCCCGAATCCGCGTTCTATCTGCAAATAATTAAACACATCTGCCATGCGCAAATTTTTCCTTGCAGGCGCATTTCTGGCCTGCATGCTCACCCAACTTCGTGCCACCTACATGCTGGTACCGATGGACGAAGCAAGTCAACACAACCATCTCAAAGCCTATGGTATTGCGTACTGGGTCATTTCAGAAGGCGCCGAGGCTTACTGGCTGCTGAACTACCGGGGTGGGAGTTTTGCCTTTGTCTATACGCCCACTTTTGAAAAGGAGTGTAAAACACGCGATGTAAGTTTTGAAATACTCGCCGACGCACAGTTTGAAAAGATCCGGGAAGATATCCTCAACCCGGAAGTGAATATGGACGTCATCAAACTTGAAAAAGCGCCTAAAATTGCCGTGTATTCCCCGGATAAAAATGAAAAAGGAGAGGTTATTCAACCCTGGGACGACGCCGTGACACTTGTGCTGACCTATGCCGAGATTCCTTACGACGTTATCTACGATACTGAAGTGCTGCAAGGCAAATTGTCGGAATACGACTGGCTGCACCTTCACCACGAGGATTTTACGGGCATGTTCGGAAAGTTCTATGCGAGCAACAGCAGCCAGCCCTGGTACCGCGAACACGTGCGCATGATGGAAAACCTCGCCCGGGAAAACGGCTTTGCCAAAGTGAGCGAACTGAAACTGGCCGTCGCCAAAAAAATATCGGAATATGTTGCCGGCGGCGGATTCATGTTTGCCATGTGTTCCGCCACCGACACCTATGATATAGCCCTTGCCGCCGAAGGCACCGACATCTGTGCATCGGTATTCGACGGCGACCCGATCGACCCCAACTGTCAGAACAAACTCGACTACTCCAAAACATTTGCCTTCCAGGGCTTCCAGATCATCACCGATCCGGGTATCTATGAGCACTCTACGATCGACAACAGCGAGGTGGCCGGACGCAGGGTCATTCCCGAACAGGACTATTTCAACCTTTTTGATTTCTCTGCCAAGTGGGACCCCGTGCCTACCATGCTTACCCAGTGCCACACCCGCACAGTGAAGGGGTTCATGGGCCAGGCCACTGCATTTCAGAAAAAATATATTAAGCCCACTGTGCTGATCATGGGAGAGAACAAACCGGCCAATGAGGCCCGGTATATCCACGGGACGTACGGCTATGGCTTCTGGACCTACTACGGCGGTCACGACCCGGAAGATTACCGCCACTACGTACTCGATCCGCCTACCGATCTCAACCTGCACCCCAATTCACCGGGTTACAGGCTGATT
>CALMBD010000276.1 GCA_937861115.1 uncultured Bacteroidota bacterium | reverse complement strand
CGCACTGGTACGGCGACCACCAACGTCTACGACGGCTGCCGACTCGCAGTTCTTGACAAACAGCGGCGTGACGGGAATGGCCGTGGCGTCGAATGCCGTGGTGGTGATGACCAGACTGTCGCAGCCAAACTGATTGACCAGTATCAGAGTATCCACCCCAATCAAACCGGGGTTGCAGGAGGTGGCGGCCAGCATGGTCTGGCTAAACGGCGCGAGTGTCGTTGTGGTAATGACCAGGCTGTCGCAACCCGCCGCACTGGTCAGGAAAACGGTGTCGACCCCGACGGCAGCAGGGTTGCAGTTTTGCGTAAATAACGGGGTTACGGAAACTGCTGCTGCATCGAAAGATGTGGAGGTGATGACCAGACTGTCGCAGCCAAACTGATTGACCAGTATGACGGTGTCCACCCCGACCTCGCTGGGGTTGCAGGAGGCTGCCGTTAGCATGGTCTGGCTAAAAAACGCGAGGCTGGTTGTCGTGATAACCAGGCTGTCGCAACCCGCCAGATTGGTCAGGAACAAGGTGTCCACACCAACAGAAGCAGGATCGCAACTGGTTTGAAACAGCTGGTTCTGGCTAACGGCCAGAATTTCAAGGCTGACATTTATGATACTGTCGCATCCGCCCGAGGCCATATTTTGCAGAATTACTTGTCCGTCAGGGTTTTGCGCGCCAAATGTTTCCCCGCCAACCACGATTGTTTCACCGGGACACAACACGGCCTGAATGGAGGCCGTCGCATTGATCTGCGATACGAGCACCGTGTCGGTTCTTGAACAGCCATTCAGTTCGACCGTGACCCAATATTTTCCCGGACTGTTCACGCTGCGGGTCGGCGCGTTGCTGCTGTCGTCCCACTGGTAATTTGCGTTGGGAAAAGTGGCATCGAGCACAGCAATGTCCGTATTGCACAGTACGGCGTCGGATACGTCGAAACCTGCCAGGTGGTCGGGAGTGCTGAAGGCAAAGTCGACAAAAGCACTGCTGCCTTGCGGACAGACGGACTGGATTTGTACTTCGTAATTATTGCAGCCGGGCAGTGTATCCACATTCCAGGAGTTCTGGGTTGTGGTAACCTCCAGCCATATCGGATCACCTGCTTTCCGGTACTGGATCTGATAACTGCCGGCGGATAACGGGCCGTTCCAAGTCATGGAGGTTGCGGTAGGCGAGCCGGAAATAGCCAGGTCTGTCGGCTCCGTACAGGGCCCCAGGGGGACAAAAAAGGCAGTGGCCATACCGGTAGTTTGAAAGGCCATCGAGATAGCCGCCGTATTCTGGTTGGGGCCAAAGGTGTTGCCGCTGATTTCCCAGTGGTCGAACTGCCAGCCGGGCGCCGGTTTGGCGACAAGGTCTATATTGACATCGCCGAAATAATCGCCTGCAAACGGATAACTGGCAGGGGTAATGGTATTTACCATGACCTGGTTGGGCGATGCAGCCGGAGAGATTTTTACCGTCAGCCCAAAGGGGCCCGTTACATCGTAGCAACCGACGATACTTTGATCGAGCACCTGGCACCGGGTGTTGATAAAATCGTGGAGGGCACTGACATTTTGGTTCCATATACCCACTGATCCGCCCCAGCGCGCGCAATGCTGGGCCATTTCGGGGGCTATGACACTGGTCATGGAATCCAGTAACGCGTTCATGTAGTCACAGGAAAGCGAAGTATTGAGCAAATCGGCATACCGGTTAACATACAAGGCCTTGAATTCGGGATTGGCAAGCAGTGCCACCATGATATCGATGTGGTTCTGCGGATCGCCGGTGTTGGAGATTTGTTCGACATCACAGGGAGCGGCTGTGGGTCCGGTATTCGGGATGCCGGTATAATTGATGTAATGCCCGAACGTCGCATCCATATCCCAAAGCGCGTAGCGCCAGCGTGTCGCGGTGCCGTCGGGGTTGCGTCCGCGCCACCATGACGTATTCCAGTTCAGCCAGTCCTTGCAAACACTGTGTTGGTTGATAATGATATAATCCACCAGGCTCAGGAGGTCGAACTGTTGCTGGACATAGTCGTAGTTCGCCGGAATAGCCATGTTATTGCCGAGAATAAAACCCTTCAGGGCATACCATGCTGTCGATGTGCCGTATTCAGTCCAGGTGGCGCCCCAGGTTTTAATATAGTCAATGTCCGGTTCGTCCTGATCATAGTAATAAGAAGTATAATCGGCATCATCCACCTTTTCCCGTATGTCGTATACGCCCCAGTATTGACCATTGACGTACATGACACAGGACCGGTGCGTCCGGACGTCGAGGTCCATGCCGCCATCCAGGGCAAGTGTATGTACGTATGAATCGCGGATATGGGCGCCACCGTTAGAGGAAGGGTAGTTGTCGTTGGCTGCTGCTTTAAGGATAAGCCGCTGAAACTTGGTTCGGTTTTTTTCCTTGAAAAACTTGTGTTTCAGTTCATCCTTGTAACCCATTTGGTCGCGTGTGATCCAGTCGACCCCGCGCTGCTGATACGCCCAGGAGTCGTTGCCGTGTTTGTTGAACTCGCCGTACGCCTCGTCTTTAAGTACATTGTTTTCAAAATATTCAAAGGAACCGAAAGGGCGTATCTGAGAGCCGCCCAGCAGGGTTTGGATATTGTCGCCTGCAATGGAAAGAACCGGAACCGTATGGTTTACGTTTATAAAATAGGTATTTGCCGTGACAAATCCCGGCAGGATCTGAGTATTCGAACTGAAGGCGCGCGCTTTCAATACGGTGGTTGCGGCGATATTTACCGGCACGGAATAGAGTGGGGAAGTGGTAGTGGGCTCGCTCCCGTTTGTGGTATAGCGGATATCGAAGCCGGCGCCGGTACTCAGGCTCACCATGACACTGCCTGGATAAAAACCGGCATTCAGGCTGGCCGCCACGGCCGGCGCATACGCCTGATAGGAGGTCGTATTGTTTGTGGCGCCAGGGGTTGGCGATGCAAAAATTTTCCAGGTCGCTCCGCCGTTGGGCGAACGACCATAACTGTGGTTGGCCTGGTTCGGAATGGTAAAGGTGTAACTGTCGACTGTTGTGCCGTTCGTCTGGGTCAGGATAACGGATTCGCCCTTTGTCTGGGTTATCTTAAAATTGGTATGTACGTTGGTTCCGACAACCTTGTCCTTGCCGGAGCAATATATGACGCGAAACCCGCCTGCCGGTATGGTTTGTCCGTTCGGTATGGTCCATTTCTGGGGTTTGTTGGGGTTGTCGCTCAAAAACCAGCCTCCGATATTTACGGCTGCGGGGCCGCTGTTGTACAGCTCGACCCAGTCTTCCCGGTCGCCGTCACTATCCAAAAGGCCGTTCATGTTGGCCGCAGAGACTTCGTTGATGAAAACTTGCGCGAACAGGGCTGGCGCAAACAGGCAGAGTAGCAGGGCGAGTAAAAATCTCGTCATCATGTGTGATGTGTTTGGTGTGCGCGGGTAAAATTATACCAGATTTCCGTAATTCGAGCATTATCGGAATTTTGAAAGACTGGTAATGACGGGATATTACATTATCGCAGGTATCCTGCCCCGATTGAGATAAATCGCAGGTAATTGCCTTGCAGTGACAGACGACCGCAGGAAAGATGTCTTGCTATGATACCCGGCGCCGACAGATGAATAGCGCCCAGTACAGATGCACCAAAAAGGCCACATAACTTACTGTCCAGAACAGCAACCATCGCCGGGCGGCGGTTTCCGATTGTTTTCGGAAAAAGAACCAGATCAGGGCAGGGAACAGTAGTATCATGGTTGCCCAGGCCGTGTAAAAGGTCTGATAAAGCCGGAGTGCACCGACCTGATCCAGCACATCAGCCGGCGGTGCAGGGTTATCAGGCGTCGAAGGCGGAGAAAAACTGAAAAAATTTCGGTCGACCGTGGTCCGGGCCATGATAAATGCGGCAGCAAGCAGCAGAGCCGTCGTACCAAGCGCAATGTACCAGGAGCGGGCGGGAATAGGGGAGGAGGAGCGGAGGGTTGACATGTTTTCTTGTTGATTTCAGGTGAACCGGTTGTTTCAGGATTCCGGAAAAGTCGCACAGCACCTTTTAATCAATTATCCTGTGCATATCTTTATATATAACCTCTTCATTGCCGTTTCTCAACTCAACAACCCATTTCAAATCAAATAGTTCCTCTGGATATGACCGGCCGTTGGTCCGTCTCATACCGATCAATTTATCCCAGTTCTCTACCAGTATTTTCACGTCGAAGCAGGATTCCTTATTTCTGAAGTTTGTAATCATATAGGTGTTGTCGCCTTCCTCCACAAATGTTTTAAAAAAATAGCGGTAGTCTTCCGGTTTGTTCTTACTTATCTTTTTTATCAGCAACTTTTGACTGGCTTCTGTTAATTCATCCCCTTTGTCCCGGTTTGGGGCTCCCGCATTACATTCCGGTACAGGGCTGAAATAATGCTCCGGAAAATCGCAGGAAGCCAGCGTTGTAAGCATCAGAAGCAGAATGGCGTAATTTTTCATGATGTCGTTTTTCTTTATAAGTGACTGACAAGTGCGAAATTGCAGGGTTGACGACGAACAAAGGAATGCGTTCAGGTATGAACGCAACAACGGGTAATTACGCTGTGGCCTGTTGAATGGTGACAGTTGGACAGACAAAACCCGGGCAAAATTTTCATCTTTACAGCAAAACCGATTCCGTTTCCCGGCAAATTTGGCCAGGATGCATGCCCTTCACTTCAAACCCGTTTTATGCTACGATCTGTAATTACTACCTGTCTGACCCTTGCCTTTTTGTTCCCGGCGGCTGCACAGCGGCTTTACATGCCGCGCGACGTAACTGCGGCGTTTAAAAAAGGCACACGTTCGCCGGATGGATTGCCCGGAAAAAACTACTGGCAAAACCACGGTCGCTACTCCATTACCGTAACTGCCCTGCCTCCCGACCGGACGATCAGGGGCGAAGAAACCATCACCTATGTGAACAACAGTCCTGATACCCTGGGCGACGTTATGGTGAAACTGTTTTTAAATATTCACAAACCCGGCGCTCCCCGGAACTTTGGTGCGGTTGCCGATTACCTGAATGACGGCGTGCATATCGATGGCGTTACCTTTAATGGCGCCGAAGCGAAATGGGTCGATAATCCATACCTTTTCACGACACAGCCCTTTCACTTGCCCGAACCCCTGGCGCCGCATGATTCCATGGAAATTTCTTTTAAATGGCATTACGCCATCTCCCTGCTGAGCAATCGCGAGGGCATGATCGACTCGACCACCTATTTTCTGGCATATTTCTATCCGCGGATTGCCGTATACGATGATGTGAACGGATGGGACGACATGAATTTTATGGACACGCACGAGTTTTACAGCGATTTCAACGACTATTCTGTTACGGTCCGGGTGCCTAAAAATTACGTTGTCTGGGGGACCGGCACGCTTCAGCAGCCGGAGCAGTTGCTGCAACCCGACATTTTGCAACGGTTCAGGCAGTCCTTCACTTCCGATCAAACGATTCAGGTGGTCACCAAAGAAGACCTCGACAGGCAAATGGTCACCACACAAAACGACATCAACAGTTGGCAGTTCAAGGCTGCAAATATCCCGGATATGGCTTTTGGACTCAGCGACCATTACCTCTGGGATGCTGCCAGCGTGGTGACAGACGACGCGACGAACAGAAGGGTGAGCGTACAGGCGGCCTATTCAGACGCTGCCGCCGACTATCGGAGCATGGTATCATACGGCCGGCATGCTGTGGACTGGCTGTCGCACAACTGGCCGGGCGTTCCCTACCCGTATGAAAAGACTACTGTTTTTCAGGGCTTTGCCGGCATGGAATACCCCATGATGGCCAATGATGAATCCTACGAAAATTCCGTTTTTTCAAGATTTGTGGCCGAGCATGAAATTGCGCACACCTACATGCCCTTTTACATGGGCACCAACGAAACGCGCTATGGTTTCATGGATGAAGGCTGGGCTACTACCCTGGAATTATTGATCGGGACCGCAGATATGGGCGTGGAAAAGGCTGAAGATTTTTACAAACAATTCAGGGTCAGGGAATGGATCAGTAACCCGTCGGCCGATGGAGATATTCCCATCATTACGCCGGGGAATGCCCTCACTGGCCTGGGCTTTTTTACCAATGAGTACGGCAAAGCCTCGCTGGGGTATCTCGCCCTGAAGGATATGCTGGGAGATGCGCTGTTTAAAAAATGCCTGCATGTCTATATGGATCGATGGCATGGCAGGCACCCCATACCGTGGGACTTCTTCAATACTTTCAATCAGGTATCGGAAAAGGATTTAAACTGGTTCTGGGACAACTGGTTCTTTTCTCCCCACTACATTGATGTGGCCATTCAGCGAGTGGAACAATCAAGGTCTGCTACCACCATAACTATTGCCAATATAGGCGGCATGGCTGCCCCGGTTACCATCGAGGCCACATTCAGCGATGGTACTTCAGCGCGTTTTCACCAGACCCCCGTGATCTGGCAGGCCAACCCCGGACTGGCTGTCGTTACGATCCCCGGCAAGAAAAAGGTTACCGCGTTACAACTGGACGGGGGCATATGGATGGATGCCGATACGTCGAAC
>CALMBD010000275.1 GCA_937861115.1 uncultured Bacteroidota bacterium | reverse complement strand
GTATTTCGCAATTGTTAGTCACAGAGTAGGTGCCGGACTGGCAATATTCCTGGCCATTGAAGGTCACACACGGCTGCGCGCACGTCAAAGTGCCCACCACGCCCAGTTGAACCGTCGGTATGGATAAATCCTCCGCAATCTGGAACTCCTGTATCTCGCAGTTCCCTGTCACAGAGTAGGTTCCCGGCTGGCAGTATTCCTGACCATTGAAGGTCACACACGGCTGTGCGCACGTCAAAGTGCCCACCACGCCCAGTTGTACCGTCGGTATTGCTAAATCCTCCGCAATCTGGAACTCCTGTATCTCGCAGTTCCCTGTCACAGAGTAGGTTCCCGGCTGGCAGTATTGTTGGCCGCCAAACGTCACACACGGTTGCGCACACGTCAACGTATCTACCACGCCCAGTTGTACCGTCGGTATGGCTAAATCCTCCGCAATCTGGAACTCCTGTATCTCGCAGTTCCCTGTCACAGAGTAGGTTCCCGGCTGGCAGTATTGTTGGCCATTGAATGTCACACACGGCTGCGCGCATGTCAACGTGCCTACAATACCCAGATTGTTCACAGCGGGCGGTTGCAGGATAATGGTCTGTTTAACAATGGAATCGCACCCGAGCCAGGAAGTCAGTACTGCGGTATAAACGCCGCTGGAGACAGGGCAAATAATCTCACCGCCAAATAGTATACAGTCGCCTTCACAAATGGTAACAGTTGGCTGGATGGATGAAATAATGGGCGGTATTACAAAAACCGTTACGTTATCGGTCGCCGTACACCCGTTGAACGTATTCGTGACCGTTAGAAAATAGGTCGTAGTGACCTGAGGGGCAACATTAATTTGAGGAGAATTGCCGCCATTGCTCCAGCTATACGCAAATAAAGGGCCGGACGAAGGATTGCCCCCAATAGTAGCGTTATCCCCAAGGCATATAGTTTGATCACTCCCGGCAGAGATATTGGGTATGGAGAAATTATCGACCAAAATCAGGTACTGCGTCAGGCAATTCGTTTGAGATACCAGATAATTGCCCGGCTGGCAGTATTGCTGTCCGTTGTAGAAATAACAAGGGGCATTACAACTCAATACGCCGTACTCATAATCCACATCGTGGTGTACCGTTACGTCTTTAGACTGGAATATAGGAAAACAGGCAATCCCGGTGCAACTGCAGAACGCGTTCGTATCCACCGCAGCCGTATCGACACCCGGCAAAGGAATATGTTCCCAGTACACGGATACCGTACCCATGAGTACCGTATCAATACCCAGCAGGCTGCTATCCACCTGAACCGTAATGCTATTTACGTTGATACTATCGCTCAGAAAACTCATGAATGACGGGATAACCCAGTGCAACACGACCGAATCCTTGGCAGTTGACGGGCAGGCCTCCGGAGGGGGCGGGCAAAAGATACCGTTGCCGCCAATCGGCGGTCCGGAGGTGATGGTGCATACCGGGTCAATCAGGGTATACACGGCAATATCGGCCGGACACAGATCATCCGGTCCATCGATATATCCGTCTGTACAATCACAGGTAGCCGCTCCGGGCAACGCGGTGCCGATACCGCTGACAACATGCGTCTGGAATTTGCACTCCGCGCCATAGAAGCCGTCGATAACCAGGTAATACACCTCCCCCGGTGTCAGTCCGCCGACGTTCATGCTGGTCATACCACCGTCCACTGCAGCAACAAAGGCCAACGGTGTCATGGTATCACAGTCGCCCGACAACAGGAAAAAACCCAATTCATTGCCGGTCTGGCAGTCAAATACCTGAAAATCGATTGCGATGGAATCCTCACAAGGTGAAAACCGCAACCAGCCGTTGTTTTCAAAATCCGGCAGGGGCGATGTCAAATAAGCCGGCTGGTCGGGCAGCAAACCCGCTGTGGAACTGCAATACCCGTCCAGGAAGTTTCCGCACAACAGCGGCGCCTCGTGGCAACTGTCGCCAAGTGGAGCCGGCAGGTTGAAATTGGTGCAGTCGGGTGGTAAGTAGCATAGCGCAGCGCCGGCAACGGGCTGACTACAGGCAGCGGTGTTTACCTCAAAACTATAGGGCACACCGCAGGCAATGGGCATGGAAACGAAAGTGCCGTTTTGTAGCGTCCCCTGACCTCCGGTCACAACACTGCCCGCCGAAGGCGTAATATCAAAGGATACCGTATAGTCGTTTCCATTTTGCTGGATTGAAGGCGCTGAGACAACAGGCAACGGGTCTTTTGTTACCACAAGTTTGTTGGTAACACAGCCCGTCTGCGACAGGTTATACTCCCCCGGGTCGCAATAAGTCACACCGTTATAGGTTTTGCAGGGTTGAGTACAATCCAGTTTTAGCGGGATTTCATTTACTTCTGAAACAAAATCCACCGTGATTTCCGCTTCAAACTGTTTACTGAAATTGCTGCAGCCGCAAAACCCGTCGATCGTCCCGGTCGGCGTAGCCACTGACAGAATATCAGCATTTATCATTGCATTGAACAGTGTATCAACACCGGCAAAGGTGCTATCGACCCAAACTGTTATTTGCGCACCTGCGCTACTTCCTATCACGTGTAAAAAGGATGGCAACGTCCAGTTGACAACCATTGAATCGAATAGTTGACAAGCACCCAGTGGCGGAGCGCAACTGTTAAACACACCACTCCAACCCGTAATCGGACATCCTGTGCCCGATATACCCTGAATACTGAAGGTATAGGTTCCGCCTGTGCAAATCGCCGATACCGGTGCAGTGATTTCCGGTTGGCAACTGGTTTCCAGGGAGACCGGAGCCGCCACATTATTGCCGTCGGCAACTTCGACATGAAATTCGCAGGCATCAAAATCAAGCCCGTCGACGACGAGGTAAATCGGCTGTCCGGGATACAGGTTGGGAAAAGTCAATTGGCCGCTCTTGTTTTCCTTGATCGTGACACAACTACCCATTTGCTCAAAATAATCGCAATTGAAGCCATGCATAACGGCAAATTCAAGGCCGCGACCATGCTCACAGTTACTGACTGTCAGATTGAGTGTAATATTATTCTCACAGGCGCTGAATTCGTACAGGTTTGGATTATCCACCGGGAAGCAGAAGTCGTTTTGACCCGAAAAGTTGGGCTGCAACTGATCCAGCCAGCCAAATCCACTGAAGGTACATAAGGTCGAAATGGTTGCACCATCCAAAGTATTGATACAATAACTGGGTGCCGATTGGCAGGGGCGGTAGGTATAGGTAGACGAATCCGACGAAATGGTAATCGGCGGTATGGTACCACTTAAACACCCGATGCCATCCAGACAGGTGGGACATACCTCGCCACAGTTTGATACCGAGGTGGAAACCGAAACGACTCCATCTACTACAGGCTGGGTTAACTGTATCGTAATCGTCGATGCATTGGGGTCATCGCTTACAATTTGTACTCCCGGCGGCAGATTCCAATCGAATGAAATACAATCATTGGTAACAAGGCTGGTTTCCCAGGAGACACTACACCCTCCCGACCCTCCGCCTCCGAGGCAAGTCGGAAGGTGTGCCGTAAGTTGCGCCGGGCCACAGGGAAGTACCTCAAATTCAATATAACCGTCCTGGCCCTGTTGATTGCCTCCGCTTCCGGGAAACGCCATATCCAGTCCAGAATTTACTGTAATATGAAAATCGCATATGTCGCCGGCATAACCGTCAATCATAACCAGGTATTCCGTATTCGGCACCGTAGGTGCGTTCAGGTGCAGGGAAAGGCCTGCACCGCCGATCTGTCCGGGGTCACATGCAATCACATTGCCCATGCAAGAGTCGTATAAGGCGATCTGGATACCATTACCAAAGAGACAATTGGTTGGCTCTATCACCATGTCCAGTTCCCAGGAGCAGGCAAAGACCCGGAAGTATTGCGGGATTTCCTGTGAGCCGCAAAAATCAGGTAAAAAAGCCGGGAGGGAAGTCAATGCAGTGGAACCCCAGTATTGGTCGATAAAAAATCCGCAAAACAGCGGCGCCTCGTTACAGTCATTGGAAGGCATACATTGAGATTGAGCGGACACCTTTTGAACGGTACAAACAAGCAGCAGCAGAGCAAATAGTTGGCTTTTCATATGGAGACGATTTTAGAACCAGACTCACATCCCGGTCGCTTCGCTGCCGGGGAGCGTGGAAAATTTGACATGAGGGCATGTGAAGGCTTGTCGTTACCTTTGCCTCCGTAATGGGATCAATTTTACGACATTTTCGTTTATTTCCGATGTATTTAGTCTGCATTGTATTGACAATCAGTGCGTGCAGCGATCGTGTAACCTTCCAGCCGGCAGACGATGCTGCCGAACAATACGCTTACTTTCCTCTTGAAACGGGCAAGTATATTATTTACAGCGTGGATAGTATCGTGTACGATTTTGCCGCAGGCGGCGGCATCGTGCGCGACTCCTCCCGAACCTATGTCAGGGAAGTCATCGGCGATACGCTGCGCGACCAGACGGGCGATCTGCTCTATACTATCGAACGCTTTGAGCGCAGCAGCGATACCGACCCCTGGATATTGACCAGTATCGGCACGGCATCCAGAAGCGCAGGTCAGGCTATCCGAACGGAAAACAACCTGCGTTTTTTGAAACTTGTTTTTCCGATGGACCGCCGCAGCGAATGGGACGGCAATATCTGGATCGATCAAAACCGCGAAATCGAAATCGCCGGCGAGCGCATCAGACCCTTTACCAACTGGCACTATGAGGTGGACTCCATCGACATACCTGCACATATCGACGCTTTCACCTTCGACTCCACCCTGCTCGTGACCGAGGCCGACGACATCAATATCATCGAACGCCGCTACTCCCGGGTGCGGTACGCCAAAAACATCGGTGTGGTGTGGCGCGAACAATGGATACTCGACTCGCAATACTGCAACCAGATCCCGCCGCCTGCCGACTGCGAAACAAAACCCTGGGAAGAAAAAGCAGAAAAAGGGTATATTCTCCGACAAAGCATACTGGAATTCAATTAATTATGCCCGAAATCAATTACGTCACCATTGGCTATACCAAAAAGACACACGGTATCGGCGGCGAACTGAAACTGATCATAGAAGAGCGGTATCTCGAAGATTTTCTGAAAAACGAACGCATCTTCATCGACGTCAAAGGCGCCAAAGTCCCGTACTTCGTCGACAATATCCGGGGCAAAGGGGAAATGATCCTGAAACTCGAAGACGTCGACAGCCGGGAGGCGGCGTACATGCTCCAGTCGCGCGAAGTATCGCTGCGCGAGCAGGACCTTATTCCCGACCGGGAGCGGGAACTCGATGTGGAAGAAGAAACACTTGAATACGGCCATCTGGAAGGCTTCCTGCTGGTGGACAAGACAGCGGGCGAGGTAGGCAGGATCGATGAAGTGCTCGATATGCCGCAACAGGAAATGGCGTTCCTGCAATACCGCAACCGCGAGGTGCTGATTCCGCTGAACGAACAGTTTATCACCGCCATCGACGAGCGCGCCAAAAAGGTATTCACCGACCTGCCGGAAGGATTGCTCGACGTTTGATTACCAATAGGGATTGCGCGGCAGTTTAACGATCCGGTAGCCGGCGCTTTTCAGTTCGTCCAGACAAGCCGCGCCGGGCTCCTCTTTGAGGATGATTACGGCAAGCAGTTGCGGACTGGTTAACTTGAGAAAACTCAGCAGGTTCAGCAGCCCCGTCATGATATTCACTTCCAGTTTTGCCATGGAAAACGCCGCGACAGGTATCTCGTCTGCGCCGTTTTTGTGGTAAATATTGATCCCTTTAAAGGCAACATAAGGGTAATTCAGACCCAGCGCCACTTTTTCCATTTCCCGTTCCGACACTTTATAGACGTAATTGCCGACCTCTTCGTAGGTATGCCGTTTTATTTCCCTGCCAAAAAACAGTTTAAACACCCCCAGGGCATTGATTGCCACAAGGATGTTTCTGAAAAACGCCTGGAAGAAGTTGGTAAAAACATAGTGATCCACCGGCTCGAGCAGCACCACGCCCTTCCGGGCTACACGCAACATCTCGTACAGGGCTTTCATCGGGCGCGGAAAATGGTGGTACGATTCTTTGCAGAGCACAAAATCGCAACTGTTGTCGCCAAAAGAAAGCGCCTCGGCATTTTCGCGGCTGTAGGCCGGGATAAAACCCATCTCCAGGCCTTCGCGCAGCAAGGCATCGGAAATATCCGTCGCCAGCGCCTTTGCGCCTTTCGACGCGAGGTAATGCGCATCGCCGCCGTAACGCCCGTCGCCGACCGTCACCCAGGCCGCGCCGGGAAAAGCCGCCAGCAGTGGATCGGACACGCCGTTGCGCTGTTGTGCCTGCACGTACCCGATGGTACCTTCCCGGAACCAGTTCTGCGCGATCCGTTCGCGGTCGCCACCTTTGCTGTACTTAAAAAAATGCTGTTCGTGCAGTGCGTAACTCTTCTCGAAATCGTCGTTTTGCGTCATCCCTGAAATATTTTCGCCGCGAAGGTATTTCAACTGAGCGGAGTGGCCAAATCCCCGCGCCGGACAAGGTGCAATTGTGGCAAGACGGCGCCCTCAACCGTCGCTGCGATGCCGCCATCTCAGCCAAACCGTTGCCAGACCGGCGAGCGGCAGACCAAAGTCTTCCCGTATTCCAAGATTCAGGGCGGCAGACGAACCGACAAGCGCCCATAACAAGGGGATGATCAACAGGTAAAAGGGCGGTCGCCTATCCACCCAGAGCAATATGCCGAAAGTAAAAATGGTCGTGGGACAAGGCAATCCGAAGGTCGGCGAAGCGGGATATCTGTGGCCGAGTGCATGGCCGAGCACAGGATAAATAACAAGCGCGTAGAACAGCAATGCGACGCCCACCCACCCTTTCAGGTCGTTTTTATACTTGAATATCAATGCATTGTGAAAAAGACCTGTAAACAGAAACAAGGCGCCCTGAAAAACGAAGAGTCCGCCGAAGAGATATGCCGCCTTGTTGATCCCGGAAAAATATCCCCAATGGTAGACAATACCCATCCAGAGCCACAAAACGGACAGCATGCCCGATATCATCCTGTCCGAATGGGATATTTTAAAAAATGACAGGGCAATAATGATTCCTGCGAGCACCATAAGGATGATCTGGGCAGGAAACACCCGGAGGTTATAATCCCGGAATACCTGCATGAACTGTTCGAGTGTAAAAGGAAGTTCCATTATCCGAACCGGCTGAGGTTTGACTTAACTTTTGCCCGAAAAGATGTGCCTGCCCCGACCGCTTATTCACTAACGCGCCTCATGTCTGGCGATGATTTTTCGCAGGTGGAAGGCCCGGGAGCATCATTCCGCCCCATCGATATTATGATTTTTTTAACAAATATTTACCGTTTTCATGAAACTAATTCCTCCAAACGATTCGTTTCAACAGCGATACTCCTTTCATTGAACCAAAAAATTTCTCCCTATGCATTACCACGCCGAAAGAAATGAGCGGCGCAGCCGCCGCAACGCTCTGGTGCTCGCTATCGCACTTCACCTCGGTCTTGCCGCTGCACTGTACCTGACCACCACCGACGATGCCGGTGCTCAGGCAGGAAAAGCCCAAACCGTACAAACAGAAAAACCGGTCGCCAAACCGGGCGCCCGGGCCGTCAAAAGGCCTTAAAAGCCGTACTGCATATCCGTTTGAAAACTGCCAAACGCCGCGTTCTATCCCACAGAACGCGGCGTTTTTCATTTTACTTGCGCACCACCGTGGTATCGCGGTCGTACACCAGGCAGGTAAAAATACCAAGCGGGTTGGCGGAGCCGCGCACGTTACTCTTGATCGGCGAGGGTTGTGCGAAGGGATTGAGATTGCCGAAAATCGCGAGTTGCACGCTCTCGTAGTAGTCGTAGTAATCTTTCGTGATATGGCATACCGTGTTGTAGACCGTATCGCCTACAGAAAGTTCGTATCCCGTTCCGAATGCCAGTTTGGTACTGGTCAGGATGCGGTCGTCGGCCAGAAAGTCCTGCTCAGGTACGCTGTCGAGCGAATTGTAATTGAGCAGGCGACGGAAATAGTTGCGCGTTGCCGGGTCGTCGGTCAGGTAGGTCAGCACCCGCGCGAGTGTGTCGATGTCCGGACTGAATTCCACCACGGCGCTGTCAATCGGGATCAGCGGAAGCATGATCGTGCTGCCGGTTATGTCGCCGCCGTTGTCCGGCAGCGTAATATTCAGCGTATAGTTGACGCCCGGTGTGGCCGGCACGAAATTCAACCCGGTGTAATTGAATATTTTCAGCGGACCGGGGTCGAAGGAAAAATTGTTGTAGAGGGTATCCGTTTGTCCGTCGTAACTGATGGTCACCACGGCGTCCTGGAACAAAACGTTCTGAAAAAAACTGGAATCCAGTCCAAACGGGTCAAAAAAGCCGTAACTGCGGGTGAGCAGCAGCCGGAACGGTTTCCCCGGCTCCAGGTAACATTCCACAACCGGCTGGCCGTCGTATTCCGGCAGGTTGATGTCGACTTCCTTGGAGAGATTGCAGGCGGTGACAAAAGCAACGACCACAAAAGGAAGGATATAGTTTAAAATATTGTTTTTCATATCCGGAATGGATTATTGGAATGATGAATGGGAAATGATGAATGATGAATGATGAATGATTAAAATTTAAAATTCCACGTAATACTTGGCAGTATCGGGAAGAGTGACACCTGTTTGGCATAGATCCGCGTAGGCGCATCGCCGATGGGTGTTTCCACCGAGTCGAAGTCGATATAGATAAAGTAGGGATTGCGGCGGTCGGTTACGTTGTAGATGCTCAGGGTCAGGTCATTTTCGGTATGACGGCCCCACCATTTCCACACCACACCCAGGTCGGCGCGCATGTAGGCCGGGTAACGATAGGTATTGCGATCGCCGTAGATGGGCACCAGGGGTTGCAATTGCCCGCCTGGAATATCCTGAAAACTGAAACGCCCTCCCGGCAGCCAGGCCGTATAACCGGAGGTGTACACCCACGTCGCAGTGATCGACAGGCGGCGGCTGAGTTCCCACAGCGCGACCACACTCAGGTTGTGCCGGGTATCGAACCGCGGGGGAAAATTGGCGCCGCCGTTGATGTCGGGGAAATTGCCGCGCCGGGTCCAGGCCAGCGTATAGCCGATCCAGCCGGTGAGTTTGCCGTCTTTTTTCTCGATCTCGATCTCAAGAGGACTAAAGGCATAACCCCGGCCCGTAGTCAGTTCGCCTTCGAGCGCATCGTTGCCGAACAGTTCGGCGCCGTCCTTGAAGTCCAGCTGGTTCTGCAGCCACTTGTACCAGGCTTCCCAGGTGACGAGCACTTTTCCGCCGATAAGGTACGAGGTACCCAGTGCTACCTGGTCGCTCACCTCGGGCTTCACCCCTTCCGTACTCGGGTACCAGATATCGGTGGGCAACGACAGCCCGCTGCTGGCGAGCAGGTGCACGTATTGGTTCATACGTGTGTAGGAGCCTTTCAGCGACCATTTATCGGTCACGGCAAAATTGGCAGCCACGCGGGGTTCAAAATTGAAGTAGGCGGCGGGATTGTTTTGCCAGGCCGAAAAACGACCGCCATAACTGAGTTTGAACCGGTCGGTAACGGCCCATTCGTCGTTGGCATACAGGCCGAATTCCGTACCGTCGAACTTTTGGCCTGCCTCGAAACTCACCTCGCCGTCGTCGCTGCCCGCCTTCAGGCGACCGACGACAAAATCGTGGTAGGTGGCGTTGGCGCCGAAGCGCACGGTGTGTTTGTTGGAGGGCTGGTAATAAAAATCCACCTTCAGGTTGGCGTCCTTGACATTGGAGCCGAGGTTGAAATAGAAGCCCTGCAGTTGATTTTGGATGCGGTAGCGGTAATCCGAAAACGTAAAGGTGGTGTTGGAAAAGAGTTTCGGGCCGAATACGTGGTTCCAGCGCGCAGTGCCGGTAGTATTGCCCCAGTCAAACTTGAAATCAAAGGTCTCGTCCTTGAACGTAAACACATCGCGGCCAAAGTAGCCGCTCAGGTACAACCGGTCTTTTTCCGACAAGGTGAAATTGACCTTTGTATTGAGGTCGTAGAAATAGTAATCCGGAATGGGGTTATAATCTGGTGTGTTCTCGTTGGCATTGTTTATACCGCGGGTGATCAGGTCGGCATAGGTTCGCCGGCCGCTCACGATGAACGACGATTTGTCCTTCTGGATCGGCCCCTCGAGCGTCAGGCGGCTGGCGATGAGCCCCAGACCGCCCGCGCCGCTGAATTGCTGGTTGTTGCCCTCCTTCATGCGTACATCGATTACCGACGACAGGCGGCCGCCGTATTGGGCCGGGAATCCGCCTTTGTACACCTTGACGTCCTTCACTGCGTCGGAGTTGAAGGTGCTGAAGAACCCGAACAGGTGGTTGGCGTTGTACACCACAGCCTCGTCGAGTACGATCAGGTTCTGGTCGGAACCGCCGCCGCGCACAAAAATGCCCGTTGTGCCTTCAGAGCCTGCCGTGATGCCCGGTTTGAGTTGCAGTATCTTGATAATATCGACCTCGCCGAACAGGGCCGGCAGCAGTTTGGCCTCCTTGGTGCTGATGGTCGTGACCGACATCTCCGTGCTTTTCATCTTCTCTTCCAGCGAGTTGGCTTTGATCACCACCTCTTCGAGCAGGGCGTCGGCGGTGCGGAGCGAGACGTCCAGTTTGATCCGCCCCACGGGCTTGACCTTTCTGAAAGACGTTTCAAAACCGATGTAACTGAAGCGCAGGGTGACCGAATCGCGGCCTTCCGGCAGGCTGAGGGAATAGAAGCCGTATTCGTTGCTCACGTTGCCCTTACCGAGTCCGACAGCCTCCACCGTCGCACCGATCAGGGTTTCGCCGTTGGCGGCATCGCGCAGGGTGCCGGATACTGTTGCGGTATTCTGGGCCGACAGGCAAAAGGTGCCGGCCAGGAAGAAAAGGAGGAAGATGTTTTTCATGTGTGTTTGTTCAGTGACGGTTTGGGTCGGATTCGGGTTGGGCAACAGGGTAAAAGAAATTTTGTTCTGCAAACATCCTGAATAAACCGCTTGCTTGAAACATAATTCGACAAAACGAATATCCGCCTCGATTCGATTCGCCACATCATGGAAGAAAACACATCCCATAATTGGCGTTTATTCGGGAAATGACTTAACGATCAGGGTGAAACCAAATTTTTGAAAGGCGGATGGTTTTCAACGAAAGGAAGGAATTGTTCATCGAACGGGCGCCCGACGCTCCAATGTCACAGGCCGGTAAGGCGCGGTATCTCTCATGATATAATACCGCTCCGGCATATCCCTGAACGCCACCGGCGGGATCATCAAAAACGTCACCATACTATCGGGGGCAAGGCGCCCGGCCAGACTGTCCGGATTCGCACTGATGGCCAGCACCCGCACCGAATCGGGCGATTCGAGCGCCGACATTTGCCAGGTCTCGAAGGGCAAACCCCAATACATCATCAGATCCACGCGGTTGGTTTCCTTTTCGTCGACGACAAACTTGCGACCATCCATACCCTTTGTTTTGTCGAGCAGGCCACGTACGTATGCCAGCCTTGCAGTATAGGTGTGGCCGGTTGACCAGATGCCGCCGACCCGGATGAGCAGCAGGATCAGTATGGCAAAGGGCATCCAGCGTTGCAGGCCCGTGTAGTAGTGATCAGATGACTTCAAGGCATCTGACCACTTGTGTGCCAGACCGGGGAAAACCCCCGGCAGTATATCCCACACCATCGGCACGATCAAAAATACCGCCAGCGCCTGGTAATGACTTTCCTGGACGTACCAGCGGTCGTCGTCTAGGAAGCGCTGCATGATGAGCAGGCAGTAGAGCAACACAAATGCCGGCGTCAGGGCAGCCTGCCAATAGCGTTTCCGAGCAAGGTAAAATACCGTTATTAGCACCAGGAGCGGTACCAGCAGGAGCAGGTTGTCGTCGAGGTGTGCCATAAAATCGCGCAGGCTTTGAGAATGAAGCAGGCGCTGCGGCGACAGGTTGAATTCGCGCACATATTGTCCCGTCATGCCCCGGTCGTAAAAATTGGGCTGTCGGAATATATATTTCGAAGAAAAAATGAGCGCGAAAAGCAAGGCAAGGGCGAGGAGCGGAAGGGCCTTTGGCATTGCGGCATTCTCCCTTGCGTTCAGCCAGAGGTGGAGCCAGCAGAATGCCAGCGGGAAAAATACCAGCGGGTGGTAGTAAATAACCGTGACCGACAACACCGCGATCCAAACATAATCCCGGACGGCAAAACGTCCCCTGCCGACACCCTTGTGCCAGATACTCCACAAGACGAACATCAGCGAAATGGCCTGGAGCAGTTCGTTCTGCATCCAGAAAAACGAATCGCTGACGAACAATACATTGAACAACAGGATAGCCAACGCGGCTTTCCCGTCCTTCAGTCCGTGCAGGCAGATACCGAACAATACCCAGTGAAACAACACAATAGATACCGAATAGAGCATCAACACGACCTGCAACGGCGCGCCCGTCCACACGCCCGCGAGCGGCAGCAGTTGCACCATTGTTGCGCCGAAGCGCTCCACCATGATCGCCGGTTTGCCGGTGGCGATAAACAGATAACTTTGAAATGCCGCATCCAGGATAAGGGTGCGTTCCTGCCAGCACCACAAAGCCATGATACTGAGCACCGCGAATACGGCGTGTCCAGCCACCCTTGCCCCGGTTTTACCCATGTACATCAAAATATGTATTTTGCGGTCAAAAGTAACAGCATCCGACCTTCATTTCTTCATTCACCTATCCATTCATTCCTTGGATTACTGGAAATATATCCTGCGCGCCAACCCTGAAACCGCCGACATGCTCGTGGCCTACCTCGCCGACGAGCCGTTCGACACCTTCGAAGATTCGGAAGATGGCGTGAATGCCTACCTGCCTGCTCGCGCGGCACAGGACCAAGCGGAGGTACAACTGGCCGACCTTCAGCAACAGTTTGAGTTTACCTGGGAAAAAACCTTTATCCCCGGCCAGAACTGGAACGAAATCTGGGAAAGCAACTTCCCGCCGGTGATTGTCGGCAGTTTCTGCGCCGTACGCGCCGATTTCCACGAGCCGGCTAAAGGCGTGAAACATGAACTGCTCATCAACCCCAAAATGGCCTTCGGCACGGGTCACCACGAAACCACCTGGCAGTGCATTGCAGCCATGGAACACCTGCCGCTCCAAGGCGCCAAAGTGCTCGATTACGGCTGCGGAACGGGCGTACTGGCCATCCTGGCCGCCAAACTCGGCGCCTCCGAAGTGGAAGCCGTTGATATCGAAGAGGAATCCCGCCGCAATACCGCAGAAAACTGTACGGCAAACGGCGTATCCAATGTCACCGTCCGATGCGGCACGCTGGCCGATGTGCAGGGCCGCGATTTTGACGGCATCCTGGCCAATATCAACCGCAACGTGATACTCGACTCCCTGCCCGCCCTTTACAGCATGCTCCGCCCCGGCGGGTGGCTGCTCGTTTCAGGTATCCTCCTTCAGGACGAATCAATTGTCTCGGAAAATGCCGCCACCGCCGGGTTTGAAAAGAAGACCAGGACGGAAAAGGGGAATTGGCTGTGTATGGCGTTTTGGAGAATGATGAATGATGAATGATGAATGATGAATGATGAATTTAATTCATGGGATTG
>CALMBD010000274.1 GCA_937861115.1 uncultured Bacteroidota bacterium | reverse complement strand
GTTCAGCCGACTACATCGCCGCTATCCCCAAACGTGCGCCATGCCAGCAAAGAAAAAATCCATTTTGGGCATCGCGTACGTTTGACACTAGCAGCGATGTATTGCCCCCTCACCCTTTCATAGATGCCAGGAGCAAGGCACCTAACCTGTCCGCTTTCCTTGCAGCGACGCGGGTGAGCAGGTAGCGTTTGGTGGGCTTACCCCGGTAATGGGTTTTCATGTACGGCGTAAACTGCCGGTCGTAGTCGCGCCAATACTTTGCAAGGCTCCTGTAAAAGCCGGATTCGGTTTGACTGGAATACAAGGCACCCGGTATGCCGGTTCGGTGCTGGAAGTAACCGTTGCCTAAAAAGAGTTTGGCGCACCGCTTCCCGGTTTGCGGGCAAATGAAATACCAACGTCGCCCGATACCCAAGTTGGTCGGGATACTCGTTAACTGCACCCGGTAGCGGTATTCTTGTTCGTGGTTGTGGATATATGAAAAACCGACGTAACCACAGGCAGGCCCGATTTCGACGACAATAGTCACTATGCCGGTCGTTTCACCCTTGCAACTCCAACGCACGTTGCCATACCGACGGCCTGGCTTCATGTAGCCCATCCGTTTCAGGTCGGCAATGGACAAGGTTTTGAGTTGGTCGAGTATGTATGCACCGGTTGAATAGCGGCCCATTGCTAAATGTTGAATAACCTAAATCTTTTGGGAAGATAAGGGTTTTCCGGCATTTATTATTAACCCAACGCTTCAACATAAACCACCTCAACCCTGATGTGTATTTGACAGCGTAAAGCCGACAAACCCCCAATTTTTCTACCCCCTCAAAACCAACAAAACCAACTTCCTGCCTACATTCGCACAATATGACCGCAACGCAACTAAAAGAACTCGAAACACGCCTTTGGGCCGCTGCCGATCAACTCCGGGCCAATTCCAAACTTACCGCCACCGAATACTCCTTCCCGGTGTTGGGACTGCTCTTTTTGCGCCATGCCTTTCGGCGCTTCAACGACGCCAAAGCGAAGATCGAAGAGAACCTGCCCGTGCATCCGCAACGCGGGCGCAGGGCCGTCACCAAAGACGATTTTCAGCAAGCCAAAGCCATTTATTTGCAGGAAAAAGCCCGCTGGGATTACCTCGTCAACTTGCCCGAAGCGGCGGACATCGGCGAAGAACTCAACGAAGCCATGCGCCTGATCGAAGGCGATTACGAAGCATTGGTGGGCGTGCTGCCGAAAGATTACCAGGCGTTTGAAAAAGACCTGCTCCAACGCCTGATGCGCATTTTCAACGCCGAAGAACTCGACCGGATGCCGGGCGACGTGTTCGGGCGCATCTATGAATACTTCCTCAACGAATTTGCCAAAAGCGGTGCGCAGGAGGGCGGCGAGTTTTTCACCCCGCCATCGCTGGTCAACACCATTGTCGCCGTCATCGAGCCGGATCACGGCATCGTGTTCGACCCGGCCTGCGGTTCGGCGGGTATGTTTGTGCAAACCGGGCATTTTATCGAAGACGCGGGCGAAAACCCCGCCGCGAGGGTTTCCTTCTACGGTCAGGAAAAAGCCGACACCAACACCCGATTGGCGAAAATGAACGTCACGATTCACGGACTGGAAGCAACGATCTTGCAGGGCAATACCTTTTACGAAGACCATCACAACATGGCGGATAAATGTGATTTCGTGATGGCCAATCCGCCGTTCAACGTAGACGGGGTGGATAAAGCCAAAGACAGCGTAAAGAACGACCGCCGCCTGCCTTTCGGTCTGCCGAAGACCGACAACGCCAACTACCTCTGGATTTCCTATTTCTACGCCTACCTGAACCCTACCGGACGGGCGGGCTTCGTGATGGCTTCGTCGGCGAGCGATGCCGGTCACTCGGAGCGCGACATCCGGGAACAGTTGGTGCGCACCGGCGCGGTAGATGTGATGGTGAGCATCGGCACAAAGTTCTTTTACACACGTTCCCTGCCCTGCACCCTTTGGTTTTTTGATCGTGCCAAAGAGAGCGATCCCGACCGCGCCGACAAAACCCTGATGCTCGACCTGCGCGAAGTGTACCGCAAGGTTTCATCCAATCTCCACGACTTCACGCCAGAACACCTGCTCAACATTAAAGCCATCGTGGGGCTGTACCGGGGCAATGACAGGCATTTTCAGTCGGCCATGCAGCGTTACTATGAAGAAGTGACAATGGCCATCGAAGACGTCGGTATCGAATGGGATGCCCTGATCTATGGCGACAAGCCGGAAGGACTGGCGCTGGCGCTCGAACGCGACGAAGCGGGTATTTACTCGAAGGAAGCGCCGGAAATACTCGCCGGGCTGAAACAGGTAAAAAAACGCCTGAGCCATGCACACAAGGAACTCGTTACTGCTGCAAAGACCCTGTTACAGAGTGACGAATTGCGCAAGGACAAAGCCCGCCGCGAACGCCTGCAACAATACCTCCAGGAGACGGAAAGCCACGTAAAGGCCTTTCACGAACTCGCCGACTGCGCCCTGTACTTTGAAAAAGAGATGAAATGGCTGAGCGAGCGCTTCCCCGATGGCCAATACCGCGACGTGCCGGGCTTGTGCAAGGTGGTGACGCAGGCCGACATCGCCGCCAACGATTACAGTCTCACCGCCGGGCGTTATGTGGGCGTGGCGGCGCAAGCCGACGACGGCTTCGATTTCGAGGAGCGTATGGCAGAAATCAAACTCGAACTCGCCGACCTCGACCGCGAAGCGGCGGCGCTGGCCGGGACGATTCAGGAACATTTAAACGAGTTGGGGATATGAAATGGGAAAGTTTGACATTAGGCGAACTCTGCCGAAAATACAACGGTAAAATTCAAACGGGGCCGTTCGGCTCGCAATTACATCAAAGCGATTATAAGAAACACGGGACGCCTGTGGTCATGCCAAAAGATATTGTGAACGACCAAATTTCACTTGAAAGCATTGCCCGAATTGAAGAAAAAGATGTCGAAAGGCTTTCCAAACACACTTTGAAAAAAGGCGACATTGTTTTCCCTCGAAGGGGTGAAATCAGTAAGCGAGCATTGGTTCGGGAAGAAAACGAAGGCTTCATTTGCGGGACAGGTTGTTTGAAGATTTCAATCAATTCTGAGCACGTCTCAAACCTGTACCTCAATTACTATTTGGCGCGGAAAGAAAGCGTTGATTGGCTTGAAAATAATGCCGTCGGCTCAACGATGAAAAATATCAGCGGAGAAATTTTAAGCAACGTTCCGATTGAACTTCCCCCACTCTCCACCCAACAAAAAATCGCCGCCATCCTATCCGCCTACGACGACCTGATTGAAAACAACCTGCGGCGCATCCGGCTACTGGAAGAAGCAGCGCAACACCTGTACCGGGAGTGGTTTGTGCGGTTTCGGTTTCCGGGTTGGGAGGAGGTGAAGGTGGTGAATGGGCTGCCGGAGGGGTGGGAGAAAGGAAAAGTTGAAGATTTGTTTATCCTTCAAAGGGGTTTTGATTTGCCTTCACACGAAAGAGAAAATGGAGAATATCCCATTATAGCATCAACTGGAACCGTTGGTTATCATTCAAATTTTAAGGTAGAGCCTCCGGGAGTAGTAACAGGGAGAAGTGGAACTATTGGCAAGGTTTCTTTTGTAGACAAGCCTTTTTGGCCATTGAACACTTCGCTTTGGGTAAAAAAGTATTTCAAATGTGGCCCTCATTTTGTCTATTTTTTCCTTAAAAGTTTTGGATTAGAAAGTTTTGGTGGAGGCGTTGCTGTGCCATCGCTTGATAGGAATGTAATTCATTCTCAGTCATGTGTTATCCCATCAGATGGCATTTTGAGGAAATTTGAGGAAATAATTTATCCATTTTTTCTTAAAATCTCTAACCTTGAAAAGCAAAACCAAAAACTCAAAGAGGCACGGGAGATACTTTTGCCGCGTCTGATGAATCAAACGATTGAGGTATGATATGCTGAAAGGATGATATGCAATTGGGGAAATATTGTGTGCTTTGGTTTTGCTATCAATAGATAAAAAATACGATTTATGCCAGTTATACACTACTTCCAACGATATTCTCAGAAAGAAAATGTTATCACAAACAACACCTTACTCCTGTTAGCACGATTGTATGAACTTTCGCCTGATAAATTTCAGTTGGTTCTAAACGGGTTACTACAAAGTGAGGTAGAGGTCGGAGTAAGTTTTACCCAACAAACTCGTCGCGAAGGAGAAGGCTCCGTCCCCGATGGATTGATCCGGCAACGAAGTTTTCAAATTGTCATTGAAGCCAAGCGAGGCAGTGATTTCCGAGCGAACCAATTGATTGCACATCTGAACAGTTTTTCGGGCGCTGAATTGCATTTCCTTCTGGCTATTGGAACAAACTTACCATCAAAGCAAATATTGGAAGAGGTGCGAAAAGCGGCGCAAACCAGGCAAATGAACATTCTCATTGAAGCCGTGACATACGGTCAACTTGTCGAGTTAATCGGAGAAGAAATTGATGACCGGGATTATGAACTCAACAGGCTTTGGATAGATTATCAAGATTTTTGTCAAGGTGAGGGGCTTATTTCAAATGAGAAATATTTAATGCGATTGGTACTGGCCAATAAGAGTCGCGATGAAAATTTAAAGTTCAATATTTATTACGATCAGCGCGGATTTCGAGAGCATAAGTACATCGGTCTTTATGGGGAGAAAACCATTTACGCCATCGGCGAAATTGAAAACATTGTGAAGGCAGATTTAGTGAATGATGAGTTTTTGATTCATTGGTCAAAGTCCGATGTAACCGATTCGCAAAAACATCGAATCCGAGAGGTAGTCCAATATGTGCTGGATAATCGGGGATGGGACATTCACACAGGAAGTTACTTTTTTTGTGTCCACGAATTTGTACCTACAGACTATAAAAAAGATACGCTCCGTGCTCCAATGGGAACAAAGATTTTCAATTTGCAAAAAATCTTGGATGTTGAAAAACTGCCATCAGTGAACGAAATTGCATCACTTCTGAAAACCAAAACCTGGAATGAGGCCACCCGTTGAAAATCAGAACAAATAAGAACTCATGCCCTACGCCTTACTCCGAAGATAACCTTATCGAACAAACCGCCGTCATCAGTTTCAAGGATTTGAAATAGGCAACGGTCAATGAATTCAAGGCTCAATACCCTTCTAAAATACTCGGCCATGCAACTTTTACTTGACGACATACGCGGTATCATAGCGCAAGCGCGAGAGCGCGTGGCCCGCTCGATCAACCACGAACTGACCGTCGCCTATTGGCACATCGGCAGGCGCCTGGTGGAAGAAGAGCAAGGCGGCCAGGAGCGGGCGGAGTATGGCAAACGACTGGTGACGGAAATCGCGCAACATCTGACACAGGAATTTGGCAGCGGCTTTTCGGCCAATAACCTGTGGCTGATGCGCCAGTTTTACCAGGCATTCCCGATTCTCCACACACTGAGTGGAGAATTGACCTGGTCGCATTACAAGTTTTTAGTCCGGCTCGACGATCCCGAAAAACGGGAATTTTACATCGCTGAAGCCGTCAAAAACGCGTGGTCGGTGCGGCAGATGGAGCGGCAAATCAACGCGCTGCTGTACGAGCGCCTGCTGATGAGCCAGGACAAAGAAAGTGTGCTGGCCGTCGCCAAAGGCGAGCGTCAGCCCACGGAGCCGCACGAAATCATCAAAGACCCGACGGTATTGGAGTTTTTGGGTTTGAAACCGCAGGCGGCCTACTACGAAAGCGATTTGGAACAAGCCATCATCACACATCTGCAGGCATTTTTGCTGGAACTGGGCAACGGGTTTTCGTTCGTGGCACGGCAAAAGCGCATCATTCTGGGCGGTGACGAGTTCAAAATTGATCTGGTTTTTTACAACCGGCTGTTGCAGTGTTTCGTGTTGTTCGACATCAAAATCGACAAGATCACGCACCAGGATTTGGGGCAGTTGCAGATGTACGTCAATTACTACGACCGCGACATGAAAGCAGATTTTGAGAATCCCACCATTGGCGTCTTGCTGTGCGCTGACAAAAACGACATCGTGGTGCGTTACTCGCTGCCGGAGAATAACCGGCAGATTGTCGCCTCGAAATACCAGTTGCACTTGCCCACGGAAGCGCAACTCCGCGAAGAAGTGCAGAAAGAATTGGAACGATTTTCGAGCGATGAACCTGAATAATCAAATGCAAACCAACAGATTATGCCCTACGATTACTCCGAAGACAGTCTTATCGAACAAACCGCCGTCGTCATTTTCAAGGAATTGAAATGGACGACGGCCAACGTCTATCAGGGCGAGCGATTCGGTGTGGGCGGTACATTGGGCAGGGCATCTGAGGCGGATGTGCTTTTGCAGGAGCGGTTTTTCAGGGCGGTGCGGGCGCTCAATCCTGGCTTGCCCGAAGCGGCGTACCAGGCGGCTTTTGAGGAAATCAATGCCGACAACACTTCCAAAACCCTGCCTGACCTCAACTGCGAAAAACACCACTACCTGAAAGACGGCATCCCGGTCACGTTCGACAACGAAAAAGGTGAGCGCGTGGAGGGCAAGCGCATCCGGGTGTTCAATTTCGATGCCCCGGAACAAAACGACTTTCTTGCCGTGCAGCAAATGTGGATTGAAGGCAAAGCCAAAAGGCGCAAGCGTCCCGACATCATTGGTTTCGTCAACGGCATCCCTCTGGTCTTTATCGAACTCAAGGCCCACCACCGCAAACTCCGGGTGGCCTACGAAACCAACCTGAGCGACTACAAAAACACCATCCCGCGCCTGTTCCATTGCAACGCCGTCATCATCCTGAGCAACGGGCTGGAAAGCAAGATCGGTTCGCTCACTTCCAAATTCGAGCATTTCCACGAATGGAAGCGCATCCGTGAAGACGAAGAAGGCGTGGTGAGTCTTGACACCATCCTGAAAGGTGTGTGTGATCGTGGCCGCCTGCTCGACCTGTTTGAAAACTTCATCCTTTTCGACAGTTCGGTGGGCAAACTGGTCAAACTCATTGCCCGTAACCATCAGTTTATCGGGGTGAATAAAGCCGTCGACCATTTCCAAAGTCAGTTGTCCAAGCGCAAAAGCGGTGCTATCAGCAAAGACGAAGCGCAGCGTTTGGGCGTGTTCTGGCATACGCAGGGCAGCGGCAAGTCTTATTCAATGGTGTTCCTGTGCGAGAAAATCCAGCGGCAGTTTGGCGGCTCCTACACCTTTGTCCTTGTGACCGACAGGGTGGAATTGGACAAACAGATTTACGGCACTTTCGCCGGGGTAGGCGCGGTGAAGAACAAGAAGGCGAAAGCGGGCAGCGGCAAGGATTTGAAGGCATTGTTGGAAACGGATGAAAAGTACATTTTCAGCCTCATACACAAGTTCAACTTCGACCAGACCATCACGGACAGGGAAAACATCATCGTCATCAGCGACGAAGCCCACCGCACACAGGGCGGCTCCCTGGCGCTGAATATGCGCAAGGCATTGCCCAATGCTTCGTTTATGGGTTTCACCGGCACGCCGCTTTTCAAGGACGACGAACTCACCCGCCGCATTTTCGGCGATTATGTTTCGGTCTACGACTTCAAACGCAGCATCGAAGACGGCGCGACCGTGCCGCTGTACTATGAAAACCGGGGTGAGAAATTGCGGCTCGACAATCCACAAATCAACCAGGAAATCCGCGATGCCATCGAAGCCGCCGACCTCGACGACGACCAGGAAGAAAAACTGAAACGGCTTTTTGCCAAAGACTACCCCATCCTGACGGCGGAAAAGCGCCTGCGCTCCATCGCCCGCGATGTAGTGGAGCACTTCAATAACCGGGGATACAAGGGCAAGGCGATGTTCGTAGCCCTCGACAAGGTGACGGCAGTAAGGATGTACGACTACATCAGCGAGGAGCAGGCAAAGTACCTCGAAAGGCGCAAAAAGGAAATAGAAAAAATCGCCGACGATCAGGAGCAGTTAACCCAAATGAAAGCCTGGCAGTGGTCGCAGGAAACGGAAATGGCGGTGGTGGTGAGCCATGAACAAAACGAAATCGAGCGTTTCGGGGCGTGGGGTTTGGACATCGAAGTCCACCGGCTGAAAATGAACGAACGCGACCTCGAAAAGGAGTTCAAGGACGACGACCACCCTTTCCGTTTTGTCATCGTGTGCGCGATGTGGCTCACCGGGTTCGACGTAAAAAGCCTTTCCACGCTGTACCTCGACAAGCCGATGAAATCGCACACCCTGATGCAGACCATCGCACGGGCCAACCGGGTGCATGACGAATGGAAAAACAACGGCCTGATCGTCGATTACATCGAAACCTACAAAGCCTTGCTGGAAGCGTTGGCGATATATGCCATCGGCGGCGAAAAGGGCAAAACGGGCGGTGTCGACGACATCGAAGCGCCTGTGCAACCGCTTGAAGAACTCATCGCCGACCTGGAGGAGACCGTCGGGGCAACGGTGGCGTTCTTGAAGGAGATGGACTTCCATTTAAGCGATGCCATCGAAAGTGAAGGCGTTTACAAGATTGCAGCCATTCAACGGGGCGTGAACGCCGCCTGTACCAATGATGAAAGCCGGAACAAATTCGGGGTGCTGGCGCGGGAAGTGTTCAAGAAATTCAAGGCATTGTTCCCGCATCCAGCCGTGTACGACTTCCAGCCGCAACGGGATGCCATCAACGCCATTTACGCCGTCATCTACCGCAACGAGGAGGAGTCCGACATTTCCGCTGTGGTGCGGCAAGTTCAGGCGGTGGTAGACAAGTCCATCGAAAGTCTGAACGTCGCCCTGGAGCCGGTGGAGGGCTACGGAAACAAGGTAGATTTGAGCGGCTTGGACTTTGAGCGCATTGAACAGGAGTTTTTGAAGTTAGGCGATAACCAGGCTATTGCTGTGCAATCGCTCAAAGACCGGGTGGAAGAAAAACTCAACCGGATGATACGGGACAATCCCTTCCGGGTGGATTATTATGAACGCTATATGCGCATCATCGAAGAATACAACACTGGCAAGGAATACGGAGCGATTAAAGAAATTTTCGATCAGTTGGTCGGCTTCTACGGCGACCTGAGCGAAGAGGAAAAGCGGGCCGTTCGGGAAGACCTCGACGAAGAAGAGTTGGCGGTGTTCGATATGTTAGGCCGTGACAAAAAGATCAGCGACAAGGAAAAGGCGGAGTTGAAAGGCATCGCCAAAGCACTATTGGAGCGGCTTAAAGAGAAGGAGTTCAATATTATCCATTGGGCTGATAAGGAGCAAACCGCGTCTGCCGTGCGGGTAGTCATCAAAGATTACCTGTTTGACAAACTGCCTTATCCAACTTTTGAGGAAACCGACATCGACGAAAAAACGGATGTGCTGTTTCAGTTTTTCAAGACGCGATATGCGGGTGGCGTGGCGGCGTGAGGGGCAAAAAACAAAAAAAAACCGCGCGTTTTCGAGCCGCCGCCTCTTCCACTGCCTGTTTTTCACTTATTGTACCTATTTTTCATTATTTCTTCATAGTATGACAGAGTATTACAAGAAAGAGAACCGTCTCCCTCTATCCAGATATTATGTTTCGGCATTTGTCCACTTTTAAGCGGGCCAGGCTTTTTGCGGGATTTAAACGTTAGCAGACTGGCAACCAAATCTATACCTTGTCTGTAATACTTGCCCCGCCGGTAAACGATTAAATGGTCGTCATCCATTCCCTGACGTTTGTATTCCAGACGATTGTCTATATCTACATACTGAAACTGTTTTTCAACATTTAGAAAGCCTGCTTTCACGCCTAACTGTTTCCACTCCGACGCGGTGGAAATAGCAACGCCGAATATTTCGGCTATATATTTGCAAGCCACAGGCAAGTAAACAGGGAAGACACGTTTGGTTGGAATGGGAACGCCAGATTTGGTTCCCGGCCTCCGCGTCTTCCGCTGTTTGAATAACCTGCTCTTTTGCGATATAGCCAAATAGCCGATGCAAGCGCTGACTACAAACGCTGTGAAGTTTTTGAGATATTCGATACGAAAAACTACTGCTGTTCGATATGCTCGAACATTTTCCACTCGAAATAAAGTATCGAAACTTCGGAGTATAAGCACACCACATTTAAAACGGCCAATCCAGTTGCGCTCCCTAAGTCTTTCCAATCGCCGCTTTACAGTTTTTGGGTGGCAGTCCAAATAATGAGCGGCAGACCTTAACACCGTCCGATTCATTACCAGCCCGCCGTCTGAAATTGACTTCAGGTAAATAAACAGTTGGAGTTCGTCAAAAAACTGCTCCCTTGCCACGATCTGCAAGATGGCGAGCGGCACGACGAACCGATCCTGTTTGGGAGCAAGGAACGATGCGGCAATTTTCCTCTTCACCGCTGCCTACATTTTCGCCAATGCCTCTTCTATTTCCGAGCGCCGGAAGCGGTGGTGGTGCGTTCCTTCGCCATACGTTCGCACCTTTCCACTCCTGCGCAGTTTGCGCAAGGTGGGTGCAGTGATGCGCAGAAAGCGCAGGACTTCGGAAGTTGTGAGGAAATCGTCGTTTTGGGGCGAAGTGGCGGGAAGATTGTTCATCCTGGCGAGTACCAGTTCTGCAACCTCTCTTGCGAGGTCTTGTTTAAATTGCTCGCCCGGCAACATGACCATTGTCTGCTGCATCTAAAGTATGTTTTGATGAAAAATCACACAAGGACATTTTACAATGGCCAGGTGCATTACAAATAAGCGTGGTTAGGTGGATTATCTCGTATCAGGCTGCCCTGATAATGATAGAACAAAAATAAGGAAAGCACTACAAACAAAAAAAATATTAAACGGGCATTTTGCGGGAAATTCCTAACAATTTGTGGAAAAAGTTGCAAAAATATTTCAGGAAAATTTCAAACGATTTTGAGGTTGCCTTCCAATAACCCGGAGGCCGCGATCCGGTACCGTTCATCCTTTTGGCGGAACATATCGGCATTTTCCTGCCCGTCAATGCACAGGTACTTGTAAAACTCTTTCTCCGTTCGGTGGCCTGTGATCTTCATTATGGCCTGGACTGGTATTTCGTTCTCTCCTTTATAGCACAGGGTAGCAAACGTGCGCCGGGCAGTATGGGTGCCAACGTTTTTATCTATCCCGGCAAGTGTAGCGAGTTCCTTTAAGCCCTTGTTCATTTTTTGGTTGCTCACCGGTCGGGGCATATCAAAGCCATACCGCAAAAGGATTTGTACGGCGGTCACTGAAAGCGGTACCGTCACTTTCATTTTGGAAGATTTGCTCGTTTTGCGCGGCTCATAAATGAAATCGTAGCCGCTGGCAACTTCCCGAATATTGGATTTCTTTAACTGTATGTAGTCACTGTACCGCATCCCGGTTTCGCAGGCAAGCAAAAACCAATGGCGTGTGAGGTTCAGGTGCGGTCGGTTGCGCAGGTCGAGTGCAGCCAGGGCGTTGAGTTCCGACTGTTCGAGGTAGATGTTATCCACCCGCTTGTCCGGGATTTTGAAGTCGGGATGGTGGTAATAGTCGTATGGGTTCCAGCCGTTGCCCTTCGCCCAATTCAGGAACATTTTCAGTTTTTTGATGAAGTTGCCGACGGTGTTTTCCTGATACGTTGCGCCGTCGCGGTGCTCGTAGTCTTGCAGGTAGCGCAGGAACTTGCCGTAAAACGCCAGATTGATATTATCGTAGGTGAGGGTGAAGCGTTGCCGTTTGGCGAATTGCTCCAGATGGGTTTTCAGGTTCAGGATGTGCGACATACTGCCTTTCGAGGTTCCTTTGTCATTGTGGTATTCAATGAATGCGGCAAAATCGGTCACCAGGTCGCGTTCCTCTTCCACCTTGTACGTCCCTAAAAGAATTTGGTCTTTGAGTTTTTCCTTCACCGGCATTTTGCCTTGTTCCACAGCGTCACGGTACAGGCGTTCGGCACGTTTCCTGATTTCGTTCAGCCGTGCGTTTATCTGTGTGGCAAACTGGACGGTGTGGTAAACCTTCTGGTTTTTGAAATGACGGATTTTACAAGTCTGTCCGGTGGCAAAGTTCATGCGTACCGTTTCCCCGTTGACGATGTATCGAATCTGGCATTGGATCGGGCGCTCCATATCAGGGGCATCATCTTTGCGGCGGTTCAGGGCGAAAATCACGTTAATCATAGCATAGCGAAATTTGCAAAGTGCGAGTAAAAGTGCGAGTAAGATTCGTTTGTTTTACTTGCTCAAAGTTACTTCATGTTTGCAGAATATGCAAATAAACGCTTGATTATCATATATTTTAAGATAGTTCGGGAAAGTTGAAAAAATAAGGTTCGATTCCCGTACGGGCTACCACCCAACAATACACAAATCCTTGTAAGTGAACAACTTATGAGGATTTTTTTTATTGCCTGAAAGGCGGGTGAGAGGTAAAATTTGGCTTTGTATCTCCTTTCGGCCCAAACCGTCCTAAAAAAAGGTTCCATTACTGCAACTCCCCCGGCAGGGTGCCTTCTATTTGCAACCCTCACCCTTTCATGGATGTCAGGAGCAAACCTCCCAGCCTGTCCTCGTTCGGTACATTGCCGTAGAAAATGCCCGAAAGCATATCCATATCATTTGGTAAAAGGTATTTAATATGCCTCGGTCAGGGATGCCTGTTTTCCCAAACACAGCGTTTCTAAGATTCTTTTTTCAATCTGTTTATCTTTGCCAATATCCTCATTTAAACGTATGAGGTGATTTAAACTTATTACCCTGGTGGTGGCTGGTTTTTCGCACAGATTTTACGCAGAA
>CALMBD010000273.1 GCA_937861115.1 uncultured Bacteroidota bacterium | reverse complement strand
GTCGGGTGAAAACGCCACGCTACTGACGGAGGAGGAGTGTCCTTCGAGCGTAAGCGCCACTTTATCGGGATCGAGGTCCCAGATTATCGCCGTTTTGTCGGAAGACCCTGTTGCGAGCCTTCTGCCGTCGGGTGAAAACGCCACGCTCAAGACAGAGTTGGAGTGGCCTTTGAGTGTAAGTGCCGCTTTACCTGAATTGATATCCCAGATTTTCGCCGTGCCGTCGTAAGACCCTGTTGCGAGCCTTCTGCCGTCGGGAGAAAACGCTACGCTACTGACGGAGGAGGAGTGTCCTTCGAGCGTAAGCGCGGCTTTACCGGAATCGAGGTCCCAGATTTTCGCCGTGTTGTCTTCAGACCCTGTTGCGAGCCTTCTGCCGTCGGGTGAAAACGCCACGCTACTGACGGAGGAGGAGTGTCCTTCGAGCGTAAGCACGGCTTTACCGGAATCGAGGTCCCAAATTTTCGCCGTGTTGTCGGAAGACCCCGTTGCGAGCCTTCTGCCGTCGGGTGAAAACGCCACGCTCCTGACGGAGTTGGAGTGGCCTTCGAGGGCGTAGTTCCAGGGCAGGCGGTGGGTACTGTCGGGGTGGTCGTTGTAGTACAGGGCTTCCACGAGCGCGTGCAGCACATTGTCGTTCTGGTCGTCTACGTAGCGGTGTGCAAACTCCGCCAGCCGGAAGGCGCTGGTACGGTCGCCGTCGCGCAGGGCGGTCTGGCTTTTGTAGGCCATGTCGTTGGCCAGGGCGGTGCGTTTTTCGCGTTCTATCCGCCGGAACACCTCTAGCACGAGGCTGTCGGCCTGCTGCGCAGCGTCGGGGTCGCAGGTGCGCCAGGCCTGGAATTTGTTTATCGCGCGTTCGTGATCGCCCGTGCGCATGGCCGCCAAAGCGCGGTCGCGAATGCAGTCGCAGTCGCCGGAAGGGCAGGATGAGGCGGTCCGGTTTTGCTGGGCATTGGCCTGGGGGCTGGCCGCCAGCAAGGCGAAGGTGAAGAGGAGTATGGTTTTCATTTTTTAGTTTTTATTGATCGCGTCTTTTTGGCGTCCCTTTTTTGTCATCCACGGCGGGCCTTTTTGTCATCCCCGAAGGCTCTTTTTGTCATCCCCGAAGGGGATCTACCCAACACGCGTTTTTCGGATGCACCAAAATACGCCGGGACGCTCTTTTGTTATTGTTTTTTGTCATCCCTTTTTGTCATCGCCCTTTTTGGCGTCCCCTTTTGTCATCCTCGTAGGCCCTTTTTGTCATCCCCGAAGGGGATCTACCCAACACTCGTTCTTCGGATGTTCCACAATACGCCCTTTTGTCATCCCCGTAGGGGATTTACCCAACACGCGTTTTTCGGATGTACCAAAATACGTCGGGACTCCTTTCGCCAATGCTTTTTTTTGTCCTCGCCCTTTTGTCATATCTACCAAAGCCCCATTCTTCGAATCCCTCAAAGGGAGGATTGATCCCCGAAGAAGGATTGAACGTATTATGGAACATCCGAAGAACGGGTGTTGGGTGGGTCCCCTACGGGGATGACAAAAGGGGCGCATCGTGGGACATGCGAAGAACGGGTGTTGGGTGGGTCCCCTACGGGGATGACAAAAGGGGCGTATTGTGGGACATGCGAAGAACGGGGCATGGGTGGGTCCCCTGCGGGGATGACAAAAACGCGACAAAACGCGACCGAACGTATTATGGAACATCCCAAGAATGGGGCCTGGGTGGATCCCCTACTGGGATGACAAAAGGGGCGCATCGTGGAGCATGCGAAGAACGCGTGTTGGGTAGATCCCCTTCGGGGATGACAAAAGGGGGATGACAAAAAGGGATAACAAAAACGGGCATTAGGCGCCGAAAATCCAGTTCGATACTACCCGCCGGACAGCCCTTTCAAACGCTCCAGCATTTTTTGGGCCGTAGTATTCCCGGTATCCAGCCGGAGTACTTCGCTCAGGCGGCTGCGGGCGTTATCCCACTCTTCGGCCCGGATGAAAACATCGGCTTCGCGGAGCAGGCGCGCGATTTCCGTAGCGGTTTTGTCTTTTTCGGCGACCAGGCGGGCGCGTTCTTCGGCTTCGGCCTTGTTGAGCGCCTCAACGGCGGTCTTGCGTTGCAGTTCGGCTTTCCGGCTCTGGGTTTCGGCTTCGGACCTGGCCGCTATGGCCTGGATCTCGTTTTTCCGGGATACTATCAGCAGGCTGTCGGTGACGTGTTTTTGTTTTTCCACGTTTGCCAGCGCAATTTTGGCTTCGTCCTGTTTGAAAAAAGCGAACACACTTGCCACGACGGCCAATACCGTTAAAGTAGTGCTGAGCGCCAGGCGCCTGCGTGCGCGGTCGCGTGCGCGGCGGGCGCTGGCAGCCTCCTGTTCGAGGCGTATCTTTTCCTCGGCATCGAGGCGTTCTTTTCTGAACTTCAGGATGGGCGCCAGCAGGGTGTCGTGGCTGATCTCGTAATAAAAAGTGTCGAGCCGCGGCTCCTTGCGCACGAGGCGCTTGTCTTCGAGTGCGCGCAGCAATTCGGGTTTTACGCCGGGCCGGGCGAGCAATTCCGACTGGTCGACGGAACGACGCCGGTTGTTTTCGTTGATGAGCGCCAGTTCGATCAGCAGGGCGGCAGGCTTGCGCCACGCTTCGGGCAGTTCGGCGAGGCGTTTTTGGTAGAATTCTTCCAGGATTTGCCCCAGACCGCTGCGGTGGCCGTAAAAGGCGGGTGTGATCAGCAATTCCCCCGGCTTTTGAGGGGCACTGGCGTGCGCGCCGCCTTCCGCGGGATGGATTACCCTTTCCTCCATTGCCTGGCATACTGCCTGCAATTGAAATGATTCGACTTCCCTGTTTTTGGTCAACACCTCGAGTATCTCGTCGAGCGCATCGGCGGAATAGGAAAAAGGCGAACTGGCGAAATGGGCATCCCGCAAGGCGGCCGGCTGGATGATCGCTTCGCGGGCCTGCTCGTCGGTAAGCCCAAACAGCTGGTAGCGGCTGCGCAGGATATAGGGTATTTGCTCCGAGAGTTCGTCCATGAAGTGGAGCATATCGGAACGTATGGAGAATACAAATTTGAGGCGCGGGGCTTTTTCCGCTTCAGCCAGCGCCGAGGAGTCCAGTTGACCTGCGTCGAGTTGATCCAGCAATGTCTCTCTGAACGCCTGCGGCAGTCTTTCACCGATGAGGTCGGCAAGTTCTGTGATGAACCGCGCGCGTTTTTCGGGCTGGGGGTACAGGGTAAACAACTCTTCAAATTGATCGAAAAGGAGGACCGGTGTGAAAGCAGCGCCGTTTTTTTCAAAAACACAGCGTTTCGCCTGTTCCCACAGCGTCTCGGTGGCAGAACTGTCGCGGGCCCTGGAGGGGTCTTCCCCCCTGAAACGGCGCCAGGCGGCGTCCAGTTGGATTGAAAAATGCTGCTCCGGCATCAGGGATTCGTTGCCGAAGCGAACAGGCACCGGGTAAATGTCGCTGGCCAACAGCAGGGGCGTGACGCCGGCATTAAGCAGGGAGGTTTTGCCGAGGCCGGATTTAGAGAACAGTACGACCGTTTTCTCCACGGCAATGAGGTTGAACAGTTCGCGTGTCTCGCGGCGGCGACCGTAAAAAAGCCCTTTTTGCTCGAGGGTGAACGAACTTAGGCCCGGATAGCGGAATCGGATGTTTTTTTCCTGGTTCATAACATGCCCTCTATGATTTTCTGTAAGGCTTCCGCTATTTTCTGGTAGGCCTTGTCCGGGTTCATGTCGCTCACCGGAATATCGCCGGCCGGCAGAACGGGAATGCCAAGGCGCAAAAATTCGTCTGTGACGCCGAAGGCTTCGCGGGCGTACACTGCCGCCATACGGGTCCGCTCGGAGCCGTGTTGTGCGGAGGCGAGCGGCGACAGTTCGCCGATCAGCCAGTCTTCTGCCGTATAATCAGCCGACAGGATGGCGATAATCAGGTTGGCCTCCTCCACCATTTTGCGACGGGCCGTTGCTATGTCAGCACCGGCAAGCAGATCGTGGATACTCGCAGATGCAATGTTATGAACAGATTTTAGCCGGCTAATCGCTTTATCCAGCGCCATACGGGTATCGTCGTCTGCTACGGCGTGCAGGTACAGGAGTTGCAGGGCGGGTTGTTCGCCCGGCGTTTCGGCAACGCCGTCGTTAAAACGGTCGCGCAGACAGGTTACCAGTTCGAGCGGATCGGTTTCCGGCAGGAAGGTAATCTGGTACTGGTTGGAAAAATACATGCCGACAGATGCGGGTAAAGGGCGGTCGGGCCGGCTAAGGTGTTGTCCGAATACCGCTTGTTCGTCGCGTGAAAAATGCAGGATATGCAACAGCACGCGGAGGTACCAGTCTTCAAAATCAAACCCCAGAAACAGGAATCCCTTGCAATCCTGCATGGCGCGAAGCAAAGAGGGCGGCAGCCGTGTTTCGCGCCCTACCCCCTGCATGGAATCGATATAGCGCAACTGATCCTGCTGGGTGAGCACGAGCCGGTCGACGTCTTTGTCGAGCACCTTGCCGAAGAGTTGATAAATGTAGGGGAGGCTCGACGATTCGTCATAGTTATCTGTCTGTGTTTCGCCCATTCTGTAATGGCCTTCCTGCCAGAGTTTGCCTTCTTTTTTGAATGCCGATTGCAGGAGGTTGTCCTGTGCCGTCGAAAGGATGATGCGAAACGGCAGGTGGGCGATCTTGCGCAAAACGTCGCCGGGGTCGTTATAACGCCGGTAAAAACTACCCACTTTGTGCTCAAGCGTCAGTCGGCTGCCATTAAAATGTTTCTGGTAGGCCGAGGCGACGAGGGCCAGGTCGTCGGGGTCCGGTATGGCCATACCGGGTGTTTTGGCCAGTTCCTCGGCCAACTCGCGGGCGAGTTTGTGGCGGAGTGGGACATTGCGGCCATTTTCAGCCACACCCGACAGTTGAGGCCCTAACACGAGTGCGCATTTGCCGGTCTCGATCAGGTAGGCGAGGGTGTCGAGGTGGACGCCTTCAAATGGAACGCGGGATTTGGTTTCTGGCATAACAATTTGGCTCCAGGGTATTGTTAAGGTAAAAGTACCCGACAAATGTAAATTTCTACAGCAGTTTCTCCACCAGATTTTCCCACGAAAACCGCTTTTTCTCTTCCCTGACCCCGGCTTGCATACCGGCTGCCCGGTTGTTTTCGAAAAAATCGCGCATCGCTGCGGCAATAGCGCCCGGCTCCGGGGCCACAACATACCCCGATACGCCATCCGTCACGATCTCCGGAAGTCCGCCCACATTGGTCACCACCATAGGCTTTTCAAAATGGTAGGCGATCTGGGAAATGCCGCTCTGAGTGGCGGAGCGGTAGGGCTGCACCACGAGATCGGCCGCCGAAAAAAAGAACCGAACCTGCTCGGCAGGGATAAAATCGGTAAACAGATGAACGCGGTCGCCCAGGTTGTTTGCTGATATGATGTTTTGGTAGTCTTCCCAGGGTTCGTAACACTCGCCCGCAATAACAGCATGAATATCAGTCGCTTGGGCCAATGCTGCCAACAAAAGGTCAAGCCCTTTGTATTTCCGGATCAGGCCAAAAAACAACACCAGCGGGACCTGCTCCGGCAATCCAAGCCGGCGGCGTGCTTCAGTCTGGTCAGCCGGCTGTCCGTAGGAATCGTATACCGGGTGGGGGGCGTAGCGGATGCGCAACCCCACCCCCGACCCCTCCCCCGAGGGGAGGGGAGATGTAGCGTGTGCCGCTTCGGGTGGCACATCCATTTTGTCATTGTTCAACTCCTCTCCCTTGCCTTCGGGTAACGTGTCCCCCCTCCCCTCAGGTGACACATCCGTTCTGTCATTGTTTAACTCCTCTCCCTTGCCTTCGGGTAACGTGCCCTCCCTCCCCTCGGGTGACACATCCGCCCTATCCCTGTTTAACTCCTCTCCCTTGCTTTCGGGTAAAGTGTCCTCCCTCCCTTCAGGTGACGCATCCGTTCTATCCCTGTTTAACTCCTCTCCCTTGCTTTCGGGTAACGTGCCCTCCCTCCCCTCGGGTGACACATCTGTTCTGTCCCTGTTTAACTCCTCTCCCTTACCCGCGGGTAACGTGTCCCCCCTCCCCTCGGGGGAGGGGTCGGGGGTGGGGTTGCCGGGCAAAAACCCCCTGATCTCTTCCCCGACCGACTTCGACATCACCACAAAATCGTCGCATGCGCGAACGAAATAACGGGCAAAGGGCCTGTCGCCGGGCCGTTTTTCATGCGGGACAATGTTGTCCACCAACGCCGTGATATGCAGTTTTTTGTGCGCCATCCGTCGCGCCACGCGCAGCACGGTACCGAGGCATGGTCCCATGAACGGCAGCCAGAACCGAACGATAATCTGGTCGGCATCCTCCCGCGCGATCTCGCGCCCGACGATCAGCCAGTTGAAGGGATTCACGGCGTTCAGGCGGGTTTTGATCGTCAGTCCCGCAGGCGCCGGGTCGTCGGTAAACTGACTCTTGCCGGGGAAAAGAAAGTCCGGGTATTGCAGGGAAAAGGAATAAATAACGACTTCGCATCCGGCATCCTGCAGGGCATACGCCAGCCGCTCTGCCGAGGCGGCAATACCGCCGCGCAAGGGATGGGCGGGCGAAAGGAGAACGATTTTTTTTGCGGACAAACGAACGGCTTTTGCGACAAAGGTAATGACGCATTCAATTTAAGTACTGTGACAAGATTATTGAATCATTTTGACCAAGTCATTTTGTTGCTGGTCAAGGCGCGAACGACGCGAATACCCGGGGTCTTTTAGGAGTGAGCAACGCTGAGTAGCGGCAAAAGGGCTGGTCATAAATGGTTTGAATAATCTTGTCACAGTACTTAACGAACCGGGCCGAAATAGAAATGACGACCGGAAATCAAGACAACAATATAACAATGTAACAATCCAACAATGTAACAATCCAACAATTATCTATCCCAAAAACCGGCCCAGCGCTTCCTGCGTGCTTTCCTTGTATTGCCTGCCAATGGGTATGTCCTTGCCGCCTATGGTGACGTCGTTGGCCGTGAAAGCCTCGATCTGCCGCAGGGAGGCGAGGTAGGAGCGATGGATGCGCAGAAAACCCGACATCTCCGGCATGTTTTCCAGTTCGCCGATCTGGATTTTCGTGACGATAGATTTTCCGCCGGGAAGAAATATCCTCACGTATTCCTTCAGGCTTTCAACGTACTGGATCTCGTCAAGCCATACGCGGACCATCTTTTTGTTGACATTAAAAAACAAAAACTGCCGGTTGGCGCTAGTGGCAACAGGGTGCCTGAGTTTTTGTACCGCTTTTGTAAACCTTTCAAAATCAATGGGTTTTAGGAGATAATCCACCACGCCCAGATCGTAACTCTCCAGCGCGTAATCGTGGTAGGCCGTCGTCAGGATCGTCTGCGGCGGCTGTGGGAGCGAACGGAGAAAATCGAGCCCTTTCAGTCCGGGCAGGTGTATGTCGAGAAACAGTACGTCGACGGGCGCTTCGCGTAGGGCCTCCATGGCATACAATGCATCGCCACACTTGCCCACCAGCCGCAGGAAGGGTATCTGCCGGACATAATCTTCCAGAATACCGGCAGCAAGGGGTTCATCCTCTACGATCAAACAATTAAACATGAATGATGAATGATGAATGATGAATGATGAATGATGAATGATGAATATGGTTGTTAGTTGCCGGTTGGGAGGTGCCTGTTTACGGGAGCCGGAATAGATTTTGTCATACGCGCCTTACTTATAGTTTGCGAATGACGGCAATGCCAGCAATGTCAGCAATAACAACAATGACGAATCCTCCCCGTCAGTCAAAATCTATCCTTAACCCTGCAGAAAACGTGTTTTCTCCTGTAGTTATGTCGAGCCGGTGACGGCCGGGATACAGCAATTCGAGTTGACGGCGCACATTTTTCAGGCCGATGCCCTGCGGGTTTTCTTGCGGGTCTGCGCTTTTCGTATTCCGGATGATTACCTCCAGGATATTGTTTTTCAATTCGATACGGATGTCGACACGCGCTTCTTCCCGTTGCTCGCTGACACCATGCTTAAAGGCATTTTCCACCAATGGCAACAACAGCAGCGGCGTGATCTGTTGAAGGGGATTGTCCATTTCCACGGCCATCTTTACCGTCAGGCGCTCTTCATCGAAGCGCAGTTTTTCCAGTTCCACATAATCGCGCAGGTTCTGCACTTCCTGTTCAAGCCGCACAGCAGGTTTGGCAGATTCGTACAGGATATAGCGGAGCAGGCTGGCGAGTTTAAGTGCTACCGGCGCCGTTTTGTCCGATTTTCGGCGCGCCAATGCGTACAGGTTGTTGATGGTGTTGAACAGAAAGTGCGGGTGGATCTGGCTTTTCAGCGCCTGCAATTCTGCATCCAGTTTTTCCGCCCTGAGTTGTGCCTCGCGTTGTTGCAGTTGTTGCTGACGGAAATACAAACGGGCCGAAAGGGCAGTACAACTGGCCAGCACGCAGTCGAAGACGTCGTAAACCAGCCGGGCTCCCCAGAACTCGAAGGTGGCGTCGGGAAACCAGACCGGCACGACAAGTACCATCTTCAGCGCCCGGTTGAGTATGCCTCCCAGGATGTTCGCCGTGGCCGCACCGCCGAATGCCAGCCACATTTTCTGCTCGCCCACGCCCGAAAAGCGCTCAAAACACCAGAACGACAGGTATGTCGCCAGTATCCGGGCCGGCATCTGGAGCCCCTCGGTGATGGCGTATTTCACCAGGTTGCCGTCGTAACGGCTGTAGGTGTAGGCGTAGATGAACCAGAAGGCCAGCCAGAACAGCAGGTGTAGTCCGATGCGGCGTTTCATGGCGGCAAAAATCGGTAAAAACTGTACTGCGATGTATGTTTTTTGTACGGCGGAACGGGTTGTTCATAGACTTTGACTCCGGAAAACGGGTCAAGCCTGCATTTTTGGCGGCAACCTGATCCAACAGGTAAACACAACAACACAAAAGTTAGGTTATGAAAACAAAACGACGTTTCGCCCGGGCGATGCATTCCGCTATCGACTCCCTGCCCTTTCTATTTTTCTTTATCCTGTTCTCTTTCAATGGTTTGCGTGCTCAGAGCATCCTGAAGGTCCCGGCGGACTACGCCACTATTCAGTCTGCCGTAGATGCTGCTCAGGAAGGAGATACTGTGCTGGTCAGTCCGGGGGTGTATTTTGAAAACGTACAATTGCGCGGCCGCAACATTACGCTCAGCAGCAGGTATTTTCTTGAGACCGACCCTGCGGCGGTGATTCGCCAGACGATAATCGACGGCAGTCAGCCCGTTCATCCGGACACCGCCAGTTGCCTGCTGATCTGGAAGGGCGAAACGGCAGCCACCGTGATTCAGGGTTTCACTTTCCGCGGCGGCAAGGGCACCGTTTGGCTCGACCCGGCCGGGGCCGGGACCTTCCGTGAAGGCGGCGGCATACTCACGGAATATTCCGCACCGGTTATTCGGCACAACATCATCCGCGACAACGTCGTGACGCCCGGCGGCGCAGGTATTGTGAGTGTCGGCGGCGGTGGTATTCGTTGTGGCGAAGGTGCAGTCCGTATCGAAAACAACTTCATCGCGCACAACCGCGCGGAGGGTTATGGCGGAGGCGTGGTGCTGAACTACTGCCCCGGCGCTATTGTACAAAACAACATTATCGCCTTCAACTATGGCGGCAAGGACTACAGCGGCGGCGGTTTCTGGACCACCGGCGCCAATACCGGCACGGTCAATGTGCTGAGAAACAATACGATCGTCTACAACACCTCTCCCGCTGCCGCCGGTCAGTACGGCGGAAAAGGCGGCGGCGTGTGGCTGTTTTCCATAAAACTGAAAATGGAAAACAACATCATCTGGGGCAATACCCAGAGCACCGGCAAACCCATCGGCACCGGCGGCGGCTTTTTCGAACTGGCCTATAACTGTATCGAAACAGGATACCCGGGCACCGCAACGATCACGGCCAACCCACTGTTCCGCGATACCACGGGTTTTGTGCTCGAAGCAGGCTCTCCTGCCATCGACGCGGGCAACCCGGATGCGTCGTACGAGGATGCTACCCGGAACGGCCGCCGCGCGGCATTTCCGGCACGAGGGACATTGCGCTGCGACCTTGGCGCCTACGGTGGTCCTGATCCTTCCAATCCTGCCTTGCCCGCCTCTTTTTTGGCTGCGGTCAATTTTTCCAAAGTACTGAATTCTCCCGTTGTCACGACGGCCGGCGATTCCCGAAGCGTCAACTGGATCGATGTCGACGGCGACGACGATCTCGACCTGTTCATCAGCAACGGACCGCAAAATGGTCAGAATAATGTGCTGTACCTGAACAATGGAACGGGGGCATTTTCCGAAGTGACCGGCGATCCGATTGTACAGGACAACCAGCCTTCCGACGGCGCCACCTGGGCAGACTTTGACAACGACGGCGATAACGACTGTTTTGTGGTCAACTGGTACGGCGCAAACAACCTGCTGTACCAAAACAACGGCAACGGAACCTTTACAAAGGTGACCACCGGAAGCCCCGCAACCGATGGCGGTTTTTCCGAAACGGCTTCCTGGGGCGACTACGACAGTGATGGCAAAGTCGATCTTTATGTGACCAACAGCGACGGCAACAAAAGAAATTTTCTGTACCACAACGATGGCAGCGGCGCCTTTACCAAGGTAGGAACAGGCGCTCCCGTGACGGATGCCTTCATATCCCGCTGCGTGAACTGGACGGATTTTGATCTCGACGGCGATCCGGACCTGTTTGTGAGCAACGAGAGCGATCAAAATGAAAGCCTGTACCGGAACAATGGCGGGGGGAGTTTTACCAAAATTCTCACCGGTCCGCTGCTCAACGATGGCGGAAAAACCATGAGCAGCAGTTGGGGTGATGTCGACAACGACGGCGACTTCGACGTCGTGCTGGTCAACGACCAGGGCAATGAATCCCTGCTCCGAAATGACGGCGGCGGCAACTTTTCCAAAATTGCAACGCCACCCCTCACCTCAAGCGGCGGCAATTCTTTCAGCAGCCAATGGGCCGATGTCGACAACGACGGCGACCTCGATCTTTTCATCACCAATGCCTTCTGGGGCGGGTTGTGGAAGAACTTCCTGTTCATTAATCAGGGCGACGGTTCCTTTGTGCGCAATATCACGGAGGCGCCGGCAACCGACCTGGGCTGGTCGTACGGCTGTGCGTTCGGCGACTTCGACCGCGACGGCGATCTCGACCTGGGCGTAGCAACCTGTTACAATGCCGCGCAGGAAAACTACCTCTATGAAAATCATGCCTCCGAGTCTTCCAACAACTGGTTCGGCGTGTCCTGTACCGGTACGGCCAGCAACAAAAGCGCTATTGGCGCGAAAGTGCGGGTAAAAGCAGGAATCAACGGGGTTCCGGTCTGGCAGGTGCGGGAGATCAGCGCACAATCGGGCTACTGCGGTCAAAACCAGTTGGATGCCCACTTCGGCCTTGGCGGGGCATCAATTGTGGACTCGCTTGTAGTGGAATGGCCTTCAGGTCTGAAGGAATATTACACCCAGTTGTACCCGAATCAATACGTCGCCTTGCTGGAAGGAATGGGTGTTTCCGGAACGGAGACTCCATCTGCAGGTGCTACCGGGCTGCATATGCTGAATCCGGCCCCCAATCCGTTTCGCGATTCTGTGTCGATCTTGTGGGAACAGGAGGCCACGGGTCAGGTGTCCATTGAAATTGTCGACAGCAAAGGGGTGGTTATCTGTACGCATACCGCGCATGCCGCGGCCGGGAAGCAGGAGTGGCGCTGGAACGGGACCGACTCCCGGGGACAACATGTGACTGGCGGCGCCTATGTCGTGGTAATCAAAAGCAGCACGGCGCAAACAAGTGCAAAGGTGATTTGCGTGGGTGAGTAAGCATCTTGCTGTAAAATCCAGCCCGGACAAAATTGAAATATCCATTGCGGCGCCCTGTGCCCGCTACCGCACAAGCATTAATGAAACAGTTAGCGACTGATTATCTGTAATCAGTGTTACAAAATACGCTCCCGGCGCCTGGTTCGATAAATCCAGGAGGACTGACAGGTCTGCTGATGAGCCCAGGCGTTTTTCGAGGATTAATCGCCCTGCGGCATCACGTACGGCAAGGTAGAGTGGGGTAGTGTGGCTCCGGGCTACCGATAACATGCTGATCCCTTTCGTCGGATTGGGCGACAGCACTACCTGTCCCGGCCAGTTTTCCTCATCAGTACCAATGGTTATTTTCACTTGCAGCGTCAGTTCCGCAGTACAACCGGCCTGGTCGGTTACCATTACTGTAAAGGTGTCGGAAGGAAGATTGTCCAGCTGCGGTGTTGTAGCGCCGGTATTCCAGGTATAGGCATAGGGCGGTGTGCCGCCCGTCACTTCAAGCAGAATGCTGCCGTCGGAAGCCCCCGGCCCGGAAGCATCGGTAACTAAGGGCGCAATATCGATCGGCGGCGCCTCCTGTACTTCGAACTCCTGTACCGCAGCGCAGCCGGTCGCAGGGTTTGTGGCCATCACTTCGTAAAATCCCGGGGTGCAAGCCACCACCGGGTCGATGGTAACACCGGGTGTCGACGACAGGGCTTGTACGGTCACACAGGACGTATTGCAGTTGAGTTCAGGAATTGGCGGCAGTACAATGATCCGGGGCGCCGGAAGCGAAAACAACGTCGATCATTGCGCCTGTACTGGTGTTGGCATAGATGCCGCCGCCGGGCGCTGTTTGTTGCCGAACCGCGCGTACCTGGTAGTATGTGGCGCCGTTTATCGGA
>CALMBD010000272.1 GCA_937861115.1 uncultured Bacteroidota bacterium | reverse complement strand
CCTCAGGCGAACTGCTGAATCTTGAGATTTCATTGCTGAAACCCGAGACTTTGATGGCCGAACTGGTCGATCCGCAAGGCAGGACAGTGCGGATTTTATTTGAAAACAAAACAATGCAGGCAGGGATACATACGGAATCCCTTGATACGGGAAATGCCGAAGCCGGACTGTATTTTCTGAAAATACGAAACAACAATGGCGATGCGGTCGTCAGGAAATTGATTCTGCTCTGAAACGACGCATCGCTGTTTTAAGAATACAACAAACTAACTTTCACACATTTAACCATTCTAAAAGAAGCGCTTATGAAAAAATTGATTCTAGCGACAATACTGGCTTTCATGGGTTGTCTCGGCGTAAATGCCCAGATCGTTTATGAAGATTTTGAGGGAGGCACCTCCGATCTTGCCTGGGCCGCTGCCGACGGTACCTATAATGGCGTGATTGCCAACCCGGCTCCGGATGCTGTCAACAGCAGCGGTTTTGTCGGGTCCTACACCAAAGCCGCCGGATTTGGTTACAGCCTGTTTTGGGTACCCAGTCTCGCGCAGCCGCTTGACCTGTCTGGTTTTAACCGCCTGAAACTGAAAGTATGGTGCTCCACGGCAACACCCGTACTGCTCAAGTTTGAGGGCACCGGCCCTGCGATCGAAAAAACGGCCGTCATGCCGGCTGCCGGTCAGTAGGTCGAACTGACTTTCGACATGAGCAAGGCCGAAAACTACACCGGCCTGACCAAGATTATCATCTTTTTCGACCCGGGCAATGATCCCAGCTCGAACACCTACTACTTCGACGACCTCGTAGCAGAAAAGAACGAGAACATCATCGAAGACTTTGAAACGCCTTCCGGCATTACCTGGACCGATCTGAACGGTACTTTCAACGGGGCTGTCGCCAACCCATCGGTCGATCAGTACAACGGCTCGTCTACCGTCGGTTCCTTTACCAATGACCCCGGTTCGGATTACAGTTTCGCTTTCGGAACGCTTTCCGCACCGCTCGACCTGACGACTTACAACCAGTTCAAGATCAAGTTGCGTGCGCCAAAGGCTACACAGATGCTGTTCAAGATCGAAGGCACCGGTGAAGCGAAAGAACAGGTGAAAAACATCGCTGTCACCAATTCCTGGCAGGAGTATTCTTTCGACTTTTCGTCGGCGAAGGATTTCACGACCATCACCAAATTTCTCGTTGTCTTTTCTCCCGGCGTAACCGGCAGTATGGACACCTTTTTTATTGATGATATTAAAACTTATCCACAGGGCCCCTGCGAAGGTTACACACCTGATCCTGAAATTCTCGACAACTTCGATTGTATCCGCAATGCCACCTATGGCTTGGGCTGGGACAGCCTTGATGTGGTGAAAAATCCCGCGCCGGGAGCCGACAACAACTCCCCGAAAGTTGGCCGCGTTCGCGACCGCGCCGGGGCGGGTACCGAATACTATCCTCTGGTTATTGACTACGAAAACCCGATTGACCTGACGACCTACAACCAGTTCGGCCTCAAATTGTGGGCGCCGAAAACGGGCACGCTGCTCCTGAAAATAGAAGGCAGTACGACCAATCCGGTCAAGGAGGTCCCGGTTCAGGTGACCGAGATCAATAAATGGGTGGAATACAGTGTGGACTTCAGTGACCAGGTTGGTAAAGGACACAAACGGCTTGTCATGTTTTTCAACGCCGGTGTGAACGGCGAAGACGGCGATATTTACTATATCGACGACATCAAACTTGCCTCGCAGAAAGGCGTTAATGTAGAGGATTTTCAGGGCTCCCAGACCGTTTTGGGCTGGCAACCCCTGAACCAGGACGATGTGCTGCACGGCGTATTTACCGCTCCCACTGCCAACCCGAATCCGAACAGCGTTAACAACTCGACACAAGTCGGCTGTTACTCCAAAGGTGTCTCGCCGCTTTCTACCCTGCAGGCATTCTCGCTGACGGATTTCGATTTGTCGACATACTCGCAATTTAACATCGATGTGCTCAGCCCGTCCGCAGCAGCAGTTGGCACTGTTGTTCGTATGCAATTGAGTTCGCCGACTCAAGGTAACAAAGAGGCAGAAGCGACGGTTTCCACGCCTGGCGCCTGGGAAACACTCGGATTTGACTTCTCTGCATTTTCGGCCATTACCGATTTTAGTGAGGTGCGCCTGATCTTTGACCCGGGCACTGCCGCATCCGGCACATCGTGGTGCATTGACAACCTGACGCAAAGCCTGACTACCGTTGATCCGTGTCTGGGTACAGTGCCTGATCCGCAGATTATTGACGACTTCGAGTGTCAGCGCAACTACGACAATATTTTCTACGGTGCAAGCGACATTAAAGTGGTCAACAACCCCCACCAGACGACGGAAAATGCGTCGCTGAAAGTCGGTGAATACACTGACCCGGCGGGTGCAGGCACCGAGTTTGCGGGCATTGGCTTCCAACTGCCGGCGCCGCCCGACCTGAGCCTTGCCAACCAACTGGAAGTGCAGGTGTATGCTCCTTTCGACAATGTGCCCTTCCTGTTCAAACTGCAAACCGGTGGTACACAGGTCGAGATTTATGATACGCTGCCGGAAAAAAACAAGTGGTACACTTTCAGTATCGATTTCAGCGGGGCCGTCAATACCCAGAACACTCAACTGGTGATCTTCCCCAATGTATTGAGCCCTACAGGCGGCGGTACCTACTTCATTGACAACATCCGCTGGCGCCGGGCAGGCTACAACGGTTGTGTAGGCGATCAGGAAACCCCCAATACAACGCTGGGCAATTTTACCTACTTCAACAACAACCCGTACGATGGCCAGACGGCTGCCGTGGTTGACAATCCGGCTCCCGGAGGTATTAACACGAGCACCAAGGTCATTCGTTATATTCAATCGGCCTCGGCACCGATCTTCTCCGGCGCTTATGCCCAACTGGATGCGAATGTTGACTTCAAGGGCACCAAGCAAATCAAGGCTAAAGTCTGGATGGACCACCTCGGACTGTTTACCATGAAGGTTGAGGTATTTGGCAACCAGTTCCCGGCAGTGGAGATCGACCAGCCCAATACCAAGGTGAATGAATGGGAGGAACTGACCTTCGATTTCTCCGCTGTCGCCGACGACGCCAAATACCCGCGCCTGACGGTGCTGGTGGATAAAGGCGGAATTGGAACCGGCACCGATGTGGTCACCTATTTCGACGACATCGTGATCGGCGAAGGCGCGTGCGGTATTATCGGCACGTTCACGCCCCGTACAGTAGAAGCAATGCGTATTGCACCTAACCCGGTATCCGATCTGCTTCGGGTGGAAAACCCGGACGGAGTGGTACGCATGGATGTGTACAATGTATTTGGCCAACGCCTGACATCCATCAATGTCTCGGGCACCCAGGCCAATATTGAGGTAAGCGGTTTGCCGGCAGGCATTTATACCCTTACCGGATTCAACGAACAAGGTGTGCTTGTTGGCAACGCCAAATTTGTAAAGCAGTAATGTAACAGATGAAAGGAGGCTGTCTTGCTTATGAGACAGCCTCTCCTTTCGTCTGCTGTTTACCTTCCACCGTCTACCGCCACCCTCCATGCTCCTACGCGTTCTACTGTCCTCTTTCCTGTTTTGTACTTTTTTCAGTACATTTTCACAAAAGCCCACGGTTTCGGTCGCTGCGGAAAAACCACCCTTTTCGCTCGACGAGGTACAACACAGGCATTTCAAGTATTTCTGGGAACTGGCGCACCCGGGCAATTTTCAGGTGCCCGATCGCTATCCCACCGACAATTTTTCGAGTATCGCAGCCACAGGCTTCGGCCTTTCGGCTTATCTGGTCGGCGTCGAGCGGGGCTGGATTACGAGAAAACAGGCTGCCGAAAGGGTGTTAAAGACCCTGGAGTTGCTCAAGAGCCTGCCACAAGGCGATGCCATGTCGGGCGTGTCCGGCTATAAAGGCTGGTATTACCATTTTTTGAATACACAGGATGCACTCCGATATAAAAACGTCGAGCTGTCCAGCATCGATACCGGACTGCTGATGGCCGGTGTGTTGTCGTGCATGACCTATTTTGACCAAAGCAATCCTGAGGAAAAGGCCATCCGTGATATTGCCGATTTTTTATTCCGCCGCGTAGAATTCGACTGGTTCCTGAACGCTCAAAACCGGCTCAGTATGGGCTGGTTTCCCGATCGCGGTTTTCTTTCCGCCGACTGGCGCGGCTACAACGAAGCCATGATCCTGGTCATCATGGCATTAGGCTCCCCGACCCACCCCGTTCCTGCTTCCATGTGGGAATCCTGGTGCAATCCCTATTACCGGGCCGAGTACCAGGGACAGGATATGATCAACTTCGGTCCCTTGTTCGGTCATCAGTACAGCCATTGCTGGATCGATTTTAAGGGAATCCGGGACGCCTACACAAAAAAGGCCGGTTTCGATTATTTTGAAAACAGCCGACGGGCAACACTGGCCAACAGGCAATACTGCCTGTCTAATCCGAACAATTTCAAAGGTTACGGCGAAAATATCTGGGGATTGACCGCCGGCGACGGTCCCGGATATGCTGAGATGAATTACAATGGCCGCAAACAGGTATTTGACGGCTACAATGCCCGCGGTGCTGCGGTCGATTATAATCAGGACGACGGCACTATCGCGCCCACTGCGGCAGTGGCGTCGATGCCCTTCGCTCCGGAGGTTTGCCTGCCGGCGACCAAAGCCATGTGGGATCGATGGCCCGTCGGGCTCTATGGCTTTTACGACGGTTACAACGAGAGTTTTACCTGGCCGGAAACGTCGGCGAGTGCGCTGCCGGGGCAACCCTTCTGGGTCGACCGGGATTACCTCGGCATAGACCAGGGCCCGATCGTGCTGATGATTGAAAATTATCGCAGCGGATTCCTGTGGAATCTGATGAAAAAGAATCCCTATATTGTGAGGGGGTTAAAGCGCGCGGGTTTTTCGGAAGGATGGCTGGATAAAGTGGATTATCCCAAACTTACGGCCGGTATTTCCTGGGCAGACGGCGATAAGGTTCAACCGAATCCCGATGTTCCGCTGGACCGAAACGGTTTTTTCAAAAGGGAGATATATGTCGACAGCGCAGGAAATAAACTGCCCTACCAACTCATGACGCCCTGGCAGGCCCGAGCCGGTGAAAAATATCCCCTGGTCATTTTCCTGCACGGTTCCGGCGAACGCGGTTCGGACAACCATTCCCAGATGAAAAATGGCGTGCATGCCTTTTGCGAAAAAAGAACCCTGGAAAATCACCCCTGCTACCTGCTCGTGCCGCAATGCCCGGAAGACGAGCGTTGGGGTGGCAGCAGCCGCGACTGGCAAACCATGTTTAAGGATGAACCAAGTGTTCCGGGCCGCATGGCACTGGAGTTGATCGAAAGGACGCTGGCAGCATATCCCGATATTGATCGCAGCCGGGTGTACATTACCGGGTTAAGCATGGGCGGATTCGGCACATTTGATCTGCTGATGCGCCGTCCCGACCTTTTTGCCGCCGGTATGCCGCTGTGTGGCGGCGGAGAGCCCAAATACGCCGACCGAATCAGGAATATTCCCTTATGGGTATTCCACGGCGAACTGGACGAATCTGTTTATCCCCGGCTTTCCCGGCGTATAGTCGAGGCTCTGGGAAAGATCGACGGGAAGGTGAAATATACCGAATACTCCACCATGGGCCATAATATCTGGGATATTACTTACTACAATCCGGCCGTATTGGACTGGCTGTTTGAACAAAGAAAATAAAGAAATTCCGATCACCAGCATATTGAACTATGAGAAAGCAATATTCCCTTTTTTTGCCAATACTTTCTTTTATCCTGCTCATTGTCAGTAATTTAAATGCGCAGATTTATCGCCCTTCCGCCGCTGTGGAAGAACGGGTAATCAAACTGCTCGATAAAATGACGCTCGAAGAAAAAATCGGGCAGTTAACGCTCTATACCACCGATTGGGGCAGCACCGGCCCCACGATCCGGGAGGGATATAAAAACGATATTCGGTCAGGCGCATGCGGCAACCTGTTTAACAGCCACACCGTTGGTTTTGTCCGTGAACTGCAACGGATTGCCGTGGAGGAAACCCGGCTCAAAATTCCGCTTCTGTTCGGGTTCGACGTGATACACGGTTACAAGACTATCTTTCCTATTCCTCTTGGCGAGGCTGCCAGTTGGGACATGGAGGCTGTCGAGCGCTCGGCCCGGGTGGCAGCCATCGAGGCTACTGCTGCCGGTCTGAACTGGACCTATGCGCCGATGGTCGATATCAGCCGCGATCCCCGCTGGGGCCGGGTGATGGAGGGCGCCGGCGAGGATGCGTACCTCGGCAGCCGTATTGCAGAAGCGCGTGTTCGGGGATTTCAGGGTAAAAAACTCGGCGACCCGGATGCCATGCTCGCCTGTGTCAAGCATTTTGCCGGGTATGGCGCGCCCTTTGGCGGCCGGGATTACAACACCGTGGATATGAGCGAGCGCTATTTCCGCAATTACTTCCTGCCCCCCTATGAGGCAGCAGTCCGCGCAGGCGCAGCAACGGTGATGACGTCGTTCAACGATTACGACGGCATACCTGCTTCGGGCAACAAATTCCTGCTCACCGATATCCTTCGGAAAGAATGGGGGTTTCGCGGCTTTGTGGTGACGGATTATACCTCGATCAATGAAATGGTCCTCCACGGCGTTGTTGCCGACGAGAAGGGCGCGGGCGAACTCGCCATCAACGCAGGGGTGGATATGGATATGCAGGGCGCCGTTTACCAGCGTTTCCTCGCACAGTCGGTCAAGGACAAAAAAGTGTCGATGCTTCAGATCGACGAGGCTGTACGCCGCGTCCTGCGGCTTAAGTTCGAACTCGGGCTGTTTGAGGATCCTTATAAATTTTGTGATGAAAACAGGCAGAATACCCAACTGCTGAGTGCAGAACATCGTGCCGCAGCCCGGGATGTAGCCAAAAAGAGCATTGTACTGCTCAAGAACGATCAAGAAGTGCTTCCCCTCAAAAAATCGGCGAAGGTTGCCCTGATCGGGCCGCTTGGCGATAACAAGAGCGAACTCATCGGCAACTGGAATGGCGCAGGTAATGCCGACGATTGTGTGAGTCTGCTCGAAGGACTGCGCAACGCAGGCGCAAGCGTGACCTTTGCCCGCGGTTGTGAGGTCGAAGGCGGGATGTCGAAAGACGACCTTGCCGCGGCCGTTGCACTGGCTGCCGGAGCCGATGTCGTTGTCGTTGCAGTGGGCGAAAAGGCCATGATGAGCGGTGAAGCCGCATCACGTGCCGAAATCGGGCTTCCCGGCGCGCAGTCGGATCTCGTGCTGGAACTGGTAAAAACCGGTAAACCGGTTGTCGTGGTGCTGATGAACGGCCGGCCGCTTGCCATACCCGAAATTGCGGACAATGCGGGCGCCATACTGGAAACCTGGTGGCTAGGTACGGAAACCGGCAATGCGATTGCCGATGTGCTGTTTGGCGACTATAATCCGTCGGCTAAATTGCCCATGTCGTTTCCGCGCACTGTTGGTCAGGTACCGGTGTTCTACAACGAGAAAAGCACGGGCAGGCCGTACGATCCGAACTCCAAGTGGACGAGTAAATACATCGATATGCCCAACAGTCCGCAGTGGCCTTTCGGGTTTGGCCTGAGCTATACCACCTTTCAGTACAGCGACCCAAAGCCGGACAAAACGACCTTCAAAAAAGGAGAGAGCCTCCGGGTTGCTGTCACCGTTACCAATACGGGCAAACGCGCCGGCGAAGAAGTGGTCCAACTCTACCTCCGGGATATGGTGGGCTCCGTAACCCGGCCGGTGAAAGAACTGAAAGGATTCCGGAAGATCGCCCTGGAGGCTGGAGCATCGAAAGAGGTTGTGTTTACCCTGAGTGAACAGGATATGAGTTTTTACCGGCACGATATGACCTTCGGCGTAGAACCGGGTGAGTTCGAGATCATGGCGGGCGGAAACTCCAGTGACCTGAAACGCATCCGGGTGACCATGACTGAATAGATTTTTACACTCCTGTAAAACCCACTCAATTACAAAACCGTACTCATATGAAGCAAATAAGTACAATTCCCACACGCTGGCGGAGCAGTATTCCACTCTTGCTTTGCCTGTTTTTTGCCCAGATTGCGATCGCACAGGTGCGTATCAGCGGGCAAGTGCTCAGCGGAGCGGATGGCTCCACTGTTATCGGCGCCACGATTAAGGAAAAGGGGGCCACCAACGGGGCGATAACAGATATTGACGGCAACTTTACCATCGAGGTAAGCGATGCCAATGCGACCCTTGTGTTCAACTACACCGGCTTTACCCAAAAAGAGGTTGCCCTGAACGGCCAGACCAGACTGGTGGTTACGATAGAAGAGGATGCCGGTCTGCTCAATGAGATCGTGGTGGTCGGCTACGGTACGCAAAAGAAAAGTGACCTTACCGGCGCCGTCGGTACAGTGAAGGCCAGGGATATCGAGCGCATCCCGTCTGCCTCGGTCGATCAGGCGCTGCAGGGCAAGATCGCAGGCGTGTACGTCACCCCGGCAAGCGGCGAGCCCGGTGCAAGCGCGTTTATACGTATTCGCGGTACGGGTACGCTCAATAATGCCAATCCGCTTTTTGTGGTAGACGGCATGCTGCTCGACGACATTTCTTTTGTCAACCCGCAGGACGTGGAATCTGTAGAAGTGCTCAAGGATGCCTCGGCCACAGCCATTTACGGCAACCGGGGCGCCAACGGGGTCATCATCATCACCACCAAGCGCGGTACAAGCGGTCGTTCGGCCATTGTCAGCCTGAGCACCTATTACGGCAACCAACAGATTGCCAAGAAACTCTCCCTGTTGAATGCTTCCGAGTTTGCCCAGATGTACAACGAGTATAAGGGCACCAATTACTACACGGATCCGGCCTCACTCGGCACGGGTACCGACTGGCAAGACGTCATATTTCGCGACGCACCCATCGCCAATGTGCAACTCGGCGTCAACGGCGTGTGGAAAAAACTCCAGTACAATCTATCCGGCAACTACTTCAACCAGTCAGGTATTCTGGAGAAAACGGCATTTGACCGGAAAACAGGGCGAATCAACGCGGAATACCCGGTGGCCAAATTCCTCAAGGTCGGGACAAACGTCGCATACTCCAGTGCTTTGCTTAAAAGTGTAAACGGCGGTATTATCGGCTCGGCATACCGCATGTCTCCTGTTTTTGCAGAGAGGGACAGCACCGGCGATTTTACCGATCCGACCTTTTTTGGCCAGGCATTGGCCAATCCGGCTGCCGACCTGTTTTACAAAAGCGACTGGCGCAACCGTGTCAACCGGCTGGTCGGTACCTTCTATACGGATATTACCCTGTTCAAGGATTTTACCTTCCGAACCAATTTGGGGCTTGACAAATGGAACGTGCGCCTGCGCTATTTCGAGCCGGCATTCAAGGTGTCCGACTCACAACGCAATCCCTATCCGCGCACATCGCGCGACACCACCAACGTGCGCAGTTGGCTTTGGGAGAATACGCTCACCTGGAACAAGGAGTTTGACAACATGACGCTCAACGTGTTGGGCGGCCAGTCGGCTCAGGAATACCGCAACGAGGTACGCAGGACTATCAACGATACGCTGCAGCCCAATGGCGAGGAGATCAGGGAATGGGCGATGCTCAGTTTTATTTTCCGCACCAATGCCACCTTTTTTGATCGGTATTTGTTGACGGTGTCGCTGCGTGCCGACGGTTCTTCCCGTTTTGCGAAAGGCAACCGGTGGGGCTATTTCCCTTCCGTGGCAGTAGGCTGGAATATTGCCCAGGAACCGTTTATGCAGGGCCAGAAGGTGTTCGACAGGCTTAAACTTCGCGCCTCCTGGGGTATTGTCGGCAATGATAAGACCCAGGAGTACCCCTCGCAGGGTATCATTACCGACGAACTGTACGCTGTTTTCGGACCCAACGAAACGCTCGACTCCGGCGCCACCCTGATCAATTATGCCAACCCCGACGTCGTATGGGAGAGCGCGCACCAAACCGATATCGGATTGGAATTTGCAATGTTCAACGGTCGCCTGAGCGCCGAGGTGGACTGGTACCGGCGCTTCACCTCCAATATCCTGGCCGACCTGCCGATTCCCGATTATGTCGGCTCGCAGGCCACCCCGGTGGTGAATTCCGCCCAGGTACGCAATACCGGTTGGGATTTTACCCTCAACTGGCGCGAAACACGCGGCAAAGTCACCTACAATTTCGGCGGAATACTCTCCCTCGTGGACAACGAGGTGGTAAAACTCAATCAGGCAAAAAGCGAGATTCTGTCGGAGAACCTGGGACAGGGATTTGTAACCCGGACCGTGCCGGGGCAGCCGATCGGTTCGTTTTACGGTTATCAGGTAGATGGTATTTTTCAGAACACGGAAGAGTTGAACCAGTACCCCAAATTCGGCAACGAGAAACCGGGCGACTTCCGCTTTAAGGACCTCAATGGCGATGGCATATTGAGCGATCTCGACCGCGGATTCCTGGGCAGCCCTATTCCCACAACCATGTATGGCTTTAATGCAGGTATCGAGGTGTTTGGTTTCGACCTGGGCGCCGACGTTTTCGGCATCAGCGGAAACAGAGTAATGAACGCCAAGGCGGCATCCACTCGTTTTGCCGTTTATAACTGGGAAAAGTTGTTCTTCGACGGTCGATGGACGGGCGAGGGAACGAGCAACAGCGTACCGCGTGCATCGGAAGAGGGCCTGCAGCACAATACCCGCATGTCCGATTTCTTTATCGAAGACGGATCGTTCCTGCGCTTGCGCAGCGTCGTGATAGGATATTCACTTCCCCGGCATTTACTTTCGGGTATCGGAATGTCCCGACTGCGTTTTTATGCCAGCGGTACCAACCTGTGGACCAAGCAGGATTATTCGGGGTTCTCTCCCGAGTTTCCCAGCAACAATCCTTACGCAGTGGGCCTCGACCGACTGTATTACCCGATGAGCAAGACCATTTTGTTCGGATTGAACGCAACTTTTTGATATTTTGGCTTGTAAACCATGTATATAAAACTGATTTGTCATGATCTATAAAATCTTGTTTCCGACGCTTTTGCTCTTTTTGGCTGTCACATCCTGCCAAAAGGACTTCCTGGATCGCCAGCAGCCGGGGGAACTTACCTTCGACAAGTTTTTCAAAACCCCGGAACACGCCGTACAGGCCACGAATGCGGTGTACAACCAGTTCCGTTCCTTCGATTGTGTCGGCCTGGGCTATCTTGGCTGCACCGATATCATCAGTGATGACTCAGACAAGGGGTCCACTCCGAACGACCAGCCCCCGCTGGCCGATATCGATAACTTTACCCTTGATCCATCCAATACCTACTTTTCCGCAGTGTACAGGGGCTACTACCGCGCCATTGCACGGGCTAATATCGCGATCGAGAACATCCCGCAAATAGACATGGATGCCACTTTGCGCGACCGCCTGATAGGTGAATGCAGGTTTTTGCGGGCCTATAGTTATTTTCTGTTGGTACAGTGGTTCGGCGATCTTCCGATCATTACCCGCACGCTCGGCGCCGATGATTATTACGCACAAACCCGGCAACCGGTGGCCGAGGTGTACAACCAGATCGAGAGCGATCTCCTGGCGGCATTGGCTGCTTTGCCGGAGAAAGATGCATACCCCGCTGAAGACCTCGGACGCGTCACAAAAGGCGCTGCGCGGGGTTTGCTGGCCAAACTGTACATGTTGAAGAAAGATTACGTAAAGGCGGAACAATACTGCATGGAGGTCATTAACTCTGGTAAATACAGCCTCCTGCCCAAATATGCGGACAATTTCAAGCAGGTAGGTGAAAATGGTGCGGAGTCTGTATTTGAAATCCAGGCCGCCGCTTTGCCCACGCAGCAGGCTGCCGGCCCCGGCGCATCACCGTACAATATGATACAGGGCGTGCGTGGCAACCCCAATCTTGGCTGGGGCTTCAACCGCCCTTCCGACAACCTCGTGACTGCCTATGAGAACGGCGATCCGCGCCGCGAAGCCACGGTCATTTATGTAGGGGAAGTATTGCCCGACGGTGTCACGGAAGTAAAAGACAACCCTGAAATCCTCAACGAACGCTTTAACCAAAAGGCCTGGGTGCCGGCACACCCGGGACTGCAGGACAATGGCCCCGGAAATATCCGCATCATTCGTTATGCCGATATCCTGCTGCTGGCTGCCGAAGCGCTCAACGAGAACGGAAAATCAGGCGAGGCGCTCCAATATCTCAATCAGGTACGCAAACGCGCCCGCGGCACCAACCAGGTCATTCTTCCTGATGTCACGGTCACCGATCAAAGCCAGTTACGGGACAGGATTTACAAGGAACGCCGCGTAGAGCTCGCTATGGAACAGCACCGGTGGTTCGATCTGCTTCGCTGGGGCCGCGCTGCATCGGTCATGCAGGCTGTCGGCAAAAACTTTGTGGTTGGCAAACATGAACTGCTGCCGTTGCCTCAAACGGAAGTTGATTTGACGGGAATGCCGCAGAATCCAAATTACAATTAATAGAAAAGAGGGTGTGTCATATGTTCGGTGAGTTGATGGCACATGGCACGCAGATGACGCAGATTGAATGGATTGACACAGATTTTAATACTTTTTATCACTTTTATCAGTGAAAATCCTCCTAACCTGCGTCATCAGCGTGCCATCGACTCTACAAATTTAATCTGCGTTAATCAGCATCATCTGTGTCATCAGCGTGCCATCGACTCTAC
>CALMBD010000271.1 GCA_937861115.1 uncultured Bacteroidota bacterium | reverse complement strand
CTATTACATTTATTACGAAGCGGAGACCGGACGCCTGACTCCCCTTGAATACGACGGCAACAGCGTGATGGAAAGCAATTTTGCCACCTGGAGCCCCTTCTACAACGCCAACAAGGTAAACTACCCCCTGCTGAACAAGATTCTCGCTGTGCCTATCTGGCGACAGCGCTACCTGGCCCATATGCGTACGATCATCGCGCAGGAACTTAATCCGGCCGTGTGCAACCCTATGCTCGACAACTTCAAGGCGATGATCGACCCGCTCGTTCAGGCCGATCCGAAAAAACTGTACAGCTACACCCAGTTTAATTCCGAAGTCACCGCACTGAAGACCTTTATCAACAACCGCCGCAACAACCTGCTGGCCAATACCGAGGTCGCACAGGCAGCCCCCAAGATCGAAGGCGCAGGCTGGCGCGACGAAGCCGGAACCCTCTGGGCCGCACCGCTGGCTAACAAAACCGCCATTGTAACCGCCCAGGTCAGTTCGACAACGGGTATTTTCGGCGTCAACCTGTTCTATGCCACCGGGCTGACGGGCAATTTCACCCCCATACAGATGCACGACGACGGCCTGCACAACGACGGCGCGGCCGGCGACGGGTTGTACGGCGCCAGCATCCCCGGACAAAGCGCCGGCGCCTGGGTGCGTTTTTATGTGGAGGCCGTGGCCAATACGGCCGCGCGTTCGGCGTCCTTCATGCCCGCAGGCGCGGAACACGACGTGTTCATTTACCAGGTGCAGCCGCAGGCCGCAGCCGGTGTTGCCGTGGCGATCAACGAACTGATGGCAGCCAATACCACCACTGCTGCCGACGAAACGGGCAAATATGAAGACTGGATCGAGCTCTACAACCGCTCGGGGCAGGCAGTCGATTTGAGCGGATACTACCTGACCGACAATACAGCCAATCTTGACAAATGGCAAATCCCGCAGAACACGATATTGCCGGCAAACGGCTACCTTATCTTTTGGGCCGATGAGGACGGTAACGACGGTGACTTCCACTGCAATTTCAAGTTGTCTGCCGACGGTGAGGTGGTATACCTGCTCACCCACGACCTTCAACTGGTAGATTCCGTCAGTTTCGGAAAACAGGAACCCGACAAAGGTTTTGCACGGGTGCCCAATGGCACCGGCAATTTCGTGATCCAGGCGCCTACTTTCAACGCCAATAACGACCTGACCGACATTCCTGAAATTGGTTCGGCGTCGGCGCTATCCCTGACACCCAATCCTGCGTCTACGGCTGTGCTGGTGCAAACAGACCGGCTGATCAACGATTTACCCTTGATCGTCCGCGATATGACCGGCCGGTTGATGCTGGAGCTTGTCCCGGATAAAACCGGTACGCTGATAGACGTACAGCGCTGGCCCGTTGGGATGTACACGGTCCGGTACGGGCAATCTGTTGGAAAAGTAATGGTACAACAATAAGGGAATGAGAGCGGCTCAAGGGTGTAGTGTTGACCTGAATAGGGATTTGAGACAGAAAAACCTGTCAGCCAGGCCGTGACCATTCTGGGCGCCCGCATCCCTTTTTACAAAAACCACTTCTTCAAATAAAGCAGCCACGCAAAGGCGCCGATCCAGCCCAGCAGCACGATCTGCAGAAAACCGTCGCGCAGGAGCGCGCGCGTGGGCGACTCGGTTTTGTTGTACACCATCGTGAGTTGCAGATAGCGCAGGATACCTACAATGACAAAAAAGGCCGTGAAGAAAATACGGTTGGAACCGATGCGCTCCGTTACTTCAGGCGAGAAGCAGTACATGAGATAGGCCACAATGGCTACAGTAGAGCATACCACCATACTCACGTCGAGAAAAGGCAGGTTGTAGCCTTCCAACGCCTTGCGGAAGGTGTGGCCTTTGGTCTCTACGAGGTACTCGCCGCGTCTTTTGGCCAGTCCGAGGATGAGCGCCAGCAAAAAGGTCAGCACGATCAGCCAATGCGATACTTCCACGTTGGCCACAGCGCCGCCGGCAAACACACGCAGCAGAAAACCGATGCCGATCAGCGAGATGTCGATGATGGCGATATGCTTGAGCGAGAAGGAGTAAAAGACGTTGACGATAAAATACAAAAGACTGAATATCAGCAGGTCGCGGTTCAGAAATGATGCCAGCGCCGTGCCGCCGGCCAGCAAAAAAACGAGTATCGCGATACCCTGCCGCGTGCTGATTGCCCCGCTTGCGATAGGCCGCCGCTTTTTGTCGGGGTGATTGCGGTCGTGGGGGGCGTCAACCAGATCGTTGAGCACATAAACTGCCGAGGCCACTGCAGAAAAGGCAAAAAAGCCGAGCAGGGTCTGCTTCAGAATGGCCGCTTCAAACAGCCGCGAACCGAAAAAAGCCGGAATGAACAGGAACAGGTTTTTCACCCAGTGCTCCGGGCGAATCAGTGCCAGTATGTGCTTGGGCGCCATGCGACAAAGGTAATCGCGGCAGGTACTTCTTTCTGCTGCAGAACCAAAGTTTTTCCGCCTTACCTGTTTTCTTCCCTGATCACGAACGCCTGCGGGAACGAACCGCTTTTGCGCAAGGCAATGGCAATTTCATTGGCAGTCTTCTGATCGCTGAAATCGCCGAGCATAACCCGAATGATCCCCTGAGCGGGCAAGGGCTCGGCCGTGACCTTGCCAAAGTTGCGCGCCAGTTCATAACGCGGCGTCAGCGCATCGAAATCGGGCTGCACCTCGAGGTGTATCCGGTACACTTCCGCTTGTCCGGGGGGAATAGCCTTGGGCGACATATCGGGCAGGCCGGGCGCTTCCAGTCCGCGTTGCGCCGTCAGTATGGGTTCGGGTCGTTGCCCTGCCCCCAGTGGTGCAAGCCGGATCACCGTTTCATAGTCATTGATATTTGCCTGAACGCCGGCCGTTGCGTAGCCGTCTTTGGTCACCTCCATCGCATAACGGTGTTCCGGCAGCACATAGAACTGGAAAGTGCCGTCTTCCGAAGGCCTCACCTCCAGCAGGCGCGGATCAGCGCTGTTGTCGGTTTCATACAGGGCCACCATACAGTCGGTCAGGAGGCGGTTGCTGCCGCGCTCCAGCACCTTTCCGGCAAGCGTGACCGGCGGATTTTTTGGAAAAAACTCAAAAATATCCTCGTCACGGGTATTGGTTTTGTCAGTGCCATACAGGCGATTCGACGACAGGAAACCGCCGCTGCCGTTGCGTTTCAGGGTAAAGAAAAAATCGTCGGCGGGCGAGTTGACCGGGAAGCCGGCATTTTCGGGCTTCGACCATTTTCCATCGGACCTGACGGTTTTGAACACATCCAGACCGCCTACCGAAGGCTGGCCGTTGCTGCTGAACCACAGCGTCTGGGAGGAGGGGTCGAAAAACGGGGTTACCTCGTCGCCGGCTGTATTGATCGCACCACCCAGGTTCTGCGGAAATGAAAAGTCCAGGTCCTCTGTGTCGAGCGGCCGTTCGCAGACGTACAAGTCCAGTCCGCCGAAGCCGCCTTCCCGGTCGCTGGAAAAATACAATATCTCGCGGCCGCGCTCCTGAATGACGTAGGGATGCGTAACCGTATGGTCGGGCATGTTGATGTAGTTGCGCAATTTTACCGGAGGTCCCCAGCCGCCATCGGCCGAGCGCCGCAGCACAAACAACGCGCACAGCGTCCGGAGGCCATTGGTTCCGCGCCCCGTGGTATTCTGTTCCGTGCACTGGGTACAGTAAAAGCGGTTTCCGTCGGGCGAGAATACGCCGTTTCCAAACCGGTAGGCGGCAGCTTCCGGCAAACCGTTGGCCTCGGTAGGCTGCTGCCACAGCCCCGACTGGCGCTGGGTCCGCATGAGTTTCACCTGTCCCTGCACAACCGTGGAAAAGTAGAGCAGGTTGTCGGAAAAAGGAACCGGTGAAAATTCGTTTTCAGTACTGTTGACCCATTTGGGAAGAATTTTAACCTCTGCGGGTATCACGGGAGATGCGCGCTGGGTGACGAGTTGGAGGGCCAGTTCGCATCCGTTGATCTCATTGCTGACCACACTGATCACCTGTGCCCTGCGGTCGCCGCGGTATTCCCGGCCAAACTCCCGGAAGGCCTCCATGGCCTGCTCGTATTGCCCGTTCTGCTTTAAGGCCCGGGCATACCGCAATCCGGCAAATTCATATCGATCGTAATCGCCTTTCAGCAAGACATAACACTCGGCGGCTCTTTTGTAGTCGCGAACGCGGTAATAGGCTTCAGCAGCCTTGTACAACAGCGAGTGATTCTCGCCATCTAGGCGGCCGGCGAGTTCGTACATTTCGGCGGCTTCACCGATTTTACCGGATTCAAACAGCGCATCGGCATTTTTGGCGATTTCGCTCGCTTTCTGCGCGGTGAGCGCAAGGGGGAGCAATAAAAAAAACGTCGCGCGAAGCAGTTTGTATTTATTCATGCTATACCGAGTTTTGGGGTGCAAGTGTTTTGACGAAAAAACTATGCGGCGTTTTCAGACACAAGTTTAGCGATTATTTCCGGAAAATACCGGTGTTCGAGTTGCTGGACTTTTCGGGCGATATCTGCCGGGGTGTCCTCCGGTAAAACAGCACAGCGCATTTGGAAAACGAAATCCCCTTTGTCGTAGTGTTCATTTACATAATGAATCGTGATGCCGGTCTCCGTTTCTCCGGCGGCTTTTACCGCCTCGTGCACGTGCATGCCATACATGCCCTTGCCGCCGTATTTGGGCAGCAGGGCCGGGTGAATATTGATCATACGTTGTGGAAAAGCGGCAATCAACGGAGGGGGCGCCAGCCATAAGAATCCGGCCAGTACGATAAAATCAATATGGTGCGCGCGCAGGGCATCCAGAACCTCATCGGTTTCATACAGCATTTTTCGGTCAAATACCATCGTGGGTATCCCGTGTTCCCGGGCGATATCCAGCACGCCGGCGTCTTTTTTATTGGACAGCACCAGGGCGACCTCCACCGAACCGGAACCGGAAAAATACTCGATGATCTTGCGGGCATTCGAGCCTGTACCCGATGCAAAAATGGCCAGTTTTTTCATGAAAAAGAGTGTTCAACTCAACAGATCGGCAATAGCCAGCGTCCCGAAGATCAAACTGGCGATACCGTTGGTGGTAAAAAACGCCATGTTGACGCGGCTCAGGTCATTTGGTCTCACAATCAGGTGCTGATAAAGCAATAATCCGAGAAAAATGGCTGTACCCAGCCACAACAGCCAGCCCGTTTGCGGGGCCGCCGACAGCAACAGGGTGCCTGCATATACCATCAGCGCCGCAGAGCCCAGGTGCATCCACTCCGACAAACGCAGGGCGCGTTTTTTCCCGAAGAAGGAAGGTATCGAATACAGGTCCTGCGACTTGTCGAACGCTTCGTCCTGCAACGCGTAAATGACGTCGAACCCCGCTACCCACAGCAATACAGCCAGTCCGTATAACACCGGTATCCAGTCAAAATGCCCGGCAACAGCGAGATAAGCGCCCACCGGCGCCAGCGACAGACCGAGACCCAACACGAGATGGCAAAGCCAGGTGAAACGTTTGGTATAGCTGTAGCCCAGTACAACAGCCAGCGCCACCGGCGACAGCGCAAAACACAGCGTATTGATAAACCAGGTGGTGGCGATAAACAGCGCGCAGTTGGCGACAACAAATACAAGCGCCGCTCTGGGCGTTATTACACCCGATGGTATTTCCCTGACCCGGGTCCGCGGGTTCACCGCATCGATGTCGCGGTCCAGATACCGGTTGAATGCCATGGCGGCGCTGCGGGCAAATACCATGCAGAGGATTACCAGTGCCAGTTTAAGCCAGTCCATTCCTTCCCGCTGCTGTGAAAGGGCGATGAAAAAGGCCGTCAGCGCAAAGGGCATGGCAAAAATGGTATGGCTGAATTTGACGAGGGAAAGGTAATTTTTCATCTATGCAAAAGTGCGGCAAGTTTTTTAAAGATTGCATCTCTTTGTCATCCTTGCCTGATTCTTTATCGATAGTTCGTATTCTTTAGGTGAAAACCATTTACCGCGCTACCTTCGCGCAACAAAAACTTCTAATCCGTTGAGTACTTCACCATCGCCATCCCGTTTTTTTCTGTTGCTTATCCCGGCTGCAATCCTGGCCTGCTGGTTCGGCTTGCGCAATTCTCCGGACCCGCTGTGGCTCGAAGCGGGTGCATTGCTGGGCGAAAAACATTACATGATCGAAGAAGTGCCCGATTCGCTGCAAAGCATATACTGCGAGATGCACGGGACGGAATTCAGGCCCGGCGATTCGACTGCCTTTCACCTGGCATCTATTCCATACCTGTCGAATATTGAATGGACGAGTTTTCGGGATTTTTGCAGAACAGCCTGCAGAAAAGATTTTCTGGTTATTTCGGGTGTTACCGGCGTTGGCGCCACCAAGCAGACCAAGCACATGGCGCGCCTGCTGGCCGGGAAGCCTGACAATATCATGGAGATCGACTGCGCCCCGCAGTTCGACCTGGAGTACCACAAAAAATATATCGGATATGAAGCGGATGATCGCTTTATACGCGGAAAACTGCTCGAGTTCTGGGACAGGTGCCGGCAGCATCCCGACGAGCACTTTGTTACCGTGGCCGACAATTTTGACAAGATCAATCCCGAAACCTTTTTCGGCCCCGAACTCTGGGAATCGCTGAGCAGCACCCGCGACACGGCTGTACTCGGCGGACAAAAAATAACGGTGCCGCCCAATTTTCACTTCTATTCGGTGACACACCTGGGTCCGGGCTCACTCATTGAAATGAATGAGGAGCATTTCAAACGCCTGGGCCGGCAGTATATCATGCCGCCCAATCCGCGCGAATTGCTGGCCTGGATGCGCTTTCAGACCAATAAACTGAGCCATAAATCGAACCCGGGTCCAAAAGACCTGCGCGCGTTGGCTGCCCTCCGGGATTCCGCCCAGTTACAGCAGTTTCTCTTTTTCTTCCTGAAAACCAATAAGTTCATCCGGGATAAATACTCCCAGGGCTTTCAACTCGGACAAGGCAGCAATATCCGCAATTTCTACTGCGCAGAAGACCGCGCCGACCTGAAACAGGTGTGGCTCAACCATATCAACGCCCTGCGACCGCAGCGGCCGCTGACCAACGACGACTTCAAATCAGCCGAGTATACCATCCGCACGGCCGGACTTGAACCGGGTTCCAATTTCCTGGCCCGCCAGATCCAGTTTCTTGAAGATACGGGCTACCTGGTGGAGATCACGATGGTCGGTACCACGGCACTGCTCACTGCCCTCGCGGGTTGGTGGGTCTTCCGTCGCCGCGAACAACTCATCCGGCGTTACGGCGACCGAGCACAGCAGGTGTATGCGGGTTTCGAGACGCAACTCATCAGCGCCGAAATGGCCGCCCGGAGACTGGAAGAGATCAAAAAAGAGGTGGACGACCTGGTGTTG
>CALMBD010000270.1 GCA_937861115.1 uncultured Bacteroidota bacterium | reverse complement strand
AACCCGCAACCCGCAACCCGCAACCCGCAACCCGCAACCCGCAACCCGCAACCCGTTAACCCGTTAACCCGTCAACCCCTGAACCAAATGCACCAGTCCGTCCACGATAAACTGGACTCCGATGGCGATAACGATAAAACCCATGATACGGGCGATGGCGTTGAGGCCGCCGGCGCCGAACATTTTAAACAGAAAAGGCGCCACACGCAGGCATATCCATACAAGTACGGCCACTGCCACGATGGCAGCGAGGATCATGGAGCGCTGGCTCCATTCCGGGTGCTGGCTGAACTGGGTAATCAGGTAGGAAATGCTGCCCGGACCGGAAAGCAGCGGCATAGCCAATGGTGAAAAAGCAATATCGGTACGCTCGTGCGATTGTTTTTCCGCTTCCTTGTCATAGCCGCGCCGCTTGGTGAAGCGCCCCGACATCAGGCCGAAACCGCTGATGAGCAGCGTCATGCCCCCGGCGATGCGCAGGGAGTGCACCGTGAGACCGAAAAAACTCAGGATATAGGTGCCGGCGAGAAAGAAACTGACCAGGATAAGCAGGAAATAAAGGCTGGTCATCAGCGCAATCTTGTTGCGTTCGGGCCGCGGCCGGTCGCCGGTCATGGCCACATACACCGGAATGGCGCCGGGCGGGTCGACGATGGAAAACAAAGAGAAGAGGGTGGCGAAGAAGAAGTCCATAAAATCGGAAATGCTTGAGCAACAAATGTAGGAAGCCTTTGGCAAAAGGCTGGGTTCCAAAAAAAATCCGTTTATTGTCATCAGGAATACGCTAAACAGATTTTTTGTTTTATTCTGACGGGCAAGGCATATTTTCGCCGGTGTTTTCCGCGTTTTTAACTTGTTAAAGTTTCTAAAAAATAAATTCAGGGCGAATGGACGTCTTGTATAAAGGCGTTCGTTTGTCGGAGTCGAAAAACGAAATCCCGATTTTCAATATTTAAAATTGCTTGACATGAACCTTTGGAAAGGCATCTTACCCTGTTTACTGATCCTCGCTGCCCAGGTATTGCCGGCTCAGCAGACGACCGTTTACACGGAAGCCAACCTCGCGTATCACCGCGGGGTGGATTTCTTCAATCAAAATATTTTCGGACTGGCGCAAAAGGAATTCCGCGCTGCGATCGATATGCTGCGCCCCGTCAATGAGCCGGAATGGAAGGCCGTTAAAAACGACGCGGAACTCTACTACGCCAAATGTGCCGTCCGGCTCGACCAGCCGGAAGCAGAAAAGATCACCCTCGACTTCCTGCGCGAAAACACCCCTTCTCCCATTGCCAGCCAGGCGGCGCTGGAAATCGGCGATTATTATTTCGACCAGAAGGAGTACGACCGTGCGCTGACGTATTACGATATGGCGCCGACGGGTGCAGGCGCGACGCGCGACGAGATTCAGTTCAAAAAAGGGTACAGTTATTTTGTGACCAAGAATTTCGCAAAGGCCAAAAACGAGTTCAATAACCTCAAGGAAAATACCCGCAGCGAGTGGTACTATCCGGCCAACTACTATTCCGGATGCTGCTCGTTCTTTGAAAAAAAATACGACGAGGCCGCCCGTTTGTTTGTCCGCTGTGAAAAATCGGACAAGTACAAACAAGTGGTGCCCTACTATATCACCCAGATATACGCCAACAAAAAGCAGTACGATCAGGTCATTTCCTACGGAGCGATCAAGGCTCAGGATTCAGGTATCAAAAACAGGGCGGAGATCAACCAACTCGTCGGCCAGGCCTACTATGAAAAAGGCGATTACGCCAAAGCCATGCCTTATCTCGAGTTCGCCGCCACCAATGGTGCCCAGTTGCGGCCTTCCGATTATTACCAGATCGGTTACACCCAATACCGCAACGGTTTTTACCCTCAGGCCATCAAAAACTTCGAACAACTGAGCAAGCAGGACAGTCTGCTCGGGCAAAACGGGATGTACCACCTCGGCGACTGCTACCTGCGCACCGGCAATAAATTCAATGCCCGTACGGCATTCGGCAAAGCGGCAACACTCAATTTCGACAAGACGGTGCAGGAAGATGCCCTGATCAATTACGCCAAACTGAGTTACGAACTGAAATACGACCGCGACGCCCTCGATGCGCTGCAAAAATTCCCCTCTACCTCCCGGTACTACGAAGATGCACAGGCGTTGATGAGCGAAGTGTTTCTGAATACGCGCGACTACGATCGCGCCGTGAGTACACTGGAAGGTATTAAAAACAGGACCCCGAAACTGAATGCAACTTATCAGCAGGTGACCTACAACCGCGGACTTCAACTCTATCAAAACGGTCAGAAGGAAGAAGCGCGCCGGTATTTCAACAAATCGCTAGACGCTCCGGTCGATAAGCGCACGGCAGCGCTGAGTTCATTCTGGATGGGCTCAATTGCCAATGAAGCCCAGGAATGGAATATCAGCAAGCAGCATATGACCACGTTTCTGAGCAATGCCCGCTCGTTCAACAACCTGCCTGAAGAAAGCAATCTCCTGATGGGCAATTATGTCCAGGGATACAACTACCTCAAACTGGAAGATTACGGCTCCGCGTTGTCCAGTTTCAAAACAACGGTGGAGGGAATTCGCAAGGCGGGCAACACGATTCAATCCGACCAGATCAAAAAATCGGTTCTGGGCGATGCCGTGCTGCGCGCAGGCGATTGCCAGTTCAAGACCAAAAGATACGCCGATGCCCTTGCCTATTACAACGAGGCGGTCAACAAGCAATACGACGGATTTGAATATGCTCTATACCAAAAGGCAATCATCCGCGGTTTGCAGGGCAGCCAACTCGACAAGGCCGTAGCACTGGAGAGCCTCGTCGACCGCTATCCGAACAGCCGCTATGCCGATGAGTCACTGCTCGAACTAGGCAATACATATCTGGAGATGGGCAAGCTCAGTGAAGCCACTACTCCACTGCGTCGCCTGGTATCCGATTACCGCGGCAAATCGCCGCTCATCAACCAGGCCCTGATGCAGCTCGGCATTATCTCTTTCCGGCAGGGCAACTACACGGCTGCCGCCAATTATTACAAGCAGGTGTTTTCCAACAATCCCGAAGCCGGACAAGCCAAAGACGCTCTTTCCCTGTTGCAGGAAACCTATCAGGAAATGGGCAAACCGGAAGAGTACCTCGCCTTCCTCGAAACCGTGCCGGGCTACAAGGTCAGCAGTAACTCCCGCGACAGTATCATTTACCAGTCGGCAGAGTACCAGTACCAGAACCGGAAGTTCCCGCAGGCGATCGACGGATTCACCAATTATCTGGCCAAGTACCCGAAAGGACCGAGTTCGCTGGATGCGCTGTACTACCGCGGCGAAAGTTATGCCTCGGATGAGGTGAAAAAATACGACCTCGCCCTGAAAGACTATACGGCAGTGGTCACCCGCGGACCGAGTAAATTCTACCCCAAAGCGGCTGAAAAGGCCGCGTTGCTGTCGCTCAACTATGAAAAAAATGCCGCCCAGGCGCTCGAGTTTGCACGCAAATGGGAAGAGTCGGCGCCTTCGGATGCCTCGCGCTTCAATGCACAGCTGATCGCACTCGAATCGGCGTACAAAAGCGGCAACAACTCCGTGGCCGTAAACGAATACGCCAACAAGGTAAATGCCTCTCCGCTGGCATCTGCCGAGCAATACGCCATTGCGAATTTCTACATCGGCAAGATCGCTTTCGACAAGGGCGATTATGGCCGCGCATACCCGGCCCTGCAGTCGGTAGCCGAAAATGCCAACTCGACGATCATGCCCGAGGCCTATCACCTGATGGCTCAAATCCTGTACCGCCAGAAAAAATACAGCGATGCGGAAGACCTCATCACGAACACCGCCAACAAGGCCAGCGCTGGCTACGACGACTGGATCGCGCGCAACCTTATCCTGCTCTCGGATGTGTTCCTCGATCAGGGCAACCGCAACAGCGCATCAGCGGCACTCGAGGCAGTACTCGAAAACTACAGAGGTAACGACCAGGCGATCATGAACCTGGCTCGCCAAAAGTATGAAAAACTCGGCAATACCGCCCCGGCGACCAACAACAATCAAACCACCGGAAAGGGCGGCAACCTGCTGGAACTGGAAGAAGGGGGGAATTAGATTGTTTCATGGTTTCATTGCTGGATTGTTTCATTGTTGAAGGGATGTTTGTTCTGTAGCAATAAAACAATGCAGCAATGAAACAATCCGGCAATGAAACAATGAATACATAGTTCATTCATCAAACATTCAAAACCAATGGTATTTCATCATAAATCCCTGTTTTGCGTCCTCGTTTTTTTTGCCGTCATGCAAACGGCGCACGCACAAAACGATAAAGTAACCGGCAGCGTAGATATCTATAAAGATTTCGATGCTCGTTTGCTGGAGTCCAACAAGATCAACCTCACGCCGACCCTGCCGCCGATCGATACCACTACCCAAAAGCAGGAGTATATCGTACCGCCGCGTCCGTTGTCGATGGATTACGAAACACCCAAACTTCGTCCGCTGGGCATGCGCTCCGGCAAAAAGGAAGAAACCTACAACGGTTTCGCCAAACTGGGTGTGGGTGTGCCCAAAGCGTTTTGGGGAGAAGCCGGCTACTATTTCGGTTCCGGCGATAAGTTCGACGGCAAGGCCTGGCTCCGGCACAACAGCCTGAATGCCGAAAAATCGGTCGAAAATCAGCGGTTTTTCAATACGGATGGCCTGCTGAGCGCCAATGTTTACCTCAGCCAAAACCTGGCGGTAGAGGGCAATATCGGCTACAGTTTCGACCGTGTACACTTCTACGGCTATAACGTTGATACGATGTCGTTCTCCGAAGAACGCACCCGGCAGGATTTTAAAATGATCAATATTGGCGGTCGCCTGTACAACAGCGAGCGTACCGATGCGGACCTGAACTTTACGGTCGCCCCCAAGTTCTACCTGCTCAACGACTATTTTTCCAACAAGGAAACCGGCTTTGAACTCGACCTCGCCGCTACCAAATGGTTTGCAGAAAAGCATCCCCTGCGCGTCGGTATCCGCACCGACCTGACTACATTCGACGATACGAGCAAACAGAAACTGAACAATATTTACCTGCAACCGTCCTTCACCTTCCATTCGGATATTTTGAAACTGAAGGTGGGTGGTAATTTTGCGAGCAACCGGGATGAATTCACCATTTTCCCCGACGCCGAACTGACCCTGAGCGTTGCCGGCAATGGTATCCAGATATTTGCCGGCGCCAACGGCGACCTGCGTAAAAACACCTTCCGCAGTATTTCGGAGTACAACCCCTTTATCAACATTCGGGGTACTACACTTCGCAACACCGTTTTCAGAAACTATTTTGCCGGGATCAAGGGCGATTTTGGTTTCCTGGAATATTCCGGACAGCTGGGCTATTCCAAGGCAAGCGACCTGGCGCTGTACCAAGTAGATACCCTGACTTCTCCGTTCACCCGTTTCGGGATCGTGTACGACACGGCCAAGATTACCAGTATTCAGGCCACTGTGAAAGTGCATCCGTTTGAAGCGCTCATCCTCACCGGTACGCTCAGCCAGTACCTGACGTTTGAGACAAACAACGAAACACACCCGTGGGGACTGCCCAAACTGGAAGGTAACTTCAATGCGGTGATGACCGTGCTTGAAGGCAAAGCCAAACTGCGCGGCGGATTGTACATCGCCGATGGTGTCTGGTTCCGCGACCTGGAGGGTATTTCAAGGCAAAAAAATGCCCTGTTCGACCTGAGTATAGGCGGCAATTATTATTTCACCGACAACATTGGAGCCTTTATTGATGTGAATAACATCCTGAATAACAAACGCGAACGGTGGTTTAACTACCCCATAGTGGGATTAAACTTCCTCGCAGGTATCACTGCGCGGTTTTGATTGTAGCGGTGCAGGCGTTTAAAGCCTTTAGGGCCTTTTGACATTAAAAACAATTGATTCATGCGCGCAACAAGCATTTCCCAGCACGAGAAGTCATTTCGTGAAAATGGCATTGATTCCTTCGGAAAAAAATTCATTATCACACCGGAAACCGTCAATATACCGGGTGACGGGAAAAAACTGACCCTGCTTGATCTTCGAAGGGATGTTCCCGACGATTCGTTTTACTATAAAGAAGAAGTGCCGAAGAAGCGCATTGTACTGCACTTCACGGCGGGTTACCTGAAAGGCGACATCGCCACGCTGACAACGCCCTATTACCATGTGTCTGTGCCTTTTATTGTTGCCCGTTCGGGCGACATATACAATCCATGGGCATCTAAATACTGGTCGTACCACCTCGGCGCCGATGCCATCGGCGGCAATACCGAGATGAGCAGCAGCAGTATCGCCATTGAAATATCGAACATCGGGTTTCTCGTCAAGGACGGGACCAACTTTCACACCATCTACAGCAAAGACGACCTCTATTGCACCCAGGACGAACGGGGCTATTACACCGAATTGCTCACACCTTACCGAGGACAGCGGTACTATGCCAGTTTTACCAATGCGCAGTATAATTCGCTCATTGCGCTCCTGCGCTACCTGACAGCACGGTATAATATTCCGCGTAAATTTCTCGCCGGCGATGACTTGTTCAATACCTTTTCTTCGGCACAGGAAGCGGCCAGTTTCGAAGGCATTTGCTCGCATGTCAATTTCCGTTCGACAGGAAAATGGGATATCGGACCCGCTTTTAACTGGAAGAAAGTGATTTTTGGGGTGTGGAAAAAATGAGGTACTTGGTACCGCCGGGTTTACCCGGCGAAACGGTACCGCCGGATTTATCCGGCGCCGGGTAAACCCGGCGGCACCTCGGGGTACCGGGTTGTTCGCCGGATAAATCCGGCGGTACC
>CALMBD010000269.1 GCA_937861115.1 uncultured Bacteroidota bacterium | reverse complement strand
TGGGAAAATTATTTTTTATTACAATTTTATTCCAGTCCATCATGAAAGTACAATATTTTTGACCAGTTCAATTCACAAAAAAACCAACAATCCCGCCTTATGAAAATTTTCTTTTTTGCCTGCATGATCTGCTGGCTTCTTCCCTCTGTTCCTGCATATTGCCAGTCAGGTGATATCTGCCGCTCCGTGGTCGGTGCGGCCGGCAATAGCGCCCAGTACCAGGACTGGACCATTGAATATACGGTTGGAGAGCCGGCGATCCTGACCCTCGAATCCGCATCAGCCGGGGAGACCGTCACGCAAGGCTTTCACCAGCCCGAGGAGTGTATTTCGGTCAGCACTTTTGGCCCGGACGGTACCGAGCCGTTTACGGCAACACTGTACCCCAACCCGACTACCGGGAGACTTTACCTCAGTTTTGACCCGGCCTACATCCCGGAGATGGATGCGCAGGTGCTCGACCTGACCGGGAGGGTATGCTCCCCTGCAATGCCCGTCAGAGCTGCCATGTTGAATGAACTGGATTACAGTGATTTGCCTTCGGGTTATTACCTGCTCACGCTCCGCAGATCAGGCGATGAAAGGTTGATGTCCATTCCTTTCGTGCGCATACAATGAGGGCTTGTCCAATGCTCTTAATTTTTCTATTTATTCAGTCCCGGTACTTGCGAAAATAAACCCCAACAACACCTCGATTTTCAATGCTCTAAAATTCGTTAATTTCTTAAATTCGGAGAATTCCGTTTAAACCTCGCCACATGAAAAAGCCATTACTCTTTTCGGTACTGTTCCTGCTGATCTGTCTTACCGGTCTAAGGTCGCAAAATGCACCGCAAGGAATTAATTATCAGTGTATTATCCGCGGAGCGGATAAAATGCCCATTGCCGGCACATCTGTTAAAATCCAGGTTCAGATCAGGGCCGGATCAGAAACCGGCCCTGTCGAATACCTGGAAACGCACGTGGTGGCGACCAATGATTTTGGCCTAGCCAATCTGATCATCGGACAGGGCACTCCGGGACAGGGTACGTTTGACGCTGTCGACTGGGGGGCTTCGGCAAAATTTTTGGTTATATCACTCGAATCGGGAACCCCCGGCGTATACGACCAAATCGGCGCTTCGCAACTGGTGAGCGTACCCTACGCCCTGTTCGCCCAAAAAAGTGCGGATGCCACGCTCGCCGGACCGGCGGGCGGCGACCTGACCGGCGCCTATCCCGACCCGGCAATAGCGGATGAAGCCGTGACTACCCAAAAATTGGCCGATGGCGCCGTCACAGGGGTGAAAATCGATCAGATGTCTGCTACGACGGGTATGGTGCTGCACTGGGACGGCACGACCTGGTCGCCCATATCGCTGCCGCCGGACACGGACAATGACCCAACCAACGAACTGCAAACCTGGAGTACCCTGCCCGGTATCCCTGCGGGTTTTGCCGACAATACGGACAATGTAAACGACGCCGACGCTGATCCGACCAATGAGCTGCAAAGCTGGAGCACCCTGCCCGGTATCCCTGCGGATTTTGCCGATAACACCGACAATGTGAACGATGCCGATGCCAATCCATCCAACGAAGGCAGTCTCAGCGTCTCCGCAGGTACGGCAGCCACTTCGATTATCAACTCGAATACTTCCGGATCGGTAGGTGTTACGATCGCAGCCGGCAATGGTCTGGGAATAAGTGAAACGGGTAATACCATCACACTGACCAATACCGGTGATACGAACCCCGCCAACGATGTTGAAATCGGCGATAATGCCGGCGGCGATCTCGCCGGTACTTACCCCGATCCTGCGATACGTACCGGCGCTGTTACGACGGATAAACTGGCGAGCAAGGCGGTGACGTCGGACAAGATCGACGATATGGGCGCCGTCAATGGAAAAGTACTCAAGTACATCAATGGCGCCTGGGGGCCCGGCGACGACAGCGGAGTGGGCAGCGTATCGCTCACGCAGGGTCCGGGTATCGGTATTTCCGGCGCTTCTCCCAACTTTACAATCCAGAACACGGGCGACATCGATCCTGCCAACGACGTGGAAATCGGCGACGCTGCCGGCGGCGACCTGGCAGGTGCGTACCCGGATCCCACGGTCAAAAACGGCGCCATTACCACTGGAAAACTGGCCGACAAGGCCGTAACGGCAATCAAGATCGACGATATGGGCGCCGTCAACGGCAAGGTGCTCAAATACAACAACGGCGCCTGGGGACCCGGCGACGACAATGCCGGCATCAACAGCGTCTCGCTGACTGCAGGTCCAGGCATTGGCATTTCCGGCGCTTCACCCAACTTCTCGATCCAGAACACCGGCGATACCGACCCGAACAACGACGTGGAAATCGGCGACATGGCAGGCGGCGATCTTGCCGGCACCTATCCGAGTCCTGTAATTGCAGCCAATGCAGTCGGTTCGGCTGAAATTATCGACAATTCAATCACCACAAACGATATCGCCAATGGCGCCATTTCCGCGATTAAACTGAGCCAAATGGGCGCTGCCAACGGGCAGTCGCTCGTGTGGAACAACGGCTGGGCCCCTGCGGCAGTGAGCGGAAACGGGTGGCAGCTCTGTGGACAAGCGGTGCCTGAACGGATAGGTGTCGGAATTTGCCCATTTCCCGATTCCAAACTGGAACTGCGCTACGACACCCCGAACGAAGATAAATACGGCGCTTATTTCGACATCAGCGGCGCCGGACTGAACAGGGGTATGAAAATTGACGTCCGCGACGGAAGTAATGAAAATGACGGAATTATCATTGAAGCCCGGCAAGGGGCCAACGATACCAGGGCCGGTGTCTTTTTTGCCTACAATTCGGACCGAAACTTTGGCGTGTTTACGGATGTAGGGTCCAACTCGGAAAATACGGGACAAAACATCGGCATTTATGCCAGGGCCCGCGATCGTTCCAACAACTTCAACGAGCCTGATTTTGCCTTTTTCGCAACGGTTGACAATGCAGCGGAAGACTGGGCGGGTTATTTTGACGGAAAGATCGGCACCAACGAATACCTTCAAATCCAGAATCCAACAGGAAACAGCTGGCGCCTTGACGTGAACAATGGCAGTAACGTACTCAACCTGGTTTACAACGGCGCAACAGTCGGCACGTTTTCCACGACAGGTAATTACAGCTCGCCCTCCGATTCCCGTTGGAAAGAAAACATACAACCGCTGCAGCAATCGCTGCCTAAAGTGCTCGCACTGGGAACGTATTCCTATAACTTTACCTATGATCCGGAAAAGCAGAAAAATATAGGCTTTCTGGCGCAGAATGTAGAAGACCTGTTTCCCGAACTGGCCATCCGCTCGCCAAACGACGACGGCGAAGAAAAACTCATGCTCAACTACGCGGGCTTTTCCGTTGTTGCGATCAAAGCCATTCAGGAACAGCAGGTGATCATTGAAACCCAACAGGCGAAAATTGAAAGCCAGGAAGCGCGGATTGATGCCCTGGAAAAGGAAATGGCCTCCATCAGGGCGCTGGTAGCGTCATCGTTGAAGGCCGGATCGGCGCCCGGCGGCGACAAATAGATTTACGGTTATGCGCAAAGAAATTGCGTGGTTTGGGGTTGCGATAGGCGTTTGGGCGGCGATTCTGTTGCCCGAACGCCTGTATGCCCAGCAGCCTGCCGCGATTTTGGAACACGTGGTCCATGCCGAACGACTGGTCGATGAGGGGCATTTCGTGGCAGCGCTCCGGGAGGCAAAAACAGCAGGCACTCAACTGTCATCCTGGCCTGCTGCGCCCGATTCGCTAAAGGCTCGCGTTTGGCTTGCCACCGGCCGCTCGTATAAAATGTTGGCACGCAATGAGGCGGCGAATGCTATGCTGGACTCCGCCCTGGCATCAGCAGGTAAAAATCTGCCGGAAATGTACCATGCCATCATGCTGGTCCGCGGAAACGCCCAACAACTGCAAAATGCCCTGCATTACTTTGAATCCGGGACCACCCGAAAGGAGACCCTGCTCGCCGAAGCGTTTTTGGTGACAGGCGCCCGCCAACTGGCTACCGGACCCGATTCCGGTACCCTTTCTCTTTTCCAAAAGGCAATGAGCCTCCTGGAAAACAACGGCAGGAAGGTCTCGGCCGCCACAGCGCGTGCGCATCAATACATCGGATATTATTACTGGAAACAAAGCGCTCAATACAGCACGGCCATCGCATCATTTTTGGAGGCGGAGCGCATCTACCTCCGGATCGGCGGCCCCGAAAGCAATTACCTGGCGCCATTGTATGTCAACCTTGGCGGCTGTTACGATGATATGGGTTTTCCGGCCAGGGCGCTCGACCTGTACAGGAAGGCATTGGACAATTTTACGGCACAGGACAAGGCGCTTGCCGAAACGGAGGGCCATTATGAGCCGTATCCCCTGCTGTACCGCATTTTCAACAACGTCGGCAACTCGCACGGCGACCTCGGCGAATACACCCTGGCCATCAGGTACCTGGAAAAAGCAAAAGAGCTGGCGCCGCAAAAAGGCAAGTATTGGAATAACCTGGGCGATGCCTATCTCGGGAAGGAGGATCTCGACAACGCGGAACGGTGTTTCCTGCAGGCCCTGGAGACCCTGCCCGCCGGAGACTCCCAGTCGCTGGCGCGCCCTTACCACAACCTCGGGATCATCTGGCGAAAAAAGGGGGCGCCGGACAAAGCACTTGACTTTGAACGGCGTTCCCTTGTGTACAGGAAAAGCACAGGACGCAAAGACCTCGACGTTGCGCGCTCCTGCATGGGGATCAGCGAGTGCCTGTTCGCCCTGGGCAGATTTGATGCGGCCGAGCCGTATGCCGACTCGGCATTGTCGCTGCAACGGCAAAAAATCCCGTCCGGAATATATGCGGAAACGGCATCGGCGCTTTTGTTAAAAGCCCGGTGCAGGATGGGTCGGTCCGGACTTTATGAGGCTCTGGCGCTCACCGACAGTGCCTTGCTTGCCTGCGGATACCGGGGCGCGTCCGATTTCGGAAAAGTGCTGGCGCCGCTTCAGTTGCTTGAAGGGTTGGGTTACAAGGGCGAATTGTATCTCATGCAATACCGGAGCACGGGCGACGGGGAAGCGCTGCGTGCATCGCTCACCACGGCACAGGAGGCCGCAGGCGCCATGCTCCATTTTCGGACAACTTTGCTGGAAAATGAATCCAAAGCCGCCATTTCGTTTCAGTTCAGAAAAGTCCTGAACCGGGGGATCGATGCCGCTTATGAATTGCACCGGATCGAACCGGAAAATCCGGGATGGCTGGAAGCGGGTTTTGCGCTCGCCGAGCAAAGCAGGGCGCTGTCGCTGCTGGAAGGTTTGCAAGAACAAGCAGGACTTCCCGACAGCATTATGCATCGGGAACAGCGTCTCAGGCGCGCCGTTGCCGAATCCGAAATACAGTTGAAACGTTACCTTGAGAGCGGCATGGCTGTTGCGGATTCCACGCTCACGGCGATCAGGAACACGCTTTTTGAACGGCAATTGTTGTTTGAGGATTTTCAGCGCGGACTCCGAATGGGTAAATACCAGTCTTATTACAATTTCCGGTACGGGGTTTCGCTGGCTACCGTTGCGGAGGCCAGAAGAGCCGTCATTTTGCCCGGCCAGTGTTTACTGGAGTACTTCATCGGCGACAGTTGCACCTACGTTTTTCTATTAAAGCAAGATACCGCCAGCCTGATACGATTATCCGCCGGTCTGCCGCTGGAAACGACTGTTGAATCCCTGCTCTATGGATTGGTGGGTTATCATACGGCGAAGGCCAAAACAGATGCATTGCGTATTGCTGCTGCCAATGGCTATCTTGAATCGGCAAGCGCCTTGTACACATTGCTGGTTAAGCCGGTCGAACCCCTGCTTGACTCCGCAGTGGTTGTTATCCCCGACGGCGTTTTAAGTTATGTGCCCTTTGAGACCCTGCTCACCGGGACGGTAAGCAATAAAAGCCGGTACCATCTGTATCCGTATTGGGGCAATCGGCGCTATATCAGTTATGCTTATTCCGCCACGCTGCTCCGGGAGATGCGCCGGTTGAAACATGTACCACCTGCGTCAACGACATTTGCCGGATTTGCTCCCTTCTTTTTTGGCGATGAGCAGCAACTGTCCGGGATATCCGGAAGCGATGAGGCTACCTTGCGAAATGCTTTCGACACGCTGGCCTATTCGGGGTTGGAGTTGTACAATATTGCCCGAATGATGCAGGGCGCTGCATTTTACGGTGTGCGGGCAAGCAGGGAGGCGTTCCTTTCCAATGCGTCCAATGCCCGAATGATACACTTGTCGACGCACGGGGTCGCCGATGACCGCGCGGGCGATTTTTCCTATCTGGTATTTGCCGGAACCAACGGACATATCGACACCCTGTTTGCCAAAGACATTTACGCGCTGGCGCTCAAGGCCGAATTAGTGGTGTTGTCTGCCTGCGAAACCGGTACCGGTGCCATGCAACGCGGCGAAGGCGTGATCAGTCTTGCCCGGGCATTCGCCCTGGCCGGGGCCAAAAGTATCGTCAACACCCTCTGGAGTGTCAATGATGCTGCGTCGGGTGCGCTGATGGTGTACTTCTATGCGCATTTGCTTGCAGGCGAACCCAAACACCTGGCATTGAGCAGGGCGAAACGGGAATATATCGCTGCACACCCCGTTAAAGCACATCCGTTTTATTGGGCAGGCTTCATCCTGGTCGGCGACCCGGTTCCCGTCAATTGAGCCATTATTGATTCAGTGCTGCGGCCAGTTCTTTCGCTTTACTGTTGAACGGATGCCCCGTATCGTCGGTGATGGCTTTCAACTGATTCTGAAAACCGGGGTCGCGCGCGCCCTTGTCGGCGAGTGTGCTGAGCATCAGATACCAGGAAGCATTGTCGGCCTCCATGCTTTCCTGCTGCATGACAGCGCGAAAATCGCGGGCAGCGGAAGCGTAGTTTTTGATTTTGAAAAAAGCATGACCACGCAGATAGGTGGCCTCCTGTTCGACCGCCGGGTCCGGTTGCCGGAGAATTTTGATGACCTGCCTGTAATCGTATTTGGAAAACGCGCGTTTGGCGCGTTCGAGCGGCGGCAAGGAATCGGAGTCGGCGGCCCCTCTGATGTTGGAAAATTCGGGTGGTTGATAAAAGTCGTTGGCCATGGCGATATAGCGCCGCCGGGAAGTTTCTTTTGCCGGTGCTGTTTCCGGGGGTACAGTTGGGGATGTTTCTGCAACCTGGTCTTCGGTTTTTTCGCCATCGACAATGATAGAATCCGGTTTTTCAGGTGTCCGGCCAACTTCCGCGACTTGCGGCGCCGGTTGTTGGCGCGTCATCCACCATACTCCGGCACCGAGGACCAGCAATACCGAGGCCGCTGCTGCCCATTGATAGATTCGCCTGTACGATATGTGCATACCTTTTGAACGGTCAAGACCTTCAGCATTCCGGGTATAGGCATCTTCCATCAGTTTGCGAAGCGATGCAATGTCGTTTTCTGCGGTGGCATCGATCAGTTCACGGTGCAGGGCAACGTTTTCCGCCAGTTCCGGATCGCGCGCAATGGCCTCTTCAAAGGCGCGTTTCGCCTCGGGGGAGAGGCGGTTTTTGAGATAATCCTCAATATGTTCGAATAATTCGAGATCGTTCATGGGTCAAGTTTATTGTGGTCAGGCGCGGAGTTCAGCATAACGTGGATCTGCCTTGATGGCCTGGATGAGGTATTCCTTGCAAACATGTTTTCTTTTTCTCGCGTACGCATAGGTCCAGTTCATAGCCTCCGCGATATCTTCCATGCTCAGATCGGTCTGCCAGGAGAGAGAAAGCACCATTCTGCAGTCATCCTGCATGACGGAAAACTTTTCGCTGAGCAGTCTGTGGCGCTCCGTTTTCATACCGAATACGTCGATCGAATCCGAGTGTATACGATTTGATACCGAAGGGTCGTCGGGTGTTACCCC
>CALMBD010000268.1 GCA_937861115.1 uncultured Bacteroidota bacterium | reverse complement strand
CCCCTCCCCCGAATGGGAGGGGAGCGCGTTGCTCCCGGGATTTGGTTGTTACCAGTTATAGACGTAATGCCGTGTTCTCTAAGTCTCCCCTCCCATTCGGGGGAGGGGTCGGGGGGGGGGGTCGTTTTCGCATAAAACAACGCCACCAAACTTTCCGACTGCGCCGAAGAAAAAGAGTAAAAGTGCAGAGGGTTACTGCCCTCCCGCCGAGGCTGCCCGGTGGTATGGCATGCCAGCCTCTTCGCCCGTCGGGCAATACAAAAAGCGGCTGCCGGCATGGAGCAGGCAGCCGCTTCCGCAAAAAAGCAGCGCAGGAATGTAAAATTACTTCGCGCCGCCTTTCAGGGCACGCGGGATCTCGATAATCGCAACCGGTACGGCGGCGGTGTTCGTGATCTCCACGCCGTCGGGCGTCGTGATATCGCGTACGCGGATGGTAGAACCGAGTTCCATCGTCGAAATATCGGCGATCACTTCGTCGACCACCTTCTCAGGCGTCGTGGTGATGTTGATCTGGCGCAATTGCGTGATGAACTTGCCACCGGCCCTTACGCCGGGCGCTGTGCCCGAAAAACGAAGCGGAACGGTTGCATTGAATTTTACACCCGGGACCAGCTCGAGGAAATCGAGGTGAACCACAGCATCGTTAACGGGATGAAACTGGATGTCTTTAACAATGCACTTGTATGTGGCGCCGTTGAGCGTAATTTCCGCAAGTTTAAACTTCGATGTATAAACCAGGTGGCGGATGTCGGCAACATTGAGTGCAAACTGCACGGCTTCGCCGCCGCCACTTTTATACATGATCGCCGGAATCTGTGCGTTGCGGCGGATTTTCTTTGCTTCAGTTTTGCCGGAACCATCTTTAGGATGTCCCTGTAAGGCAATGATTTCCATTGTGTTATGATATATGTGTGATACCAGTTTCGAAAAGCGCCCGCAAAGGTAGACATTCAAAGGCAAAACTTCCAAGAACGATTCAAAAAAAACTCCTGATGTTCCTGCATTATCGCAGCGACCACACCGTTGCGCCATCCGACGACCGCTTGATCTTTTTCACCAGCCCCTTCGTTTCCAGTTCCATCAGTTGCGCTACGACCACCTTTTTATCGATACCGGTCTCTTTACTGATCCCGGTTTGGGTCCGGAACGCGTATTTGCCCGATTGGAGCGCCTTTAATATCCGCTGTTCGTCGCTCGGTTCCGGTACTGCCGGTGTGGCAGTTGTGCCGCGGTTAAAAGATTCAAACTCCGAGCCGTCGGAAGGTGCAGCGGCGACCGGCGTGTCTTCCGGGTCGGAATTCTGGATGACCAGCGTCTCCGTCGTTTCAGCCAGGTCTTGCTGCTGCTGTTTGACCTCCTTGACTTCCTGGAGCAGTTTGTCGGCCAGAGATTGCAAAAATTTGGAAGAGAAAATAGCGGCTACGGCGCAAAAACCGAAGAAAACAAAGTGCGCAATGACATCGCCGGCCAGACACTCCTGCATGAGGTTGCTCGACACCGTTTTTAAAAACAACGGCACCGTGGCCGCCGCCGTCAGGCCAAGCAGCGCAGATTTGATCAGGTCGTGCCAGACCCACACCCGATCCAGTTTGTTCATATAGTAATTGGCGACACCTCCGAGCAGGCCGGCGCTGAAAATAATGCCGACAAGTAATCCTGTACCCATTTTGATCCGCGTTTAGACGTTATTCGGATGGCAAAATAAGCAGGTTTACGACAATATTTTCACATCCTCCAGCCGGATATGCACCGTACGCAACTGTTCCGTGCGTTGATCGATATCCGAGACGGCCCCTTCGAGGCGCAGCACGCCCCTCGGGCACACCGCCGCGCAAATACCGCAGCCGACACAGGAGGCCCGAACGACATCCTGGCCGCGCTGGGCATAGTGGCGCACATCGATGCCCATTTCGCAATAAGTGGAGCAGTTGCCGCAACTGATGCACTGCCCGCCATTTGCCGTGATCCGGAATTTCGATTTCTTTTTCTGGAAAATACCGAGAATAGCCGCCTGGGGGCACCCGAAACGGCACCAGACCCTGCTGCCCATCAAGGGATAAAAACCCACGCCGACCACGCCGCTGAAGGCCATGCCGATAATGTAGCCGTATGCCGTCGAATACGCCTGAGAAAACTTGCCCAGCACCCCGCCCTGCTGCCAGGAGTTAAACCAGAGCAGTCCGGTCAGGAGCACAACTGCCACCAGGACAGCATGTATCATCCAGCGCTCTATCTTCCAGGCATTCAGACTTTTATCGCTCAGATGCCGGAAAGGATCGCCGGCTGTTTCGGCCAGACCGCCGCAGCCGCACACCCAGGAGCAGTACCATCTTTTGCCAAAGAAATAGGTGAGTACGGGAGTGCCCACAAATGTCATCAGCGCGCTGAAAGCGATGAAATAGACGCTGAGCGACGTCGCGTGACCATAGTATTGCACGGCGCCGGGCGATCCGTAGTAATCTTTTAGCGGCCAGAAATAGGTGAAATAGTACTCCGGCTCGTTCATCACCTGCAGGAATGCCGGAATGAGAAAGGAAAAACCCGTCTGGAAAAACATAACGGATACCGTTCGGATCAACTGATAGCGGTTGTGGCGGTATTTGTACATGAATTTTACGCCCAGCACCAGTACTGAAAGGGTGTACAGCGAGCCGTAGACAAACCATTTGTCGGCAGGCTTGCCGCGCAGGCCCTGGCTGACCGGAGAAAAAAGCGCCGTGAGGCCGGTGAGCCAGTTTTCAGGAAAGAAATACAATACCGTATAAAAACCGGTGATGATGATGGCGACCAGCCAGCCCCATATCCCGCGTGCCGAAAGGCTCTTGAACCACACGCCGTTGTTTTTGATGCCTTCCGGCCGGGTGAGGTATTCCTCGCGCACAAAAAGCCATACCCCTGCGCAGATCAGAGCAAGCGATGCGGACAGGACGGGCACAGGGGCAAAAGCATTTCCGGCAGCCCATACGACCAGGAGCAACAGAACACCCAGCCCTGCGAGGGCCAGGGCTATTTTTTGTCTGCCGCTGGTCATAGTGGGGTTCGGGGTGGCGAGGGAAATGGACTCTTCCATGAGTAGCGTTGTTTTATGTTTTAAACCACAAATTGCATTGTTGTATCGTGGGTCAGGATTGAACATATAAGGGTTATCGCAAAAAGGCCAGCACTGCCTCCAACCCGCGTTTTTGCTTGAGCCGCAGGTTTTTTCCCGTTTGACGGTTGTAAAGCGCCACGAGTTCAGACTCGTGCTGCGGGTAAAACTCGGGGTCGAAATTGGCCAGACCGAGTTGCTGCAGTACCTCCTCCACGGGTGTTTCCCGGGCTATCCACCTGTCGCACACCTCGTGGCGGTAACGGACGCCCATGAGGTTGAATCCGAGAATCCGGCCGCTTGCCTTGTCGTAGTTCAGCCGAATGCTTTTCTTGCCGCCGGGATGCTCCCAGTACAAGGTAGCCTGATCGTCGGGCAGTTGCGCACGGATGTCGCCGTAAACCTGGTACTCGATATCGAAAAACTTGGCGGAGTTGAACCAGATGCCGGGGTTGTAGCGAACGGGATGATGTGCCGGGGATTTGTCGCCGGAAACGGAACCAAGCATATTGTTTGCCGCCGTTTCGCCCATCATTCGTCCGGTATACCAGACGGCTTCGATGGCGCGCCGGCCGGCTGGGGGTTGCCGGAGTTCGACACAGTCGCCGGCCGCAAATACGTCGGGGATATTGGTTTGCAGGTATTCGTCAACGAGGATACCGCGGTTCATTTCAAGGGGTGTATTTTTCAAAAAACCGATATTCGGGCTGACACCAACAGTCAGTCCGACAAACCCGCAGGCGATCGTTTCGCCGGTACTGGTTACCACTCCTGTACACTTTTTGCCGGAGGCATCGGGCAGTATCTCTTTCAGTTCTGTCCCCAAACGCAGGTCGATGTGGTGTTCGCGCAAATGACGGCTCACCATAGCGGACTCCCCGGGGGGAAGCACGATATTCCAGAAGTCGGGTTCCCGAACGAGAAAAGTAACGGGGATGCCCCTGGAGTGGAACATTTCAGCCATTTCCACACCAATGAGGCCGCCGCCCACCACTACGGCGTGTTCGAGGCCGGCAGAGTGCCGCTCCATGGCTTCCATATCCTGATAGTGATACAGCCCGTGTACACCCTCCAGGTCCTGCCCCGGCCAGCCGAACTTGTTCGACCGGGAGCCTGTGGCGAGCAGCAGTTTGTCGTAGGCAATACCCTCGCCCTGCGCGGTGAACAATGTTTTTTGCTGAAAATCAATGCGTTCTATACGCGCGCGGAGCAGGTCGATGCGGTTTTTTTCCCAAAACCAGGGCTCGTAGGGTTGAGTGTCCCGAAATCGCATATGCCCCATGTAGATGTACATAAGCGCCGTGCGGCTGAAAAAGTGGTCGGTCTCGTCTGAAATGACCGTAATATCGTCGTCGCTGCGCTTGCGGATATGCCGGGCGGCAGTGATACCACTTATGCCGTTGCCAAGTATGACTATTTTCATATGGGATGACTGTTGTCCGGGTGATGTGGCCGGAATATTCAATGGTAAATGTAACGCAGGCTGACCGACTTGTGTATGCAGGCGCAGGCATGTGCAGGGTAGTTGTCGGTGCGCGGACAGAGAACGCCCTGGTCATCAGATGGCTGGCAGCCATCAGATGACTGAGCGCCTGCGTCTGCCCAAAACAAAAGGGTGTCTGCGTTGCCGCAAACACCCTTGTTCGGTTTTTCTGTTCGTTGTGATGTGGTACTGCCGGCTGAAGCCGGTGAAGTTCGCATATATCGGCGGAGGTCAGCGGCTAAAGCCGCCGGTACCCTGCCGACGGTACCATGCCACCGGTACCGTGCGTTTAGCGCACCACAATCAGTTTTTCTGTTTTCACGGCATCGCCGGCCTGTATGCGGACGAAGTAAAAGCCGGGCGCCAGTCCAAGTGTGTTGAGGGTGTACTGTTGTTCGCCTGCAAATACTTTTTCATTGACCTGCTGGCCAAAGAAGCGGCCCTGGATATCATAAATTTCCACGCTAAGATCAGCCGGTTGCGTAAGCGTCAGTTGCAGCGTGGTTTGGGTGCTGGCAACGGTCGGGAACAGTTTCACCGTGCTGATGTATTTTTCCACGTCGTTCGTTTCAACGAGGCAGTTGACATTGAGTTCTTTGAATACTGCCCAGCCGCAGGTCCAGTCGTTCGAACCGTCGAATGCGCCGGCGTAGTTTACTTTATCGAAGAATGGCGTGTTGATGCGTGCTGCCGTGAAAGCCCCTGCGCCGATGGCAGGCGAATTGAAGGTCGGCTGCTCGTTGGGGAAGTCGAGGTTGAACGGGTCCTGCAGTCCGGCTGCTGCCGAAGTGGCAAATGATTTATTGCTGAATGCCGCCGTATTGTACCAGGTATCCACATTGAACCCGTTGGATGCATTGGTGCTCAGCAGTGTGGTCGGTCCGGCCACGATCGAGTTCTTGATTTCGAGCAGGTTGTTGGTTGCGTTGTCGGCGCAGGCATTGCCGTCGATCAGGAAGCCTACTTCGTATTTGCCGATCAATACCGAGTTGAAGATGCCGGGTTCGCTATTGCGGCGAATGTGTGCAGCGCGCTTGTACAAGGCATCCACCGGACCGCCGGGGTCCGGGCCGACGATAGTGACATTGGAGAAAGTAGGATGTGTTTTCGGAGTGTTGGTGGTACCGGAAGCATCGTTGTCAATTTCAAAACCGTTGGAGCCGCTGATGTCGGCAACCTGCGGGTCGCGCACCGAGAATGCGTGCTGCACATTACCCGAGTAGCCGAAATCGCAGTCAAAGTCGTCGTCGAGGCCGCGGTAGGCGATCAGGTATTTGCAGTTGACCGTGCCGCCGAACCATTCGTAGGAATCGTCGCCGGAGTAGGAAACCTGTACGTGCTCGATGGTCGTGCCGGCGCCGACGCCACCCAAAGTGAGGCCGTTGATCTCGTTGTTGGGCTGGAATGCAATACCGGGGTATTCGATGCGCACATAGCGCAGGATGCCGGAATTGTCGTTAGCATCAGTACCGCCGTACAGTTCGCCCACACCGCCTTCGATCAGGCCTTCGCCTTGCACGCCTTGATAACTGGTATTGGTCGGCGCCTGGCCGCAAATGATCAGGCCACCCCACGAGCCGTAAGTAGGTTCGGGGTCGTTGGTGGAGAATACGATCGGTAGGTCTTGCGTACCGTCGGCAATGATCTTTGCGCAGCGCGTTACGATCAGGGCGCCTTTGGTGGCTTTATCCCCTTTGATCACAGTGCCCGGCTCGATAGTCAGGGTAGCACAGTTTTTTACATAGACAAAGCCGCTGAGGATATAGGTTTTGTCGGCCGTCCAGGTGGTATTGGCGGTGATGTTGCCGTTTACCACGACTTCCGCGCTGGGTGCGAGACCCGCCTGATCCAGATCGTCGCCAAAACGGGCCCATTTGGCCGTCCAGTCGCCGGAGGGGCCGAAAGCGCCTGCATAACTTACCTTGATGAAGTTGGCATTGTTGACGCGTGTATCGTCGAAGCGGGAGTAGCCGAGTACCGGCGACGTCGACAGCGGGCGCGGATCGGGGCTGTTCAGGTTGAACGGATCTTTCAGGCCGGCGCTGTTTGCGTTGGGGCCGGTGGAGATTTCATTGGCAGTTGCCCATGCGGCAATATCGAAAGTAGCCACGTTTGTTTTCAGCGGGGTCGGCATACCGTGGTAGAACGAGTTTTTCACCACCAGTCTGCCCGATTGCGCATTAAGGGCGCAGGAGTCGCCGTCGATCAGCAGGCCGGCGTCGGGATACGATCCAATGAAAACAGAGTTGTACACGCCCGGCTCGCTGTTGCGGCGCAGGTGGTTGCCGCGTTTGAAGTTGGGGTCGAAGGTACCTGTAGGTCCGACGATAGTTACGTTGGAAAAAGTCGGACGCGTTTTTGGCGTACGGCCCGTGCCGTTGGCGTCGTTGTCGATTTCAAATCCATTGGAACCGCTGATATCCGCGACTCCCGGGTCGCGCTGGGCGTAGGCAAACTGGATATTGCCGGAGTAGCCGAAATCGCAGTCGAAATCGTCGTCCAGACCGCGGTAGGCGATCAGGTATTTGCAGTTGACCGTGCCGCCGAACCACTCGAAAGAGTCGTCGTTGGCGTAGGAAACTTGTACATATTCAATAGTCGTACCGGCTCCGACACCACCCATGGTCAGGCCGTTGATCTCGTTGTTGGGCTGGAATGCGATACCGGCATATTCGATGCGCACATAGCGCAGCACACCTGAGTTGTCGTTCGGGTCGCTGCCGCCGTACAGTTCGCCGACGCCGCCTTCGATAAGGCCTTCGCCGTCGACACCGTTGTTGGAAGCATTGGTGGGCGCTTTACCGCAGATGATCACGCCGCCCCAGTCGCCATAACTGGGAGAATTTTGATCGCTGGTGAATACGATGGGCTCATCCGGCGTGCCGCTGGCCATAATTTTGGCGCCGCGTGTGACGATCAGCGAACCTTTTGACAGGTTCTGACCCTCGATTACAGTACCCGGTTCGATAGTCAGCGTAGCGCCGTCCTTTACATATACGAAACCACTCAGGAGGTAGGTGTTGTTTTTTGTCCAGGTCGTGTTTGTCGTGATATTGCCCGACACCACAACCTGCGCACTGGCGGCCATGCAGGCCATAACAAAGAATGCAAGCAGTAGAAACGCTTTATTCATAGCAGGAGAATTTGATTGGATGATTTGTGTGCCGCAAAGGTCGACAGCCACAGGTGGGAGGGGGGAAAAGGGGGGTTAAGTTTGGTTTAAGTCTGTATTAAGCCAATGTTAAGCCGGGCTGTATCATCGGTCTGTATCATCCTGAAGAAACCAGGAAAAGAGACCTTCCTGGTGGTGGCACATGGAAAAACCAGCCGGTT
>CALMBD010000267.1 GCA_937861115.1 uncultured Bacteroidota bacterium | reverse complement strand
GGTTAGCCCGAAATATTATGCCTTAATAGTGGAATGTTATGACAAAATTTTATCTATAATTAATTTATGTATGAATATAAAAAAAAATGAATTGCTTAAGGACGATGAAATGCCCTTTCTAAGGATTATTTCTATACTTTTAATTGCAAAAAAATATTTAGATAATGATATTTTACCCCAAAACCTACTAAATCAAAAATTCATCCAAAACATAGCAAAAGACTACGACCAGAAATACCCGGAATTGAAATTAAACGAACTATCAAAGGTCTACACTGAAATGTACGAACTCTGGCCTGACAGGCCGGACAGAGATCAAGAAAAGCCTGAAAAATAATTTTTGTCTGCAGTTTTTGGACATCATCAAACTAGCTTCATCAAATGCGCATCAGTTGCTTTACCCTCCAGCTGATGATATTCACGGCTGCTGTGTCTGCACAGCAGCCGGGTATCATCCTTAATTTAAACCCCTCCACACACGCCTTCCCGGAAGGCCCGATTTCCAGTAAACCCGTACAAATTGTCTCTTTTGCCGGCAAATTGTTGTTTGCTGCAGATGACGGTACGCATGGCTCGGAATTATGGATTTCTGATGGTACTTCAGAAAATACCTTATTGTTAAAAGACATAAACCCCGGCCCCACCGGAAGCAACATCTCCAACTTCATAACATTCAACGGTTTGCTGTATTTCGCAGCGGACAACGGTGCTGCTGGCAAGGAATTATGGGTGTCGGATGGTACCGAGCAGGGAACGCATCTTGTGAAAGATCTGCGACCGGGGTCGGGCAACAGTAACCCCCGCAACATGGCAATAGCCGGCGGCTATTTGTTCTTTGCAGCCACCAAATCAAATGGTAGCCCGTCGCTTTGGCAAAGCGACGGTACGGAGAGCGGTACTATTGAAACCAGTCCAGGCCTTTCCTTCACCCAAGGCCCAAGCCAGCTCACAGAACTTGGGGGCAAACTATATTTTTCAGGCCCGGACCTCGAACTATGGGTTACTGATGGCACCCCGTCAGGTACTGTCCGGGTGAAGGAAATATCTCCGACCTCCAGCAATTCCTATATCAACTATATGACAGCACTGGATGGCAAGATTTATTTCTCTGCCGCCGATGATGTTTCCAACAAAGAGCCCTGGGTAAGCGATGGCACCGAATCGGGCACCGTTAAACTCAAGGAAATCGACCCGGACCTGTTTTACGGTTCAGATCCCTGGAAATTTCACCTGTTCAAAGGCAAAGTCTATTTCTCTGCTAACAGTACACTTTGGCGCACTGACGGCACTTCGGCCGGTACCGTTCTATTCAAGGATATCACAGTGTTCCAGGCATCCAATGATCCCGGTGCATTTATCAGCAACGATGAATTTCTATACTTTCCCGCAAACGACGGCAACAATGGCTTTGAACTCTGGCGAAGCGATGGTACGCCTGGCGGGACAGCCATGGTGAAAAATATCAACACAGGCAGCCTGAGTTCGGCTCCCGAGGAATTCATCTTTGGCAGCGACAACTCCCTTTACTTCCGCGCCTATACCGGCAACAGCGACTGGGAACTCTGGAAAAGTGACGGCAGTGGTCCGGGCACTATCCGTGCTGCCGATATCCGCCCGGGCGCAGAGGGCGCCTACCCGCAAGCACTTACCTGGCTTAACGGGGAGTTGTTCTTTGTTGCCGACGATGGTATCCACGGCCGTGAACTTTGGAAATTCAATACAACCACGGGGACAAATGCCCTGGTTTGGAGTACGGCTTTATGTAAAGCCTTGCCGAATCCCGCGCATGATTTTTTGCAGATATCCATAACACCATCCAATCGGGAGGTTGACCGGGTTTTGCTGCTAAATGCTGCCGGAACAATAGTTTACGAATCTACAGAAATAATAAAAGGGGTGCACACCATTCCAGTAACTGCCTTACCGGCAGGAATGTACGTAGCGCAGGTTATTGCCGGACCGCATACCCAGTGCGTTAAGGTAATGATCCTGTAGCGCCGTCAGAGTATAACCAAACCTACCTACCTCCCCATTGCACCCCTTTTTTACCTTTTAAATATAAGCCTATGAACCACCTGTTTAGTTGCTATGTCCGAAGTCGCCTGTTGCTGGCTTTTGCCATGTTTGGCACGCTTTGTTTTGGCCAGGATATTGGCCCCAACACCCTTGGTGTGATGGCAAAAGCAGTTTACGGCTCCGACGTTTCAATTACCCTTCGTTGGTCCCCCGCCAATTTTAGAACCTGGGAATGGTGTCGCGACAGCGGTTACGTGCTGGTGCGGGTGACGCTCAAAGGTCCGGGCGGCCCACTCTCTACCGAAGACCAGGCGGCCTCTCTGCTCAGCATCCACATGCCCGCCAAAACCCAAAGCGAATGGGAAGCCGCCATGCTTGTCGATTCTATCGTCGGCGTGGCGGCGGGGGCATACTACGGGGAGGATTTCACCGTAGCCACACCCGGCAACGAGGGCATCATCACTGCCCACAACATCAACAGCGAAAAAGAGAATCGCTTCGGCATGAGCCTTTTCGTAGCGGATATTTCCACTCTCGCGGCTAAAATGCAAAACATGTATTATCGGGATACCACTGTTATACCCGGCAACCAATACGCCTATATCATCCGCCCCGGTGGGAAAACGGGCGCCAACCAGATCAAGGCAGGGCGGGTAAGCATCACAGCAGCAGATCCATACGACCCGCCCACACCTTTCGAGTTTGGCGGCGAAGCCGGCGACAGCGTGGCCATGCTGCGCTGGAACCAGCAAGCCGGCGCGGAGCACTACGCCTGCTACAACGTCTGGCGCGCCGTCAATAACGGCCCTTTCGAGTGCATCAATGCTGAACCGCTGCTGCCCACCGACCGGCCCGACGGTCAGCCCGAAAAGCAGATGCTGTACTACGCCCGGCTCGACAACAATACCGACACCTTTCGCTTCAGGATCGCGGGACATTCCCCCTTCGGCTTCGACGGGCCGTTTTCACCTGTCGTCAGCCTGAGGGGGATACCCGCACCGCTCAAAACCACTGCCTCGATCAGCACCGTAACCGAACTGCCCGACGGCATGGAGATCAAATGGGAATTCCCCGACTCGCTCGAGACCGCCATACAGGGGTTCAATCTCTTGCGCGCGGCGGCACATGGAGGCCCGTATATACAATTGAACGCAGGATTGATCAACCGCGCCGTCCGCACCTGGACGGACGGCGCTCCGCTCCCGACCAACTACTACCAGGTAGAACTGCTCGACGCCAACAACAACCGGGTGACATCGCTGCCCCGCCTGGCCCAGCCGAGCGACAGCATCCCGCCCGATCCGCCCGTAGCCGTCAGCGGCAGCGCTGTCGGTGGGCAGGGTATGCTGGAGATCCGGTGGTCGCCCAGCCCAAGTGCCGACGTCATGGGCTACCGGGTATTTGTCGCCGACCAGCCCAACGGCAACTACGGCCAGGCCACCTCGCGCTGGCTCGAAGACACCGTCTTTCGCTACCAGGTCAACCTGTCCATGCTCAGCGAGCGCAAATACTTCAAGGTCAAGGCCATCGATTTTCGTGAAAATGCGTCCGGTTTCTCGCCGGTCTGTGCTGTCGTGCTGCCCGATATCGTGCCGCCTGCCGTGCCCGTGCTTAAAAAAGCCGAACCGCAGTCAGCCGGCGTGCTGGTAGAGTTTGCGCCCAGCCGCAGCGCCGATCTGCACGCGCACCGCATCCTCCGCAAAAAGAAAGACGAACCCGCATGGACGACCCTCGAAACCCTCGATTCGCTCGGTAACCAGGCCAATGTTGCCTGGCTCGATACCACGGCCGAACCGATGTACAGTTACGACTACATGGTGCAGGCCGTCGACGATGCGGGGCTGGAGAGCAATTCCAAAGTGTTTCGTGCCAACTGGCGCGGCGGCGAGCGGGCAGGTGTACAGCAGTTCGAGGCGCGGTTTGTCAAGTCCGAAGCGGCGATCAGGCTGAACTGGAAGTATAGCAACGCCCACGGGGTCAGCGGCTTTGCGATCTACCGCGGGTTTCAGCCGGATCAACTGTACGAGTCGGCCTTTGTCGCGCAGCAGCAGGTACTGAAGGGCGGGCAGTACAGCGGTCCCGATCCCTTTGCGGCGGGTGCGGCGCCCGGCAGTGCCGCCACTGCCGTCACGGGTGGCCATCTGGCAGCCGGCGACTTCAACCTGAAACAGGCCGGCGCGCCCAATGTCAAACACGTCACCGCCTTCGAACACCTGGAAACACAGTTTATTCCCTTCCGGACCTACTATTACGCTATTGCGGTGAAGTTCGACGACGGTACCTGTTCGCCGTTGAGTGCGGTGCGGTCGGTATCGGGGTATTGAATCGGGTGTGTGTCAAAGGCCAATATTGAAGTTTTGTGGCGTTGTGGTGGTTGGTTTCGCGCACAAATCCTATAAGGGTTTGCCAAACCTTATAGGATTGTAGTCCAGTTGATAATGAACTAAAAAACGATACGACCCATGAAAAATATCCTCCTTTCCATATTCCTGCTCCTGATCGCCTGCGTAACGCAGGCCCAGGAGCGCTTCGCCGATTGCGCCGGAGCGTTGATCCTGTGCGACCGATCGGACCTCATCGTGAAAAGGCTCAACGGCAGAGGCAATGAGGTGGCCGAAGTTGGCTACACGTCCTGTTCCGGTCGCCTCGACGAACGCAACAGCATCTGGATCAAATGGCAGGTAGGTACGGCCGGAACCGTCGGCTTCGAGATTGAACCCCTCGACCCGGCCGACGACCTCGATTTCATCGTCTGGCACCTCGACGGCGATATCCGGACCTGTAGCCGGAAATACGAACTGCGCTGCATGGCCACGGGCGAGGACATCGGCTCAACTACGGAGGTTTCCCGGCCCTGTCGCGGGCGTATGGGCCTGACGGCGGGTCGCGCAGATACGCAGGAGGGCGACGGCTGTGGCGCCGACCACGACAACTTTCTCGCAGCCATCGACGCCGGGGCAGGGGAGAACTACATCCTGTACGTCAACAACTATACCTCGGACAAAGGCTTTAAACTGAGGTGGAGCGGGGATGCGGGCTTTGTCGTGCCGGCGGAGCTGGTGCTGCCTGCTACTGATGACACCCGCATGTCGGGTGCTATTTGGTTCAGCGCCCCTAGCGATGCCGATCCCCTGCGTAATGACTGGGCGGCTGCGGCCATCAGCAGGGCCTTTGTGGCAAAGGTGACCGGTGCTCGGGTGGCCAATACCTTTGCAGGCTGTATGCCGGACAAGGGCGATGCGGCAGATACCGGCGTAGTCCCTGCGTTTGAACTGGGTCTGCCGTACCCGAATCCCACGGCTGCCGATGCCAGTCTGACGCTTGAAGCGCCGTACGATGCGGTGGTCCGGATTGATGTGTTCGATCTGTTTGGTCGTGTGGCGTACACGCAGGAATACATCGCCGAGCGGGGGATTCAGGTGTTGGCGCTGTCGACAGAACAACTCGGGTCCGGGTTGTACGTGATCCACCTGCGTGCCGGCGAAAACCGGTTCACCCGCAAACTGATCGTCACCAATAAATGATACACCATATGCGAAACCTGAAGCAATCCCTTCGATTGGCCGGCGCGGTATTCTTCCTGCTGTCCTGTTTTGTCATGCCGTTGATGACCTGTATACAGAAAGCGACCAGTTACGCCGAGACAGAAGCAACCATTACGGAAGTACGGGCACACCACTCCACCACCCGTAAAGGGCGGTCGAGTACCAGTTACACCCTGCAATACGCCTACACCATAGACGGCCGGGAATGGCAGGGCGAGGGCAATGACCTGGACGCTACCTCATCAACGAAAGCCGGCGACAAGATCGCTGTATTGTATGCCAAAGACGATCCCTCCGATTCGCGCATAATCAGGAACGGCGGCTTTTCCTGGCGCATGACGCTCATATTTATGACTGTTTCAGGGTCTTTGTTTTTTATGTATTATCGGAACAGGGGGTAGCGTTAGCAGAATATTTCGCAGTGCTTGCGCGAGGAGCGTTGCGCGAGCACTGCGAAGCAGCAGATATGGATATGCAATTTATGTAAACAGTCGTTATTTCACCCTGGACTTTTCCATGTACTGGCTAAATGCCAGCGCTGATTCCAACTGGCTTATTTCTTTTTCCAGGCGAATCAGGTGCAGGAATATCTCTTCTATTTTTTCCTGGTGCATGTAAGTGATCTCGCCCAGTTCAAAAGAGCCTTCCGCCTCCAATACCGCTCCACTCGGAATACCGGGCAGGTGGCGGTTTTCCTGAATGTAGGCTTTCACGGCATCAAGCGGCATTAGGGGATATCCCTCATCAAAAACATAATCGCACCAACCGCCTGCGGTACAGGTTTGCACTTTTACTTTGTCGGTTATTACACCGCCTTTTACCGTAAGCGTGGAGGAGGAGAACCCCGAGGTGCCTATAGCCAGCTTTCCGGAGCGGTTAATTTTGGCTGTAGAAGAACACGCTGTAATACTTGACCATTGGCTGCAAGCAATATCGTCCTTATGCTCGAGCAGAAGGCTTAACAGCGTGGGGGTGCACATTTCAAAATACATGGCGCAATCCTCAAAACCATCGTAGGCATCGCTCCAGGGCGAACAGCTCGGATTACTGATCAACTGCCCGTTTTGGTATTGGCAAACGTGGCCGTCAATGATCAGCATACTGACAGGGGGTACGCCGTTGCCCAGATTCGCGTTATTATTGGGCAGGTAGAATCCATTGGTTGGCCCGGGCGCAGGTGTAATATTGTATGTTCCGTTAGCCGGATTCCCGGCTCCAAAATACAGGTTTACTGTTGCGGGCAGGTTATTGCTGCTTACGATAAAATCAGATGTATTAAACCTGAATACCCGCCATCCCTGCTGATGCATATAAATGGAGGCCGGGCAGGGAATTTCGCCAGGGGGGCTTGGTGGAAAATAATTTCCTTCAATAAAAATATATTCTCTGATCCCCCCTCCTCCTACATGTGTGATCATGTCGAACGAAAGATCTTGCGGGTTTTGATAATCCAGGCCGTAGAACACCATATTGGCCCCCCCTCCGGCAACGGGCGCCGGTACAGAGGTATAGGTGCCGTTGCGTGGGTCGTCCGGCTGGAAATAAAAATCGGCAGATACTTCGCCATTGGCATTGCCGACAAAATAGGCATTGAAGTTATTGTAGGCGGCAGCATTGACTTGAACTGCGATTTTCCCGTTTACCGGGATAGCGTTGAATGCGGCGGCGCCGATAACCTGTCCTGATAATTGGTGAACGGAAATAAGAAATGGCAATAGCAGAAAGTGTATATATCCTGAATAGTTTTTCATGACAAGCGCTTTAGTTGTTAGAGGAGTCCAGTGCTTTTTTCAGTTGATTCGCCTTTTGCTGCAACATGATCAGGTGGAGGTAGGCTTCTTCAATTTTTTTCTGATGGTCGATCTTAACGCTACCCATTTCGAAGCCGCCGTCACGCGTGACATCATTTTGAGAAATGGTCCCGGGCAAGCGTTTATGTGTTTTGATATGCTGATCCACCTCGTAAAGCGACGGCAAAGGATAATCGTCGTCGAAGACATAATCACACCAGCCTCCGTTGCACAATTCGATACGGAATTTGTCGGTTACAATTCCTCCGTTTACCCCGAAATTATAGCCGGCGCGCAGGTTGGTCGTACCTATGCATACATTTCCCATTCTATGGATGCCTTCCGATTCGGAACACGGATCACCTTCCCATTGGATGCAGCCTGAAGGATCGAAAACATTATCTTCTTCCAGTTTTTCGAGCACTGCATTTTTACACCAAGGGTCACTGAAAATGGTACAATCTGCCAATGTCCCATTGGAAATAGTCAGAGCGCAAGTCCCGATAGTACCCGACGCATCTGAGATAGATAGATTGTATATCCCTGCGGCCAGATTGGGTATTTTAATTGTACTGCTGCATACGACATTATTCAGCGAGCCGCCCTGCCAGGTGATGTTGAAAGGGCCCCCTCCGGGAGTGATGGTTACACCGCCTACACCTACAGAAACGCCTGGTTTGGCCGGACTGATTTGGAAACACTCGATCTGGGCCAGCGGCGCTGCCGTTTCAGACGCATCATAGATTAGGGTGGGGGCAGACATGACAACTGCTGGATGTTGCGCCTGTTTTTCAACAGGTGCGATGTGCGGTATCCTTGTGTCAAGTTTATCGAGACGCTTTTGAGCGGCGATGAGGTGCAGAAATATTTCTTCTATTTTTTCCTGCTGGTTGACGGTCTCGATTTCCAGGGCGACACCCTCCTGCTCTGCTATTTTCTTTCCAGGCGTACATCCGGGAAGGTGTTTATTAATTTTGATAAATGCTTCGACTTCGGGAAGCGACCGCAGCCTGAAGGTATCTTCAAAAACGTAATCGCACCAGGCGGGCAGGCAAAGCTGGAGTGCTTCAGTGGTGATGCCGCCTTTAACAGCCAATTTATATCCGTAGGGATGAATAGTGGTTCCGAGGGACACAGCGCCGGACCGCCATATTTTGCTGTCGGTATTGCACGGACCGTCCCAGTATTTACAATCGGATAGATTTGGAACAATCGTTTTGGCTAAATTATCGAGCGGCTCTGAACAGTTTTCGACAAAGTCCAGGCATTCGTCGAGATCGTCAGAGAGGCCGTTTGTATAGTGGCAAACGGTACCGTCTGCGAAGGTCACTGTTCCTGTTGGAGTTGCCAGGGTGCATATCGGAAAATCATTATCCATCGCATAATAAACCGGCGGGGTTTCATTATTACAGGAATGGTAAAACAAACCATTGCCGAGCGAGGCGTTACAAGGACCCGAATTTCCGTTTAAGTCCAGTGTAATCCCGTTGGGGTTGAATGGCTGGGAAGAGATAATGTAAAAAGCCGGAAAAGTGATAAAGCATGGCGCTTGCGGCAGATACCCGATCTGCTGTGGACATGCTGTCTGGGATATCGCCTCATGATGTGAAAACAGCACAACAAAAAGAAGGACGGCATATATGGTTGAAAATTGTTTTTTCATGATAAAACCATTTTTAGGTTAAAACCCGATTTTAACTGCTTTTTTGGTGATCTGTCCCTTGTCCTCGATGATCAACTGGTATAGATATACCCCGGGCGGGAGCGATCCGCCGTCGTACTCCATTTCGTAATATCCGGGTGATATTTCATTTTCTTTGCGGATTACCTGAATCAGTTTTCCGGTGAAATCGAGCAGGTTGAGGGTGGCATTTACATTGTTGTCGCCCTCGACATTATACCGGATATTTACCCGTCCCGAGAATGGATTGGGGTATACATCAAGCATAACTCCTTCGACAGCGCCGGGGTTATTGGGCGCCACAAGGCTGTTGCTTTCCTCGGAGACCGGGGGGGCGAACTGCGGCGTAATACACTCGTTGATAAACAGGTGATGCCCTTCGCCGGCGGGTGATATGGCATATATCTCGATTCCCGCATCGGGGTGCAACTCGATATATTTTCCTGCCACCAGTTGTCTTATGTATCCGGAGTACATGGTTGTGCCGTACTGGCAGGGATTGAGCCCAAGGTCGATGGTGTAGAAATAGCCGCTGGGAAACGTACAGGTGCTTAGCGCCGGCCAACTTGCAGATTGTCGCACATTGATCCAGATACTGGAAGCGGAATCCTCAATATCATACAGATCAAAAGTTATCGTATTGCTGCTGACGCTGACTCCGAAAAAATAGGGACGGTGGGAACCTCCTTCCAATGCTTCATACTGGAAGTAATCGCTTTCACAAAGCGTCGCCTTGTAAAGGCCAAGCTGGTTGACCAGGTGTAATTCAATGTCACCCGTTTTCTGAGGTTGATTACCGGTATTAGGGAAAGGCGGCTTAAAGGTATAATGCGCTTTTACGGTAGGCGGTAATAGTGATGTTGCATAATTGGACAGATGCAGGTCAAAAACGATATTGAAACATACTTCATCGCCCGTGCAAATGGAAGGTTTATCGGTCGATACCCATATATCGGGTTTTGCATCAACGATCAGATACCGAATAGATTTGTAGTCATTGGTGCACGTGGTCTGGTTGTCCGTAACCGTCATTACAGTAAAGGGGTTTTGGACGGTTGGAATGAATTTGGCGTTCTTTGGTATAAGCGCATGGATATTGCCGCCATTGTTTTCAATGTCTGTAACCGGGAGAGGCGCCCAGGTAGAAGTTACACTTGCAAGCGAACTGGTTACATCTACCCCCGAGGTGATGCGGTTGTCTGAATATGCCTGCCAAACCGGCACTGATGATCCGGCAATGGCTGTTTTAATGGTTGACACATATCCCTTGTGTTCCCAGTTGTTTCCGACCACTACATTGACGTCGTCTTCTACAAAGCATCCGGTGCCATTGTTAGTCAGGCGAACCTTGTAATTGTACGTACCCGGATAACTGTTGGTCAGTTCGCTTAGATTCAGAACGCTGGAAGTGGGCAGTGGAAGCGGGATATGCGGGTTGGTCGTCGTCCAGGAGAAGGATGTTTTTGGATCGACCAGTCCCTGTGCTTCCAATGTTATGGCCTTGCCGTAACACACGGATGTCGGTCCGGCAATATCTACGAACAGGTTGTTGAAATAACTGATCACCGTGGTGGTGCCGCTGACGGTGCATCCCCCGAATTTGTCGGTAATAGTCAGGGTATATACCTGCGACTGACCGGCCGGCATATTTTGTACCAGGGGGTTCCGGACGTTCGGATTGCTCAGGTAGGTTGTCGGCGACCATTGGTAGGTATAGGAACCGGAGCCGCCCAGGTTCGATGTGTTTGGTCCGATGGCTTTACCGGGGCCGCTGGCGCAGGTCCGGTCAAACGGCAGCAGGTTGAGGGGGAGCAGGGGTGTTGCCGTAATTGTTGTTGTTTGGCTCAGGCTACATCCGTGGTCGTCCGTAACTGTGACGCTATAGGTAGCCTGACCGGATTGCGGCGCTGTAAATACGGGGTTTTCAGGGTGCATCGGCGAAACTGGCCACCAGGAGTAGGTGTATGGCCCGCCGCTCCCGCCAGTTACCAGTGGCTGGTCGCTGAAAGTGCTGGCCACGCCAGGGCAACGGTTGTAGTTTTCCTTTAAATGCAGCCGGAAAGGGTCGATTTGTACGAGTTTATTTGACTCTACTATGTTATTGGCAAAGTCGGTTACTGTGAGCCTGAGCATAAATTCAGGCACCTGTGTCGGGCCGAATTGTTCGAAGTAGGGATGGTCGAGGTCGACTTTCTTTTTATTTTTTACCAGGTTATTGCTGCCCGGCGGCGAAAAAACATCATCAAGAATATCGATTTCCTGATCCGGATTTTTTGAATCGAATGCTTTCCAGGAGTATTCCTTGTACAGGTATGGTTCGTCTAGTTTCCAGCCGCCGCCCGATACCTGAGCCGTCAGCTCAAAATCCTGACACGATCCGCTTACTTCCACATCGGAAATGATCAGTTCGTCGGGCTTGACATAGGCTATGCAAGGATTGAAGGCGTAGGGGCAGCCATCTGAGCAACCGTTGTTATTGTTATCGACACGGTTGACCTGCAGGGATACACAGCCCCAGGGCTTTAGGCCGCCGGTGATCTCATTCCACCAGGTGGATGGCAGGTTAAGCTCAAAGCTGGGGCCGATATATAACCCCAATACGTGGGTTGCCTGGTTGATAATAGGGTTTGCCAATCCACAGTTCGTCATATTTAAAGTCCATTTGTATTGGACTGGAGTCGGGAAACATTGAAACGGCGGTTCATTGACAAGGTAAAATGTTTTGACTCCGCCGCTATTGCTATAATCCATGGATACAGTTTTTGCATCCGGGCTGCTTTGTATCGCCAGGGCGCAATTGTTATTGCCGCCGGAGTTGTTGGGGTCGCACACCCAAATATCCTTTGTGACCTGCATGGAGCCGTATGGGTCGGTGATAGTCAGTTTCACCGTATACTTTTTGGGGTATGTCACACCCGACTGGTAAGTATAGGTATGTATGCCGTATCCGCCGCCGTCAAAATTGTCCAGATAAGTGCTGCCGTCGCCATAATCCCAGAAATAGTCGGTTGGATATTCAAAAGCATTGAGTGGGTCAATATCGGGGGTAAAAAGGACCTGTGTACCCAGCCCGTAATAGTCTCCTCCGCACGACTTTTCTGCGATAACATTGATTTCCGGTAAATAAACCAGGGATTTTACTTTTACCTGAATACAACCCTCGTCGGTAGAACCGTTGGCGTCGGTAACAGTGACGCACACATTATTGAAAGAATAATCATCAAGCGTGGTGAATGAAGCTTCAATGGTTGGATCAGAGGTTGTAAACTCATTGGGTCCGGAGCAATTACCCAGGGCGCAATCCGGAGCGCAGTAATCATCACCCATGCTCCAGGTATAAACATAAGGAGGTACACCCCCCACAGTATTGGCCGAAAAAATGACCTTCTGGCAATTTGCAACCAAAGTAGGCCCCTCAAAACTGAGCCATAAGGAGGTTGGAGAACCGCCAACTATGTGAATGACCTTTTCTTTGGTGATCTGTACATTACATGCATCCGTCACCTTAAGCCGGACGACATAGTCGCCGTCGCCTGGATAGGTATGAACAGGGTTTTCGGCTGTTGAAGTGGCGCCGTCGCCGAAGGTCCAGGCGGAGGAAATGCTTTCACCTGCGCTTTCATTGGTAAAAGTGGCGGTATATCCGTCGCCATTTATAGTCCATTTGAAGTCAGCATACAAAGGGCAACATTGCGTCTTTGCCTTGTACGGCAAGGCTGCTGCGGCAATTGTGAAAAGCAGAAGTAGAAAAACGTTATGTTTTTTCATGATGAAAGCATGAGATATTATTGGATAGACACAACCGGATAAGGATATTATCGAGGAAATTGACAGTGGGACAAATTACATCTTTAGTATTATCCTTTCCTCTGTCAGTTAATCCGTGTTGTATTGAATTAACTCGACAACGTTATCATTGGTCAGTAGTATCCGGTTGTAATTCTGTACTTCGACAGTTATGGGCTCGCGGCCGTTCAATGTGCATATTCCGGAACCCATTACAGGGTGCCACATGTTAGATTCGACCTCAACCAGGCAATAAAAAATATTGAAGCTTGTATTATAAATGACAACTATTTTATTGCGCTCAAATATCTTCACATCCCGGATGGATTGGGCCCGATTCAGGCTTCTCCAGAATACAGTTCTGGTTCCCTGATTTTCGATATAACCGACAGCACATTCAGTACTGTCTGTGAGTATTTCTATTCGATTATCATTTAACGTGCCTTCCCATAAAACCCTCTGGGATTTCATCGTTGAAACAACCGAAATAGAAAATGCGAGCAGTAAAATAGTACGCATGACTGATAGTGCTTTAATCATGAAAGGTTGTTTGTTGTGTTGTCTGATTGTCCGCCTCCCTTTCGAAAACCCACATTACCTCATATTCCTCTTGAACAGGTATTTTTTTATACTTGATCACTGTGCCATAGCCAGCCATGCTGGCACTCTCCCAAGCATTGGCGTTAGCATAACTTCCGGAAACAGGCGTGCCATATGAGGGGTCATAATACTCCGTCTGTCCGCTGCTGTTGTGATAACTCACGATGGCATGATTCGTAAATATGGAGTGGGGGTTTGTGATGCCTTGTGCAGGCAAGCCGTCGATTTCAGCGCCATGAATCGAAGCTGTCATGCCGGGTGCATAAGGTACAGTTATGGTGGAAGGATCTTCAAAATCCAGGTCGCGATAAAACCGATCACTTGAGTTGAACATCCAGTTCTTGACATATATTGCAGATTGTATTTTGTTGCCCAGCATGTTATAAGACACCTTTGGCGCCTCATCTCCGAAAAATAATTCAACATCGAGATTCAGGAATATTTCGCTTACAGAATTGAGCACTCCTCGATTGTCTTGATAATCCTGGTAAACGACAACAACGACGCTGGAAGTTAAGCCATGTATACGCAACATATCATTGTAGAAACTGGCCCATTCGTCGCAGGAAGCATCTTCGAATAATAGCAGGTCGCTTATGTCTAAACAATTTGGCGCGTTCGGTCCCCAATACATCATGCAATTGTTGCTTCCAAATTTTTTCACACAACGCCCCCTGAATGCGTCATAGATGGTTGATGCAACTTCGTCTGGGACTGGATTTCCGGAGCCATTTCTACCTTTTCCCAAGGCGCTGTTGCAGGATATATCAATTGAGGTGAGGTAAAAACTGGTCTCTTCTCCTTTCCCCGGGCTGCCAGTAATGGGAGTTTGATGGACCAGATACATTCGGTTGATACTTTCCCCGGCATCCATCCAGGAATTTTCATCCTGAGGGTTGGATGTATATTTCCATTTTATTTTTATTTCCGGTATATATTGAACCAAATATTTTTCAAATCCTGCATCCGCACCTGTATTCGGGTCCTGGAAATTGGTCGGTAAATATTCGCAACTTGCTGTTAATACTTTAGAGGGTAATTTAAATCTAAGAATATTATTAATGTATACTTCACCCCGGGCATAAAGGGTGTTATTATCTGGTATCTCACAGCCTTCTTCTGAATTCTCATTGGAAGTTGGCTTCTTGAATTTAGCCGAGACTCTGGGCACTGTGCCGCTTACATATGATACTCGAAATGGGAAACCCGGTATCCATGCTTTTACATTGCATTCTTGTGGACTATGGGGGGCTTTGTCGGTTTTGATTCGTATTATTCCGGAACTTTGAATTTCCGGAGCATGATAATACAGCTCATTTATCGTGAGTCCCTGCCCAATTGAATACCCAATGCAGCAAATACTGAAAGCCAGCGCAAGTCCAATTTTTTTCATGATTTAATAAAGTTTTGTATACGAATACAGTCGGTCTCAGGGCATATCTTCTCTGCTCCTCGGAAGGTTCCGACGAAAAAATTATACACTGCTTCTTGAAAATTTTTCGTATTGGTAGTTCGGAGAAGATGATCGGCTTATATCAAAACCAATAACCTGTTGGTGTGGCAAAGGTGTAGCGTAAAACAGTTTATTTTCGCGCCATTTCGCGCCACTTCATGCCATTTCGGCTCAACTGATCTGATCCGCGCCAATAAACAACCCGCCTGTATACGCAGGTGGGCGACGGCTGCGGCGCGCCGGCCACGGTAATTTTCTCCCGGCCATTGAAGCCCGTACAGGAAAGCACTACATCCTGTTCATCAACACTGCACTATGGAATAGTATAAGTCTGTCGCAAGCTGGAATCGGGAAAGTGTACCGAAAACAGGTGCCGCCATTTGTATGTTCGGAATGCGCGGCTATATTTGTACCTGTTAATATTTTCCCGCTTGATACGACTTCAACTTGGTAGACCAAATGCAACGCCCTTGCCACCGGAGAAATCCGGCGGCAAGGGCGTTGTGGTTATAGGCTGCTTACCCGCAACAGACGACTAAGTAAAACCCGCATTGCGGGATAAGTGACTAAAAAGAGGGCAATCACGCAATACGGGTTTGGGGTTAGTTGTCTGTTGCGGGTAACATGTAGTTCGTGGAAATAAAAAAAACATGGAAAATAAAAATACCGAAATATTAGAAATATATAAACTCCATTGTGAG
>CALMBD010000266.1 GCA_937861115.1 uncultured Bacteroidota bacterium | reverse complement strand
AATGATACCTTTCATAGTGGGTGTGGTTTCGGGTTTCGGGTTTCGGGTTTCGGGTGCAAAAAAAATGCCTTTGACGCGGGTGGCGGCATTTTTACGCGATTAATTGACAAACAGGCTAAAAAACCGTTCCCGGGAAATTTCGCAGGCAGCCGGGCATCTGCTACCGCTCACGAAAAATGCCTCCGCCCGGGAATTCCGGAACAGAGGCATTTTATAGTTAGGTCTACACCACCAGACAATGCTCACTTATCACTTACCACTTATCACTTATACGTCGCTTTCACCTCGTTAATGATGTACGATTCAACCACGTCGCCGACTTTAATGTCGTTGAAGTTGCGAATCGTCAAACCACATTCGAGACCGGCTTTAACCTCCTTGGCATCTTCCTTGAAACGCTTGAGTGAGGCCAGTTCGGCTTTCTGATCGGGATTAGCCGGGTAGGCCACGATACCATCGCGGATAAGGCGAATGTAGTGGTTGCGGCTGATTTTGCCCTCCAGTACGTAACAGCCTGCCACGGTACCGATTTTGGATATTTTGTACACCTCGCGCACTTCCACCTGGCCAACGATCTCCTCTTCCTTGGTCGGCTCCAACATGCCTTCGATAGCGGCCTTGACCTCCTCGATGGCTTCGTAGATGATGGAGTAGAGTTTGATCTCCACGCCTTCCTTTTCGGCCAGTTTGCGCGCCGTAATAGAGGGACGCACCTGGAAGCCGATGATAATGGCGTCGGAGGCAGAGGCAAGCATAACGTCGCTGTCGACGATCTGGCCGACGGCCTTGTGGATGACGTTGACCTGTACCTTATCGATCGAGAGTTTGATGAGCGAATCGCTGAGGGCCTCGATAGAACCGTCCACGTCGCCTTTGACGATGAGGTTGAGTTCTTTAAAGTTGCCGAGTGCCAGACGGCGTCCGATCTCTTCGAGGCTGATGCGCTTGGAGGCGCGGGTTGCCTGTTCGCGAATGATCTGGGCGCGTTTGGACGCGATTTCCTTGGCCTCACCTTCCGAAGCCGCCACTTTTATTTTTTCACCTGCCTGCGGTGCACCGGGGAGGCCGAGCACGAGTACGGGTGTAGCCGGACCGGCTTCCTTGATCTTTTTGCCGCGTTCGTTGAACATGGCTTTCACTTTGCCGGAGAATTCGCCGGCGATGATCGGATCGCCATCGTGCAGGGTTCCGTTCTCGATAAGAATTTTGGTGACGTATCCGCGGCCCTTGTCGAGCGATGCCTCCAGAACCGTACCCAGGGCACGGCGACCCGGATTGGCCTTCAGTTCGAGCAGTTCGGCCTCGAGCAACACCTTTTCAAGGAGTTTGTCTACGTTGGTTCCTTTCTTGGCCGAGATGTCCTGGCTCTGGTACTTGCCGCCCCATTCTTCCACGAGGAAGTTCATTTGGGACAGTTCGTTCTTGATGCGTTCGGGATCGGCGCCGGCCTTATCGATCTTGTTGATCGCAAAGATGATCGGAACGCCTGCGGCCTGCGCGTGGCTGATTGCCTCCCGCGTCTGGGGCATGATGCTGTCGTCGGCAGAGATGACGATGATTGCAATATCCGTCACTTTAGCGCCACGCGCACGCATGGCAGTAAAGGCTTCGTGACCGGGGGTATCGAGGAAGGTTATTTCGTGTTGGTCGTCGCCGACTTTCACTTCGTAGGCGCCAATGTGCTGGGTGATACCACCTGCCTCGCCTTCCACGACGTTGGCATTCCGGATATAGTCGAGCAGGGAGGTTTTACCGTGGTCGACGTGGCCCATGACCGTAACAATCGGCTGGCGCGGAACGAGATCCTTCGGATCGTCGACCTCTTCCTCCTCCACTTCCACCTGCTCTTCGGCGCTGATAAACTGCACTTCATAGCCGAATTCGCCCGCTACCACCTCAATGATTTCTGCATCGAGGCGCTGGTTAATGGAAACGAAAATACCGAGGCTCATGCAGGTTTTGATGACATCGGCGGGTTTGACATTCATCAGTGACGCGAGGTCTGAAACGGAAATAAACTCCGTTACCTGAAGTGTCTTATCCTCTTCCGTCCGCGCCATTTCGGCCATTTCGGCCCGTTCCCGTATGCCTTCCCGTTTGTCGCGGCGCATTTTCTGGCGTTTGCGGCTTGCGCCGGCACCGATACGCGCCATCGTCTGGCGGATTTGATCTTCAATTTCTTTCTGGGAGACCTCCTTGGGTTCGTCGCGGCGGCCGCGGCCCTTGTTGTCGCCCTGATTGCCGCTCAGGGTAGCCTGCAGAGAGGCTGCCGTGATTGGCTGTTGCACTTTTTTGCGTTTGCGTTTGCGTTTGTTGGCGTCGTTGGCTGCCGACGACGACGACTGCGGGTTGGCGCCACCTTGTGCGCCCTGACGGTTGCCGCCCTGCGGGTTGCGGTTGGCCCCTTGTCCGCCGCCACGGTCGTCGCGACGCGGGCCACGGTCTTGCTGCCGGCCGCCTTGTCCGGTTCGGGGACCGCGCTGACCGGATTTGTCTTCTTCCGGTTTTTTCTCGCTTTCGAGGTTGATGCGGCCGAGAATTTTCAATCCGCGCAGCGTTGGAGAGTCGGCGCGGAAATACTCCTGATCCTGCTGCGGCTCATCGGCCGAAACCTGGTCTTTCTCCGGCGTTTCAGTCACCTTGCTCTCTTTGGGAGCCACAGGCTCCTCCGTTTCCCTGGCTACGGGAGCCAGGGTTGGGGGTGCAACAGGTTTTACTTCGGGCGCTTCAGGCTTTTCGGATGGCTCGGGGGCAGGCGCTTCCTGTTTGGGAGGTTCAGGCTTAGGTTCTTCCTCCTTCGGGGCAGGCGCTTTCTTTTTGGCATCGAGATCGATCTTGCCGAGAATGCGTAAAGCGGGGCGCTCGCGTTTGATCAATTCCGGCTCTTCTTTTTGTTCTGCCGGCTGCTCTGTTTTGGGCGGAGCAGGCTTGGCCGGCTCTTCACGCGGCGGCAGCAGGGAAGGGCGCGGTGCGGTTGCGGCAGGAGCCTCGGGTGTATTAACGGTAGTATTTACATTGCCATGGACAGCAATGGGGTCCTTTTTAAGCATGGGGCGGGCAAGTTTATCCGCCTCCTGTTTGATAGCAAGGTCGCGCTGAAACTCCTTCTGGAGTACAGCAAGCATGTCGTCACTGATATCTGCCGTCGGCTTTTCCTCCACATCCATGAAGCCTTTGCTGTGCAGCGTCTCGACGATCGTATGCAGTCCGACGTTAAATTCTTTTGCTACCTTAATTAATTTTAGAGCCATGCAGTGGTTTTCCTGCTTTAATGAGTGAGGGGGCAAGTGCAATAAAGGCGCAGGAGTTTGCCCTCCCAAAAAAAATGTTGATGTTAGAAAAAGCGGTTATTCCGCTGAAATACTACCGTTTTAGAAGGCCTTTGAATTTTAAGTTGAACTGAATTGAGTCAATAATGCGTAAAGCGGTGCAAAGGTACGATAAAAAATGCAGAGGCATTGTCAAAACCCAACATGCAATGCGCAAGTCGCGTTTTTTGCCGATCCTCCTTATTTTTCCTCTTCAAACTCCGCAGCAAGTATTTTCAGCACGTCGCGAACGGTTTCTTCTTCGAGATCGGTACGGCGAATGAGTTCTTCTGCGCTGAGTTCGAGCACCTGTCTGGCCGTATCGCAGCCGATATTCTTGAGTGCTTCGATCACCCAGGGCTCCATTTCGTCGCTGAATTCCTCGAGATCGACGTCGTCAATTTCGTATTCCGCCTGGTTGCGGTACACATCTATTTCAAAACCGGTGAGTTTGGTGGCCAGCTTGATGTTGCTGCCCGCCTTACCGATGGCAAGGCTGACCTGATCGGCATCGAGGTATACGGCAGCGCGCTTGCGTTCGTTGTCGAGTTCGATGTTGCTGATCTTGGCCGGCGTCAGGCTACGCTGGATATACAACGGTATATTGGTCGTATAGTTGATGATATCGATGTTCTCGTTGCGCAGTTCGCGAACGATGCCGTGGATACGGCTGCCCTTCATACCCACACAGGCGCCTACCGGATCGATGCGTTCGTCGTGGCTTTCGACGGCCACTTTGGCGCGTTCGCCGGGCAGGCGGACGATGTTTTTGATCTCGATCACACCGTCTTCAATTTCAGGCACCTCTGCCTCGAGCAGTTTTGCCAGGAAACCCGGGTCGGTGCGGCTCAGCATGATGAAAGGAACGTTGTTGTTCATTTCCACCTTCTTGATAATCCCTTTCACCACGTCGCCCTTGCGGTAGTAATCGCCCTTGATCATTTCCGTACGCGGCAATACGATCTCGTTGCCCGTTTCGTCGTCGAGCACCAGGATCTCTTTTTTCATGATCTGGTTTACCTCGCCGACTACCACAGCTCCGACATGTTCGGAGTACTTGCGGTAGATCTCGTCTTTTTCGAGTTCCATGATCCGCGACACCAGCGTCTGGCGGGCGGCCATGATGGCGCGGCGGCCAAAATCCTCGATAGAGAGCTGTTCATAGCACTCATCGCCGATGTCGATGCTCTCATCGATGGCATGGGCTTCGGTAACGCTCACCTGGGCGAGTTCGTTGGTAACCTCCCCGTCGGGCACGACCTCGCGTACGCGCCAGATTTCAAGGTCGCCCTTGTTGGTATTGACAATTACGTCGAAGTTGTCGTCCGTACCGTATTTCTTCTTGATAAGGGTACGGAATACGTCTTCCAATACACGCACCATGGTAGGGCGGTCAATGTTTTTTCCGGTTTTAAAATCAGAGAAAACGTCTACTAAGTTAACCATTGCTGATTTTTATTTACTTCTTTTTGTATGTTTAGTGGTTTCAGGGCTGAATTGGTGTGTTGTATTTTTCAGAAAGCAAGTTTCACGACGGTCTTTTCAATCCGGTCGAAAGGAATGGCCGTTTCGAGTTCTACTTCTTTTTTCTTTTTTCCGTCCCGTTCAATGACTTTCTGGCTCAGCAACACCTGCTTTTCGTCTGCGGCTTTCAAAAGACCGGTCTGACGGGTTTTGTCGACAAGGGTCACTTCCACATTCCTGCCGATGTTGTTGCGGTACTGGCGGAGGAATTTGAAAGGCCGGCCGATCCCGGGGCTGCTGACCTCTAGGACGTATTTTTCGCCCAACCAGCCATTTGCGTCGAGATGACTTTCCAGGAACCGGCTGATTTTCTGACACTTATCGAAACTCAGGCCGGAGTCGCTGTCGGCAAACACATACAGTTTCTGTCCGGGTTTCAGTTCAATTTCTACTGTAAAACAATCGGCGAAGGCCTCGTCGGTTGTGTATTTTTCTTCCAGCAGTTGAGCAATGCGTTCGGTTAATTCCATGCAAATATGGCAACGTGTACCAAAGGGAGTATAAACAAAAGAGGGAACCTTCGGTCCCCTCTCGTGATACGCTTCAAAAGTGTGGTGCAAATATACGGCACATTTTTTACTTGAACAAACCCGGATGTGTCTGAAATTGCGTTCAGCGCTTTTCCTTTTTTTCTTCCAGGTCCATCAGCAGCACCCGCAGCGCTCCGGCCGAAAGAAATAACTCAATCAAACTGAGGATCAGGGAGGTGATCATCAGCAGCAGGCTGAGTCCGAACAATACCTTGGCCCATACCTGCAGGCCCTCGTACACCAGAAACATCGTCACCACGCACAACAGTATGCTGCCCACACCAAAAACCTGCATCCACCGGATCAGCATAAGCCGGCGGCGGAGGCTGTGTATCTGGCTCAGCAAGGTGACGAGTTGCCGTTCCTCATAATCGGAGTACAACTTGCGGATAAGGTTGGCAATCGCCAGAAACTTGTTGGTGTAGGCAATAAGCAGCAGCGAAACCGCCGGGAATAACAGGGCGGGTGTTTGAATAGTGAGTTCCATGCGTAAAAGGTATTTGCACCAAAACAACGGAATCGGTTGGAAGTTTGGCGCATAAAAAAGGCTCCGCGTTTGTTCGCGGAGCCGATACCGGGTGCTTCGTATGAAAAAAAGGACTACAGGGGGAAATTATGGGTATGTCCGTTTATCACGACGGTAACGGTGCCGTCGCCATTGAAGGTGAGCGAGCCGTTGAGGGTGCGGGTATTGCCTTGCCCGTTCGTGCCGGCTACCTGTACGGTACCGGCACCACCCGTGATGTCAAACGTCGTCTTGGAAATGCTCAGACCGGTCAGGTTGATCGTCGTCGTACAATTGAATGTCGGATCAACACGCCGCAAATCGCCTGTAATATCGCCTTCGAGCACATAGGAGCCATTTACCAGGTAGGCGGGTTCCTGCGGACTCAGACCTGTGAAGGTCAGGTTGCCGGTAGTCTGGTCGTTTCCCGCCCAGCGCGCCGTTGAAAATGTGCCATTGCCGGCGATATCCACCGAAGCGCTCTGCGGAACACCGAGATTGCTGCACGTGATGAGCCATTCCATACCGAAGGTGTAAGCGTAGGACGCTGCGCCGTTGCTGTTGCTTCTCTGCAGGGTAGTATCGCCCGGAATACCGCAATTGTTGAGGTAACTGTCGATGATCTGCGCCATATCCACGGTGGGCATGGCGGCGCCGGCGCTGCGATCGGCAATGGCCGTTTCGACAATCTCCGCTGCCTCGCTATCGCTGAACAGTTGTGCGATTTCTTCTGCCGATTTGCGGCAAGAGGTAAAAACAGAAAAGGCGGCTGCAATACAGAGCAGCGTGAAGACCTGAAGATTTTTGCGATTGTTTTTCATAATGTTGTCGTTAGAATGGATAAAGTGGTTGAATGTGTTTGTTGTCCCTTGACGGAGCAAAAGTGGGGCGCCGGGGGTGCGCCTGAAAATCGCATCAACCTGCAGATGGATCAGATCAACCACAGGACCGGTGCGACGCCAATGGTTGATCTGACAGGCCCGTTGGTTGAAAGGGAGCGGCGCGTTAGATGCAGCAGCCCGTATATTTGAAAAAGAAAAGCCCCGTTTCAAACCTTTTCCGGTTCAGGCCATCTAAACCACCGTATCATGTTCAACCCTGCTGAATTTTCCGCTGCGCAATGGGCATTGGTCCCCCTGATCATCTTCGGGCGCTACGTTGTATTTTGTGCGATGCTGTATGCCGTTTTTTATATCTGGAAACGCCGGGCGTGGCTTTACAGAAAAATACAGCAGCATTTTCCCCGCCGCACCGATTATATCCGGGAGATCGGATATTCAGCCATCGCCTCTGTCATTTTCGGGGGCGTATCCTGGCTGTGTCTCGGCACGGCGGTGCGGGAACACACGCTCTTTTATTCCGATATCGATACTTATGGCCGGCTGTGGCTGGCGACCAGTATTCCGCTGACGCTCCTGATACACGATACCTACTTTTACTGGGTACACCGGTTGATGCACCACCCCGCGTTGTACCGCCGTATTCACCTCGTACACCACAAATCGGTCAACCCTTCACCCTGGGCGGCTTATGCCTTCCACCCGATCGAGTCCGTGCTGGAAGCAGGTATCATTCCGGTGCTGCTTTTTTCCATCCCGCTGCATCCGGTTTCGTTCTGGGCTTTTGTGACCTTGATGCTGCTGTTCAATATATACGGCCACCTCGGGTACGAGCTGTTTTCCCGGAAGACATACGACCATCCCGTCGGGCGCTGGATCAATTCGTCGGTCCACCACAACATGCACCATGAAAAATTCCAGGGCAACTACGGGCTGTATTTCACCATCTGGGACCGGCTCTGCGGCACCCTGCGCGAAGACAGTATGGATAAAGTGGAAAAGGTACATGGCCGTATCAGCCGGGGTCGCGCGACAGCGGAAAAAGAACAAGTCCATTCAACCGTCACATCCTACAAAACATCACGATGAACAAGGCACTCCTTTTACTTGCTATCGTAAAACAATAACATCCCGTGCTGAACGTCATTTTCTCCGGCCGCACCCGCCTCATTACGCACCTGACGGGGTGGTTGTTGGTATTTTTTATCTTTTTTTACCTGATCAGCGGCTTGCGCGGAGCCCAGGAGGCCCTGGGGCGGACTTGCGTGAACATGGTCTTTTTGCTGATCCTGTTTTACGGCAATGCCCGGGTACTCGTAAACCGTTTTTTTGAAACGGGCCGCATCCGGTTGTGGCTGCTGTTGCTGGTCGTTTTCTGGCTGGGCATGGCTGCCTTGCGCACCTGGACAGAACATTTTCTTTTCGGCGGCGGTATATTCAGGGGCATTTCGGGCATTCCGCAGGAAAACGGCTACCGGATGTTCCTGGCATATGCCTTGTCTTTCCTGCTATTGCTCGTATTCAGCGCCCTGTACCAATTGCTCGAAAACCGCCGGGAACTGGAAATACGCCATGCAGAGGCCCAACTCAACTACCTCAAAGCGCAGATCAACCCGCATTTTCTGTTCAATACGCTCAACAATATTTATGCTGCGGCTACGCTGCAACACCCGCGTACAGCAGACATGGTACTGCGCCTGAGCGATCTGTTGCGCTACGTTACTTACGATGCGCGGGCCGACAAGGTGCCGCTGGAAAAGGAGGTCGACCAGATCAGAGCGTATATCGACCTGTTTCAAATGAAGTCGGAGCTGTCGTTGCCCATCCGTTTCGAGGTGGAGGGCGACTGTTCCGGCCTTGATATCGAACCACTGCTGCTGTTGCCTTTTGTGGAGAATGCGCTGAAACACGGCGACCTCGACGAAAATCCCGAAGCATTTCTACACATACGGCTGAAAAATGAATCCGGGCGCCTGACCCTTGAAGTGGAGAACTCGTTCAACCCCGATAACCGGCAGAAAGATGAGATCGGCGGTGTGGGGCTGGAAAATATCCGCCAGCGGCTGGAACTGAATTACCGGGGTAAATATCGCCTGGAGACCGTCCGGAACGAGCGTTCGTTCAGGTCAGTACTCGCGATCGAAACTCCGGTGCATTAAAAAAAGATGTGCTATTCATCCTGATGACTCAAAGTCATCTGATGAATAGAGCACGCTGATGATCAAAAATGAAACGACCCATTCGCTGTTTGTTTGTCGACGACGAACACCTCGCCCTGTCCCTGCTGGAGCAATTTGCCGGAAAGGTTCCGGACCTGGAAATCGTGGCATTGTGCCGAAGTCCGATCCGCGCCGTGGAAATACTTCAAAGCGATGTGGTCGACCTGTTGTTTCTCGACATCCAGATGCCGGTCCTGAGCGGTACCAGTCTGTTGCGTTCGGTATCGCGCAAGCCCCTTGCCATTTTCACAACGGCCTATCCGCAACACGCGGTGGAGGCATTCGACCTTGATGCGGTCGATTATCTGCTCAAGCCATTTTCCTTCGACCGCTTCCTGCAGGCGGTTGAGAAGGCCCGTACCCTGCTAAACCTGCGATACGAAACCGCTCCGACAAGACCGGAGGGCTACCTGACCGTCAAGGCCGACCGCCAGTGGGTCAAGATTCCCATTGCAGACATCCGTTATGTGGAAGGCTGGAAGGAGTATGTGAAGATATACACCGAACAGGAAAAGATCATTACGCTGGAAAGCCTGAACAATCTGGAAAACACCTTGCCTGCCGCGCATTTCCTGCGCGTGCACAAATCCTATATCGTGGCTGTGGGCAAAGTGGCGCGCCTCGATGGAAGCGACCTCGTGCTCGCAGGCGACGTGTGCGTGCCTGTGGCGCGGGCGCGAAAGAAAGCGGTGACGGAGTTGCTGTTTGGAAAAGGCGACGGCATCTAACGGAAATACCGTCGCCCGGAAAAATCAAAAAAACCGGTTTGACCGCCTTCGTCCACCACTTTTATCAGGCCGATTGCAGGGTACAATTCGACGCTTGTATACTCGGCCGGCACGATCAGGCGGCCTTTACCGTCAAAAATACCCTGCATATTATTTTTATAAACCTGCCAGTATTCCCCGTTGCGTTCGACCAGATCATATTGTACAGGCACCAGTTGTTTCCCGTCGGCATCGAACAGGCCGGTATGGCCGTTGCGCCAGACATAAAATGTCTTGCCGTCACCGGTGCTGCTGCCCGATTGCTCTGCAAGGGGGATGATCCAACGGCCTGTGTTGTCCTGCAAGCCCCAGACATTGCAGTACTGCACGCCGGTTAGGCCACCCGGGTATTCCTGATAGGAAAAATTCTGCTCATTGGACATTTTTTCTCCCGCCGGGGTAAGGATACCGGCCCTTCCGTCGCAGAAATACCGGAAATTTTTATCGTCTTCCGCATCGGACAGGCAGGTGCAATTATTCAGCACAACCTGCATGGTTGAATCGAGAACAGTCTGGCGCTCATTGCTTTCACGCACAACAATATACGGTCCCAGCCGGTATATCCCGGTTCCTTCGCCTGCTTCTACCGATCGCAACTCGCGGCCGTTGCGGTCGATCAATGTATACCATTGCGTCGTATCCGGCTCGTGTTGTAGCACGACGACGGCTGTTCCGTTGCGGAAACTTTCCGCCTTGAGGAATCGGGGAGGGATAGCAAATGTTCCTTCCCGGTTCAGGTATCCCCAACGCCCTTCCGTGGTTTTCACGGCAGCCAAGCCTTCTGAAAAACCATACGCATAGGTGTATTGCAAGGGCACAACCTCCCGGAGTGATGTATCGATAAACCCGAAGATGCAGTTGTGTTGCACCAATGCCATGCCCTCGCCGAAGTTCTGGATACTGGAATACCCCTTGGGAGCGACCCTCCTGGAGCCTGTAGCGGGATCGTACCACACGAAGTCGTCTCTGTTTTGCTCATATAGGCGGTATTTGCCCGCATCGTATTGGATGTACAGGTATTTGATCGGCACAATTTCGCGCAGGCCGGGGTAACTCAGGGCGCCCCATTTTCCATCTTTTTGCACCAGCACATGGTCGGGGCGCAGTTGGAAGTTGTCGTATACGGGCGGGATAAGCGTTTTGCCGTGGTGGTCGAACAGGGCTTTTTTACCATTCACCTTTGCCGTAATCGCTATCATCGGCGGTCCGCCGAACTGGCTTTGGTCGTCAACGGATGGCCGGGGGTCGTCGAAAAGGTTGCCGAGGAAAGATATTTCCTCCCGGTCCCGGTCGAACAGGTGCCAGCCGCGTTTGCTTTTGACCAGGATCATCCCGCGGCTGTTTTTTTCAAAAAACTCCTGTTCAAAAATGACGGGAAATATTTCCCGGCCCGCCGTATCAAATTTCCCCCAATAGTCTCCCTGCCGTATAGCGTAATACGGGGAGTCTGAATCCGGGTACAGTTTAATCTCGTCAAACCGCACCGGGAACAGCAATCTGCGCTTTTTTGTATCGTAGATACCCGATTTCCCGTTTTCCTGAACCAGCCACAAATCGGGGCCATAAAAAAGTTCGATCCGTTCAAACAGGAGCGGAACGATCTCCCGAAGTTCGCAGTCCAGCACACCGTTTTTTCCGGCCCGACTGACAAATAAACCGTTCAGGGAGTTTAGTCTGCCGTACCGGTCCTGCAACACGTCATACATCTCGAAGGAAGTCTCATAAAGAGCGGGAAGACTGGTTTGTCCCGCCGTATTGACCAGGCCCTTTTGTCCCTTGACATAGACCTGAAAATATGATTTTTTGCACAGTTCGACGGGATACGGGACATTTTCAAAGCCCGTCTCTATTGTTTTGCGGAAATATCTGTCGTATACATACCAATGTCCGTCGGCTTCGAGTATGAAATAACTGTCGCCCTCTTTCCAACACCCTCCTTCCGGTCCGAGTGTCATTTTTACCGCTCCCGTCGTGTCGATAATCTGCCATAAGCCGTCTGCCGTGCGCACTTTCGCCACACCATCGTCGGAAAAACCATAGCACTCCGTAAATGAAACGGGGATGACCGATTCACCCCTGATATTGATAAAACCGAAGCGCCCGACCTGATCTGTGACCTGAAATAATCCGCAGGAATATCCGGCGGCGTAATTAATTCCGTCCAGTTTGCGCAGGATACGATTGGCTTGTCCGACCAGATAATACCCTTCGCCGGAGAAACCGGCAAGAGGCAGCGTATCCCGGCTGTATGCAATGCTGATACCTTTGCCGCCGGGCAAAATGCTGTTCCAAACGGGGGCATTCAACTCATCGCCGGTAACTGAAGAAACCAGCCCGAACCGTTCGCCCTTGCGAACGACAACGGCCTCTCGCTCTTCCTGAAAACGGCTAAAGAACGACGAATGACCGTATATGTCGCTGTCGCCCCAACCTTCATCGAGATCGTCATCGTAGCCGAAATTGTACCGGAACGGGGTAAGGCGCTGCCCGGAGGCCGTCAGCACAGCCAGCCGCATCGTGGCGTATCCATTTTCATCCATGTCGCCGGCATCGTAGCGCAGCTGGTAGGCGCCGCCATTCAGCGGGGCAAAGAAAAACGGCGCCGGACTGACGGGAGGGGTCAGTTCATTCCCTTCGGCATCGAGCAGCCCATACAAACCGTCTTTTTTGACCAGTGCGACCGGATGCTGCAATCCGGGCCAGCCCTGATCGGGATATTCGGGGTTATAGTTGGGGGCAAACATCTCGGGATAGGTTACGAAGGGATAGGCTTCTTCGTATTGTAACGGAACGACGATTTTCCCTTCGGGGTTGGCATAACCCCATAACCCGCCGTCGCGATACGGGACAAGGGCGGGCGGTTGCTGGGAGAAAACCCGGTAACATAAAAGGAGCAGCAAGGCAATGATGGCAATCCGGAAGTGTTTCATCTGTCGGTGATTTTTCACAAAGATGGGCTTCCGGGCATCGTTTCCATGGGCGTTTATACAATGAATAGCGTCGGGGTATTATTCGTTGCAGACCGGCTATTTTTTGTCGGCCCCTTCTACCACCAATTCCCAGGTGATCGGGCAGTGGGCTTTGAGCATGGCCGTCACGCCGCAGTATTTTTCCTGCGACAACTGGATGGCTTCGCGCACCTTGTCTTCCCTGATATTCGCTCCCGAAATGCGGAACGTCAGGTGGATGAACTTGTACACCTTGGGATGTTCCTCAGTGATCTCTGCTTCTGCTGTTATGGAGAGGCTGTCGAAAGCAACGCGCATTTTGGGCAGCAATGCAGCAATATCCATGCCCGTACACCCGGTGAGCGACACCAGCAGCAGCGACTTGGGTCCGGGACCGGAGTCGTCGCCCATTTCGGGTTTGGTGTCGATACGGACGACATGATTGCCTACGGCGCTGTCGAAGGCCATTTTACCGGCCCAGGTAGTGATGACGGAACTTTTACTCATGTATCGGAGAAGGTTTAAACTATAGATCAGGCCTCAGGTTGAATCAGGGTTTCACCAAAACATTTAATCTGTCATTGAGTTGAGTTATTTCAAACAGAATATGCTTTTCCCATACATTAGCGGCGCCAAATTTTGCCCTGATCATTTATGGAAAGAATAAGCGTCTTCGATATTTTCAAAATCGGTATCGGGCCTTCGAGCTCGCACACCATGGGTCCCTGGCGGGCCGCACAGCGTTTTCTGCGCGAAATCAACCCGGACGAAACGATTGCCGTACAGGTCGAACTGTATGGGTCGCTTGCCAAAACCGGCAAAGGCCACGGCACCGACCTGGCTGTACAACTCGGTCTGAACGGCGACGACCCCGTCACCATTCCCGTAGAGGATGTGGATACCACCATCCTGCACATCCGAACCGGGAAAAAAATTCGCCTGGCCGGTCGCCGGGAAATACCCTTCGATCCTGACAAGGATATCGTTTTTCACTTCGACCAGACGCTTCCGTATCACGCCAACGGCGTCATTTTCAGGGCATTTTACCAAAACGGCGAAGGGGTGAGTCAGACCTATTACTCCGTGGGCGGCGGCTTTGTCGTCAAGGAAGGCGAAGAAAACCTGGAGTCGGATACACAACTGCCTTTTCCGATCGACCGGGGCGCCGAGCTACGGGCCTGGTGCACACAGGAAAGCCAGAGCATATCCGAAATTGTATTCCGCAACGAACTGACCTGGCGTTCGGAGGAGCGTATCCGCGCCGACCTCATGCACATCTGGTCGGTGATGAAGCAATGCATTTATAAAGGCTGCCATACGGATGGCGAATTGCCCGGTGGCCTGGGCGTAGCGCGCCGCGCCGCGCCGCTCAGCCGAAAACTGCTGACAGGCAAGCCTTACCGCAATATCGACGAATGGGTAAACCAGATCAGTCGCGGCGGACACTCTTTCCACGAGATACTGAAATGGGTGAGTTGCTTTGCCCTGGCCGTCAACGAGGAGAATGCCGCTTTCGGGCGGGTAGTCACGGCGCCCACCAATGGCGCTGCAGGGGTTATTCCGGCAGTGTTGATGTACCACGTGTGTTTCAGCGAAAGCTATGTGGAGGAAGATATTGTAAAATTCCTGCTGACGGCCGGCGAACTCGGCAGCCTGTTTAAAAAAGGCGCAACCATTTCCGCCGCGATGGGCGGCTGCCAGGCGGAGATCGGTGTGTCCTCGGCAATGGCCGCCGCCGCACTTACCGAATGTCTCGGCGGCACCTACGAACAAGCCATCATGGCTGCGGAAATTGCGATGGAGCATCACCTCGGCATGACCTGCGACCCCATCGGCGGACTCGTGCAGATTCCCTGCATCGAACGCAACACCATGGGCGCCATTAAGGCCATCACAGCCAGCGAGATTGCGCTGGAAAGTGATCCCTCCAAAGCGAAGGTCAGCCTCGACGCGGTGATCAAAACCATGAAGGAAACGGCCCGGGATATGAATACAAAATACAAGGAAACATCGGACGGGGGCCTGGCGATGCAGATATCGGTGGGGCTGGCGGAGTGCTGAGTGGGTGGGTGCGCCGGCTTTAGCCGGCGGTACCATACGTGCACCGGCTGAGGCCGGTGGTACCATACACTAGTATATGCGCCGGCTGAAGCCGGCGGTACCTTGGGAAAGATTACTGATATGCGCCTTTCTATTACTTCGACCGCTTTATTTCTGTGCCTTTACACGTTGCAAGCCGCTGTTTTGTCCGTCGGCACAGGCCAACAGTACCCGACGCTCGCGGCTGCAATTGCCGTCGTCCAGCCCGGCGACACCATCGAAATACATGCCGGCACCTATGCCGGCGGCTTGTATTTCGCCGACTTAAAAGGAGTTTCCAGCCAATGGATCACGATCCGAAGCGCAGCCGGACAAACGGTCATTTTTGAAGGCGGCAACAATGCCATCCAGTTAACCGACCCGGCGTACCTGCATTTCAGGGGGCTTATTTTCCAGCACCAGACCGGCAACGGGTTCAACACGGACGACGGCGGCACGTACAACACACCGGCACACCACATCCTTTTCGAGGATTGCACTTTCCGGGATATGTCGGCTTCGGGCAACAACGACTTGCTCAAACTCTCGGGGCTGGACTATTTTGAAATCCGGAATTGCAGGTTTCTTAACGGAGCGGCGGGCGGCAGCGGCATCGACATGGTGGGCTGCCACCACGGCATTATACAGGGAAATCAATTTGAAAACATGGGGTCGAACGCGATCCAGTGCAAGGGCGGCAGCGAATGGGTGCGCATAGAGGGCAATTTTTTCCGCAACTGCGGCCAGCGCACGCTCAACCTGGGCGGCAGTACCGGTTTGCAGTTTTTCCGGCCGGATACCGCGCACTTTGAAGCGGCCAACCTTCAGGTTTATGCCAATATCATCATCGGTTCAGTAGCACCCGTGGCCTATGTCGGCTCGGTACAGGTGGAAGTGGTGAACAACACCATTTACCAACCCGGCAACTGGGTCATCCGCATCCTACAGGAAACCGTCGATCCCGACCGTTTTCTTGCCTGCGGCGATAATACTTTCCGGAACAACATCGTGTACATCGGCAACCTTCCCACGGAAACCAACATCGGCCCGAATACTGCACCGGAAACGTTTACTTTTTCCAACAACCTGTGGTTCAACGCCGATTCGCCGAACTGGAACGGCCCCGACCTGCCGGTAAATGATCCGAACAACATCGTCAACGAAGACCCGCTTTTTGCCGATCCGGATAGCGACGATTTTTCCATCGGGACAGACAGTCCGGCCTCGGGCGCCGGTTTTTCTCTGAATGAACCCGAGTTCGACTACCTGGGCCAACTGTACGCGGCGCCGCGTTCGATCGGGGCGGTGGAGGCATCGCCGGCTTCCGGCACAGACGAGCCGGAGGACTTTTCGGCACGGGTCTTTCCCAACCCGACATCGGGGCCGCTGTGGCTGGAGTGGCACTCCGGTCAAAGCGCCGGGATTCAGGTCGAACTCTATGATTCGGCCGGCCGGTTTATGGCAATCCTGTACAAAGGAAATGTATCGGCAGGAAGGGGTGCGTTACCCCTGGACCGGAGGACCAGGCCGGGGGTTTATTGGCTGGTTTTGAAGAACTTGCAAACCGGCGAGGTTTATCCGAAGAAGGTGGTGGTAAATCCGTGACGGCCTTAACCCGTCTTTGGTTTCCTGCTTTTCCAGCGTTTCCATATCTCTTCAAGAATGCTGTACACAATACCCAATATGCCCGCCAGAAAAAGATACCATGGCCAACTTGCTTCCAGACGCATGGCCTTGATCCGTTCCTGAACCGCCAAAAAATACTTGCCCTGGCGCCAGTACGCGTTGCAGCGATTAAAATATGCCAGTGCATAACCGGGGTCTAGTTCAATAGCCTTGTTGTAATCAGTAATTGCCGCGTCGTAGGCTTTCATATTGTATTTGGTTACACCCCGGTTGTTGTAGGTAAAACAGTCCGGCTCCAGTACGAGGGCTTTATCGTAGTCGGCAAGCGCCGCCTCATACCAGCCGAGGTTGTTTTTAGACAAAGCGCGACTATAATAGGCAAGTGCATAGTCCGATTTCAATGCAACGGCACTGTCATAGTCAACAATGGCCTCCTTGTGCCGTTCCAGGCTCTCTTTCGCCTGTCCGCGGAACAAATACGCCTCGGGGTAATTGGGTTGAAGTTCAATGGCTTTGGTGTAGTCGGGTATGGCCTCCTCCTCGCTTGCATCACTTTTGGCCAGACCGCGATTAAAGTATGCCGGTGCATGGTCAGGCTTGATCTCTATGGCTTTGTTGTAATCGGCAATGGCCTCTTTTTTCTTTCCCATACTGCTTTTTACGACGGCGCGGTTGATATAAGCCTGTACGTAATCCGGTTTAAGTTCGATGGCTTTATCGTAATCGGCAAGGGCTTCTTTCCGGCGACCTGCTTTATTATTCAGGTAGCCGCGATTGAGGTAGGCATCTGTATTATCCGGTTTTAGTTCGATGGTTTTGGAATAATCGGCCAGCTCCAGTTCCGGGTGACCCATATCGCCATGCACCAGGGCACGGTTATAGTAGGCAATAGCATAGTCAGGCTGTATCTGAATAGCCTTGTTGTAGTCGGCAATGGCTCGCTCCTTCTGGCCGACCTGCCGGTAATAGGCAGCACGGTTTAGATATGGAGATATCTGGTCCGGTTGTACCTCGACGGCCCTATTGTAGTCTGCCAGTGCAGCCTCATCGTTTTTTAATTCCTTTAAAGCCAAAGCACGGCTGACATATGCCTCATCGTTTTTGGGTTCGAGTTCGATCGCTTTGGTGTAATCCTGTATTGCCGCTTCATATCGCTTCAATTTTCCCAGGGCATCGCCCCTGTAGATATAGGTGCCGGCAACATTCGGTTTGAGTTCGAGGGATTTGCTGTAATCCCTGACGGCTGCTTCATAATGCCCCAAATTATCTTCAGCCATACCTCTCGCCAGGTATGCGCTTGCAAAACTCGGAGTGGTCTCGATGGATTTATCGTAGTCTTTCACGGCCGCCTCGAATTGCCCCAATAATCTTTTGGTTTCGCCCCGGGCGAAGTAGGCATTTTGATAGGCAGGCTTTAGTTGAATGGCCTTATCCAGATCTTCCATTGCCGAAGCGTACTGCTTCAACTGGTTTTTGGCCAGCGCCCTGTTGTATAAAGCTTCGATATGGTCGGGTTTCAGGCGAAGCGCCTTGTCGTAATCGGCAATCGATTCTTTAATTTTTCCCAGATCGTAAGCTGCCGTACCCCTGTTGTTATAAGCATTTGACTGGCTGGAGTCGAGCGAAATGGCTTTGTCATAGTCGGCTAACGCTGCTTCATACCTGCCTAACCTGCCGTTACTGATTCCCCTGTTGATATAGGCATCGACGTGGCCCGGCTTGAGTTGTATCACCCTGTCGTAATCGGCGATGGCGGCACTGTCTTTCTGCTGATCGCGCAGGACATTTCCCCTGAAATAAAAAGCGTCGGCAAAGCCGGGATCAAGCCGCACGGCCTCGCTGAAATCGCTGATGGCCATTTCTTCGTATCCCAGTATACGATAACTCTTGGCCCGGTTGTAATAGATGTTGGCATCCTCCGGATTGAGTGCCGCGGCCTTGCTGAAGTCGGCAATGGCTTCTTCCTGCCGGCTCATTTTTGCAAAAGCGACGCCGCGTTTGTAGTAACATAACGTGGAAGGCTTCAGCCGGATCGCTGCGGTATAATCCTGAATGGTCTTGTCGAACAGTCCCAGCAGAAAAAACATATTGGCGCGCTTGCCGTATTCCGCCATCTGTTTTTCCACCGGCCAGTCGGCGGCAATGCGGTAGAATTCGGGTTTTATTTTGCCCACTTTCAGGTTCGACATGCTGATGATCCAGGCGTCGAAACTCTCGCCGCCGAGACTGATCAGGCCGTCTTCGAGCATGTAGGAAGAAATGTTGGGCAGGTACTCGTTGTCTACTTTTTTGGGCACCACACCGCCTGCGTACCGGATCAGGGTATCGGAGGGCAGGTAATTGAGGCAAAATCCGTCGGCGCGGCAGTCGTTGGTGGCGTTGCGCAGTTTGCCCCAGACGATGAGGTCGGCGTGGTGAAACTCGCGCAGGCGCGCCGCCTCGTCGCTTTGGTTGGGCGACAGCGTGTGCACATATTTGGGTACCACAGGCAGGTTTTCCCGATTCCGGATGATATCGATACGGCGCTCGATGCTCAGGCCGTAGCAGCCGGTTTCGTTTTCATTGGCATCGTCTTCAAACCGGGTGATCAGAACGTAAAGCCGGGTAGAATCAAAATGGACGGGAAAAATGCTGGTATCGGTGTTGACCGGGGGAATGGCATCTGCCCGGGTAATCGCGGCAGCCTGACTGGTACGGAAGGGGAAAACACCCAGATCGTTTAAATATGCAAGTACTGCTACGAGCAGCGCAGCCGCAGCAAGGAACGATGCCCAGAACCCCGTCTTTTTCCAAACAGGTCGGGAAGCCGCCTGCCTGGGCACAAAAAGACCCAGTTTTGATGCAATTTCGCCTGCCACCTGCGAAAACCAGGCATCGCTGTGCTCCGGATCATCGGTAGGCAAAGGTTGCCTGCCGGAAGGCAGCAGGTTAGCCGCATGGCTGCCGAGAAAATCATCGCTTTCCCAGACGGAGTGATGCCTGGCCAGCAGGGGATACACTGCCGTATTCGGTTGAAGGAGGGAAATGCGTTGTTGGAGCCAGGTGTACAATTCACCCTCATTCCACAATTCGGGGCTGATACAGATGAGCAGGGCATCGGCTGTGGGCAAAAATGCTTCCAGGCTTTCTTCTGTGGAGATGCCGGGGACGACGCCTTCGGGATACCACAGGTCGAGGGCATTCCGGTCCAGGAGCGGGCGGAGCCTTTTGACCAGTTCGCCGACCTGATGGGCATCGGTATGTGAACTGATTATACAAAGTCTTTTCGGCGGAGTCGGCATCGTATTCGTCTCCGGCCAAAGGTATGCCAATTAAAAAATTAAGGCAAGGCTTAATCGTTGAGTTTCAACACCTTCAAAAACGCCTCCTGCGGCACTTCCACATTACCGAACTGTTTCATCCGTTTTTTGCCCTCTTTCTGCTTCTCCAGCAGTTTGCGCTTGCGGCTGATATCGCCGCCGTAACACTTGGCAGTCACGTCCTTGCGCAGGGCGCTGATCGTTTCGCGGGCAACAACCTTTTGGCCGATAGCGGCCTGGATGGCGATCTGAAACTGCTGTCGCGGCAGCAGTTCCTTGAGTTTTTCGCACATGCGGCGGCCCATTTGTTCCGCCTTGGAGCGGTGCACCAGGGCGCTGAGCGCATCCACCTGTTCGCCGTTGAGTTTGATGTCGAGTTTGATCAGGTCTGTTTCCCGGTAGTCGATCACGTGGTAGTCGAATGAAGCGTAACCCCTGGTCATCGACTTGAGTTTGTCGTAAAAGTCGAACACAATCTCGGCCAGCGGGAGGTGGAAGATCATTTCGAGACGCGTGGGGGTCAGGTAGTGTTGTTTGATCAGGATACCGCGTTTCTCCAGGCACAGCGTCATGATATTGCCGATGTATTCCGGCTTGGTGATCACCTGTGCGTAGATATAGGGCTCCTCCACCTTGGTCAGGTGGTTAGGGTCGGGCAGCTCCGTCGGCTGCCGGATCTGGGTTCGTTTTCCTTTCAGGTCGGTGGCGAAATAGGGTACGTTTGGCACCGTGGTGATGATATCCTGGTCAAATTCGCGGTAGAGGCGTTCCTGCACGATCTCGAGGTGAAGCATGCCGAGGAAGCCGCAGCGGAAACCAAAGCCAAGGGCAGCGGATGTTTCGGGTTCGTACACCAGCGAGGCGTCGTTGAGTTGAAGTTTTTCCAGCGAATCGCGCAGGTCTTCAAAATCGTCGTTATCGAGCGGATAAAGGCCTGCAAATACCATCGGTTTTACGTCTTCAAAGCCCCGGACCGGCTCCTTGCAGGGATTGGCCACGGAGGTGATGGTATCACCCACCTTGATCTCGCGGCTGACTTTGATGCCGGTGATGACATAGCCGACGTCGCCGGCGCTCAGTTCTGCGGTTTGGTGCTGACCAAGTCGCAGCAGGCCCACTTCTTCTGCCACAACTTCTTTGCCCGTATTGTAAAACTTGATCCGTTCGCCTTTTTTCAGCGTGCCGTTCATAATACGCACGTAGGCGATAACGCCGCGGTATGAGTTGAACATGGAGTCGAAGATCATCGTCTGCAGCGGCGCAGCGGGATCTCCTTTTGGAGCAGGCACGCGGTCTACCACTGCGGCGAGTATATCGGCCACGCCGATACCCGTACGGCCCGAGGCGGAAATGATGTCTTCGCGTTCGCAACCGATCAGGTCGATGATCTGGTCCTGCACCTCCTCGATCATGGCACTTTCCATATCGACTTTATTCACGATAGGGATAATTTCCAGGTCGTGGTCGACGGCGAGATACAGGTTGCTGATCGTCTGCGCCTGGATGCCCTGTGTGGCATCGACCAGCAGCAGCGCGCCTTCGCAGGCGGCAATGGAGCGGCTTACCTCGTAGGAAAAATCCACGTGGCCGGGGGTGTCGATCAGGTTGAAAACATATTCTTCTCCATTGGCCGGATGAACGTAGCGCATCTGGATGGCATGGCTCTTGATGGTGATGCCGCGCTCCCGCTCGAGATCCATATTGTCCAGTGCTTGGTCCTGCATATCCCGTTTGCTGATGGTATTGGTATATTCCAGCAAGCGGTCGGCGAGTGTGCTTTTCCCGTGATCGATGTGGGCGATGATGCAGAAGTTGCGGATATTCTTCATTTTGCGATAATTACGTGGTTTTGGGGTTCTTCGGTTTCGAGGTTTCCGGAAGTAGTGACGATAAGGATTGCAGTTTTCAGAAACCGCCGCCTTTTTGGGCGCGCAAAGATAGGCGAAATTGTGCGTTTGAACGCTAAAGGGTAAACAACTGCGATAATTTTTACGCTGCGCTCCACGGCACGCATTCGTGGACCGATCGGGCCGGGAGCACACCTTGCAGTCGGATCAGACAGGTGTGCCTCAAGTCGTTTGGTTTTTCGTCAATTCAAATATAGTTGGTGGAACAAAATATCAGGTGGCGGCACACGGGTAATGCCCGCCGGGTTTCTGCAGAAACCCGGCGGGCATTACCCGTGTGCCGCCACCTGATATTTTGTTCCACCAACTATATTTGAATTGACGAAAAACCAAACGACTTGAGGCACACCTGTCTGATCCGACTGCAAGGTGTGCTCCCGGCCCGATCGGTCCACGAATGCGTGCCGTGGAGCGCAGCGTAAAAATTATCGCAGTTGTTTACCCTTTAGCGTTCAAACGCACAATTTCGCCTATCTTTGCGCGCCCAAAAAGGCGGCGGTTTCTGAAAACTGCAATCCTTATCGTCACTACTTCCGGAAACCTCGAAACCGAAGAACCCCAAAACCACGTAATTATCGCAAAATGAAGAATATCCGCAACTTCTGCATCATCGCCCACATCGATCACGGGAAAAGCACACTCGCCGACCGCTTGCTGGAATATACCAATACCATCAGCAAACGGGATATGCAGGACCAAGCACTGGACAATATGGATCTCGAGCGGGAGCGCGGCATCACCATCAAGAGCCATGCCATCCAGATGCGCTACGTTCATCCGGCCAATGGAGAAGAATATGTTTTCAACCTGATCGACACCCCCGGCCACGTGGATTTTTCCTACGAGGTAAGCCGCTCCATTGCCGCCTGCGAAGGCGCGCTGCTGCTGGTCGATGCCACACAGGGCATCCAGGCGCAGACGATCAGCAACCTGTATCTCGCCGTCGACCACGACCTGGAAATTATCCCTATCGTGAATAAAGTCGATATGGAAAGTGCCATGATCGAGGAGGTGCAGGACCAGATCATCGACCTGATCGGTTGCGAACGCGAAGACATCATTTCCGCCTCGGGCCGTACGGGTATCGGCGTGGCCGATATACTCGCCGCAGTGGTAGACCGCGTGCCTGCTCCAAAAGGAGATCCCGCTGCGCCGCTGCAGACGATGATCTTCGACTCCATGTTCAACTCATACCGCGGCGTTATCGCCTACGTGCGTATTATGAACGGCACGCTGAAAAAAGGCGAACGGATCAAGTTTTACAATACGGGCAAAGAAGTTGTGGCAGAAGAAGTGGGCCTGCTGCGACTTGGTCAGCACCAAACCGCAGAACTGAGCGCCGGCGACGTCGGCTATGTCATCACCGGCATCAAAGTCAGCCGCGAGATCAAGGTGGGTGATACCATCACCTCCGTGGCCAATCCCTGCAAGGAGCCGGTCCGGGGCTTTGAAGACGTAAAACCGATGGTATTTGCAGGCCTTTATCCGCTCGATAACGACGATTTTGAAGACCTGCGCGATTCGCTGGAAAAACTTCAACTCAACGACGCCTCGCTGGTGTACGAACCCGAAACATCCGCTGCCCTTGGCTTTGGTTTCCGCTGCGGCTTCCTCGGCATGCTTCACCTCGAGATCGTGCAGGAACGCCTCTACCGCGAATTTGACCAGGATATCATCACCACGGTGCCAAACGTACCCTATTTCGCCACCGACCTGAAAGGAAAACGAACCCAGATCCGGCAGCCGACGGAGCTGCCCGACCCTAACCACCTGACCAAGGTGGAGGAGCCCTATATCTACGCACAGGTGATCACCAAGCCGGAATACATCGGCAATATCATGACGCTGTGCCTGGAGAAACGCGGTATCCTGATCAAACAACACTACCTGACCCCCACGCGTCTCGAAATGATCTTCCACCTCCCGCTGGCCGAGATTGTGTTCGACTTTTACGACAAACTCAAGTCGATGACCAGGGGTTACGCTTCATTCGACTACCACGTGATCGACTACCGGGAAACAGACCTGATCAAACTCGACATCAAACTCAACGGCGAACAGGTGGATGCGCTCAGCGCCCTGGTGCACCGCTCCAAGGCGGAACAAATGGGCCGCCGCATGTGCGAAAAACTCAAGGAACTGCTGCCGCGACAGCAGTTTCAGATCGCCATCCAGGCCGCTATCGGCCAAAAGGTTGTTGCCCGCGAAACGATCAGCGCCCTGCGCAAGGACGTGACTGCCAAGTGTTACGGCGGCGATATCAGCCGCAAGCGCAAACTGCTGGAGAAGCAGAAAGAGGGCAAAAAACGGATGAAACAGTTCGGTAATGTGGAAGTGCCGCAGGAGGCGTTTTTGAAGGTGTTGAAACTCAACGATTAAGCCTTGCCTTAATTTTTTAATTGGCATACCTTTGGCCGGAGACGAATACGATGCCGACTCCGCCGAAAAGACTTTGTATAATCAGTTCACATACCGATGCCCATCAGGTCGGCGAACTGGTCAAAAGGCTCCGCCCGCTCCTGGACCGGAATGCCCTCGACCTGTGGTATCCCGAAGGCGTCGTCCCCGGCATCTCCACAGAAGAAAGCCTGGAAGCATTTTTGCCCACAGCCGATGCCCTGCTCATCTGTATCAGCCCCGAATTGTGGAATGAGGGTGAATTGTACACCTGGCTCCAACAACGCATTTCCCTCCTTCAACCGAATACGGCAGTGTATCCCCTGCTGGCCAGGCATCACTCCGTCTGGGAAAGCGATGATTTTCTCGGCAGCCATGCGGCTAACCTGCTGCCTTCCGGCAGGCAACCTTTGCCTACCGATGATCCGGAGCACAGCGATGCCTGGTTTTCGCAGGTGGCAGGCGAAATTGCATCAAAACTGGGTCTTTTTGTGCCCAGGCAGGCGGCTTCCCGACCTGTTTGGAAAAAGACGGGGTTCTGGGCATCGTTCCTTGCTGCGGCTGCGCTGCTCGTAGCAGTACTTGCATATTTAAACGATCTGGGTGTTTTCCCCTTCCGTACCAGTCAGGCTGCCGCGATTACCCGGGCAGATGCCATTCCCCCGGTCAACACCGATACCAGCATTTTTCCCGTCCATTTTGATTCTACCCGGCTTTACGTTCTGATCACCCGGTTTGAAGACGATGCCAATGAAAACGAAACCGGCTGCTACGGCCTGAGCATCGAGCGCCGTATCGATATCATCCGGAATCGGGAAAACCTGCCTGTGGTACCCAAATATGTGCACACGCTGTCGCCCAACCAAAGCGACGAGGCGGCGCGCCTGCGCGAGTTTCACCACGCCGACCTCATCGTCTGGGGCAAACTGCGCAACGCCACCAACGACTGCCGCGCCGACGGATTTTGCCTCAATTACCTGCCCTCCGATACCCTGATCCGGTACGCAGGCGGTGTGGTGCCCAAAAAAGTAGACAACGAGTACCTGCCCAACATTTCTTCCTACATGCTCGAAGACGGCCTGATCAGTCTCGGCGGCGAGAGTTTCGACGCCTGGATCATCAGCATGTCGAACCTGAAAGTGGGCAAAATAAAACCCGAATTCTACCGCATTGCCGCCGACTGGCCGGTGGAAAAACAGATGGCGGAATACGGCAAGCGCGCCAATATGTTTTTTCTGCTGGGACTGTTCGACAAGACCATTCAGGATTATACCGCAGCGATCCGGCTGAAGCCTTCCACGTTATGTTACTACAAACGCGGCGTCGCTTTTGCAAAAATGAGCCGGCAGGAAGAAGCCATTGCCGACTTCAGCAAGGCCGCGGCACTCAATCCGGAGGATGCCAACATCTATTACAACCGGGCCAAGAGTTATCGTATACTGGGATACGAAGAAATGGCCATCAGCGATTTCAGCGAGGCCGTGCGGCTTGATCCCGGCTTTGCCGACGCTTTTTATTTCAGGGGAAATGTCCTGCGCGATCAGCAGAAAGACAGTGCCGCCATCGCCGATTACGACAGGGTGATACAACTCAAGCCGGGCCACGTCGATGCCTATATCAACAGGGGAATCAGTAACGGCAGGTTAGGCAGGTATGAAGCAGCGTTAGCCGACTATGACAAAGCCATTTCGCTCGACTCCAGCCAGTCAAATGCTTATAACAACAGGGGTACGGCAGCTTACGATCTGGGAAAAATTAAAGAATCGATTGCCGATTACGACAAGGCGCTTCGCCTGAAACCCGACCATATCGAAGCTTTATACAACAGGGCGCTGGCCAAAAACCAGTTGAAGCAGTACGCTTCGGCAATGGAAGATCTGGATAAGGCCATTCAACTAAAGCCTGCCTATCAAAATGCCTACTTCGCCCGGGGCGAAACCAAAAGATTATTGGGGCAATTCGAGGCGGCCGTGAAAGACTACGATAAATCCATCGAGACCACTCCGAGTTTTGCAAGCGCATACCTGGCGAGAGGTATGGCTGAAGATAATTTGGGGCATTATGAAGCAGCCGTCAGGGATTACAGCAAATCCCTCGAACTCAAACCGAATGTTGCCGGCACCTATATCTACAGGGGCGATGCCCTGGGAAAATTGAAGCGATATGAAGCGGCAATACAGGATTACACCAAAGCGATCGAACTCGAACCCAAAAACGATGAGGCATATGTCAGCCGTGCTTTGGCTTTAAAGGAATTAAAAAACGATGAGGCTGCACTGGCAGACTACAATAGGGCCGTCGAGGTACAACCGGACCAGATATCTCCATATCTAAACCGTGCTGCCTATTACCGGCAGGTCGGCCAGAAGGAGCGAGCCATTGCCGACTACAACAAGGCTATTCAGATACAGCCTGACTATGCTATTGCCTACTATAACCGTGCCCTGGTGCATGGCGATATGGGTCACCCGGAACTGGAGCTGGCCGATTATTCCAAAACCATCGAACTAAAACCGGATAATACAGATGCCTACCTCAATCGCGGCTACCTGAATAATAAAGCAGGTCGCCGGAAAGAAGCCCTTGCCGATTACGATAAAGCCATCGAACTTAAACCGGATTACGTACAGGCTTATATCAACCGCGCCGTCGTAAAAAGCAGTATGGGAAAGAAAAAAGAGGCCATTGCCGATTACAACAAAGCCATAGAGATCAAGCCTGACCATGCACCGGCATACTTTAATCGCGGTCTGGCCAAAAGTGATGCAAGCGAGGAGGAGGCCATACCCGACTACACCAAAGCCATTGAACTTCAACCCAATTACCCCGAGGCGTATTTGTTCCGCGGACAGGCGAAAGAGAGCCTGGAACGGCACAAGGAGGCCATTGTTGACTATGACAGTGCCGTTGCATTGAAATCGGACTATGCACTTGCCTATTATAGTCGCGCTTTGTCTAAAAACAACCTCGGCTGGTATGAGGCGGCGCTTGCCGACTACGATAAAGCCCTCGTACTGGAGCCGGACTGTTTTACCTACAACAACCGGGGTGTAACCAAATACAATATGAAAGCCTACGACGCGGCAATTACTGATTACAACAAGGCTATTGAACTAGACCCCGGTTATGCACTGGCATATTTTAATCGCTGCAACGCGTACTGGCGCCAGGGCAAGTATTTTTTGGCGGTTCAGGAACGGATCAAGGCCATGCGTCTGGAAGCAAGTTGGCCATGGTATCTTTTTCTGGCGGGCATATTGGGTATTGTGTACAGCATTCTTGAAGAGATATGGAAACGCTGGAAAAGCAGGAAACCAAAGACGGGTTAAGGCCGTCACGGATTTACCACCACCTTCTTCGGATAAACCTCGCCGGTTTGCAAGTTCTTCAAAACCAGCCAATAAACCCCCGGCCTGGTCCTCCGGTCCAGGGGTAACGCACCCCTTCCTGCCGATACATTTCCTTTGTACAGGATTGCCATAAACCGGCCGGCCGAATCATAGAGTTCGACCTGAATCCCGGCGCTTTGACCGGAGTGCCACTCCAGCCACAGCGGCCCCGATGTCGGGTTGGGAAAGACCCGTGCCGAAAAGTCCTCCGGCTCGTCTGTGCCGGAAGCCGGCGATGCCTCCACCGCCCCGATCGAACGCGGCGCCGCGTACAGTTGGCCCAGGTAGTCGAACTCGGGTTCATTCAGAGAAAAACCGGCGCCCGAGGCCGGACTGTCTGTCCCGATGGAAAAATCGTCGCTATCCGGATCGGCAAAAAGCGGGTCTTCGTTGACGATGTTGTTCGGATCATTTACCGGCAGGTCGGGGCCGTTCCAGTTCGGCGAATCGGCGTTGAACCACAGGTTGTTGGAAAAAGTAAACGTTTCCGGTGCAGTATTCGGGCCGATGTTGGTTTCCGTGGGAAGGTTGCCGATGTACACGATGTTGTTCCGGAAAGTATTATCGCCGCAGGCAAGAAAACGGTCGGGATCGACGGTTTCCTGTAGGATGCGGATGACCCAGTTGCCGGGTTGGTAAATGGTGTTGTTCACCACTTCCACCTGTACCGAGCCGACATAGGCCACGGGTGCTACTGAACCGATGATGATATTGGCATAAACCTGAAGGTTGGCCGCTTCAAAGTGCGCGGTATCCGGCCGGAAAAACTGCAAACCGGTACTGCCGCCCAGGTTGAGCGTGCGCTGGCCGCAGTTGCGGAAAAAATTGCCCTCTATGCGCACCCATTCGCTGCCGCCCTTGCACTGGATCGCGTTCGACCCCATGTTTTCAAATTGATTTCCCTGTATAATGCCGTGGTGGCAGCCCACCATGTCGATGCCGCTGCCGCCCGCCGCTCCGTTAAGAAACCTGCAATTCCGGATTTCAAAATAGTCCAGCCCCGAGAGTTTGAGCAAGTCGTTGTTGCCCGAAGCCGACATATCCCGGAAAGTGCAATCCTCGAAAAGGATGTGGTGTGCCGGTGTGTTGTACGTGCCGCCGTCGTCCGTGTTGAACCCGTTGCCGGTCTGGTGCTGGAAAATAAGCCCCCTGAAATGCAGGTACGCCGGGTCGGTTAACTGGATGGCATTGTTGCCGCCTTCAAAAATGACCGTTTGTCCGGCTGCGCTTCGGATCGTGATCCATTGGCTGGAAACTCCTTTTAAGTCGGCGAAATACAAGCCGCCGGCATAGGTGCCGGCATGTATTTCGATGGTGTCGCCGGGCTGGACGACGGCAATTGCAGCCGCGAGCGTCGGGTACTGTTGGCCTGTGCCGACGGACAAAACAGCGGCTTGCAACGTGTAAAGGCACAGAAATAAAGCGGTCGAAGTAATAGAAAGGCGCATATCAGTAATCTTTCCCAAGGTACCGCCGGCTTCAGCCGGCGCATATACTAGTGTATGGTACCACCGGCCTCAGCCGGTGCACGTATGGTACCGCCGGCTTCAGCCGGCGCATGTATGGTACCGCCGGCTTTAACCGGCGCACCCACCCACTCAGCACTCCGCCAGCCCCACCGATATCTGCATCGCCA
>CALMBD010000265.1 GCA_937861115.1 uncultured Bacteroidota bacterium | reverse complement strand
TATTTCTGCGCAGGTTTTTCAGCCAATAGCGTTTACACACCTCGAACAGGTAGGTAGAAAACCCGGCGGTGAGTTCCAGTTCGCCGGCATCTATTTTTCGGTACATGGTTTCTATCCCGTACATAAAGACATCCCTGGCATCTTCACGGGTGCCATTGTTGTTTTTTACATACGACTCAACCGGGGGCAGGAATTCTTCGAAAATGCCGTTTATTACGTTGGGTATCTGTTGGCGGAGGCCATCCAGATACCAATCATTGGAGTGTTTTGCCATGTTTTCGTTATCGGGATTTATCGTTGATTCGTTTGGGCTTGTTTACGCGAAAGATATGGCAGAATATATATTTGAGATAAGCCTGGCCGATGAAAAATGATCAGAGGGGGGGCGGGGTTGTTCGTGGAACGGGGAGGCGCAACGGCATTCCGGTTTTGCCGTATTAGCGGGCGTGTGCAAGCGCCGCCTCAAAAAAGCGCTTCAGGGTATCGGCAAGGTTTTGGGGCTTGAGCACCCGGACGTCGGCGCCGAAGGAAGCCAGTTTTCGCACCAGGTCTATGTTCACGATCAGGTTCAGCCCTATTACCAGCCGCTCCTGGTCTGACTCCAGAACCTCGAAAGGCTCGATAAAAGGGCTGCTGAGAAAGTATTTGCCTTGAATCGGACTGAATTCCAGTACAATTTGCTCCACCGCTCCGTTGGGTGGTACCGTGATGCCGTAGATATGGCGCCAGTAGTTGCCGGCGTCGTAGTCCGGCGGCTTGTCGTGGTAATAACCGATATTCCGGGGTATGCCTTCGATCCGCTCTAAGGGAAAAACGCGGACAAACTGTTCCGAGGGGTCGTGCGAGAATCCGCCGACGTACCAGCGCCGGTCGTAATGGCGCAGAAACCAGGGGTCAAAAACGACGGTTTTGGGGGTGGGGGAGTGGAAGGCTTGGTATTGGAATTCGACGCGGCGCGAATCTTCGATAGATTGCAGAAAAAAGCGAATGTGTTTGCTGCCTTCGTACTGCGGCAAGGGATCGAAATAGATGAATTTTTGAAGGCTTCCCGGTTTTGTCCATTTTCGGGCAGCCTTGTATATTTTATGGAAAATCTTTGGCAGATCGCCCATGGACTGGCCCTGATTGTTGATTTTATTAAATGTTTCAATAGCGATACGGATATTCATTACATCCTCATCGGAAAGGATCTGGTCGTCTACAAACGCAAAATCACGTCCTTCCTGAAAACGCCAGCCGCGATCGGCGGCCACATATTCCAGAGGCGCTCCTTTACTCCGCATATATTGCATATCAACTCCCAATTGCCGGATACTGATGCCGAGTTCATCAGCGAGGTCCTTCATGCGCACAACAGAACGGCTTCCCCTTCTCCGGTGAAAGATTTCGGTGATTCGTCGATATCGCTCGACAGGATTTTTATCTTTTGGCATAAGCGCATATTTTTGATTTCAATTGGCCTGATTTTGGCTTGGTTCAAATAAAGCAACCTGTAATATAGTATGGCGGAAGTTTATTTCGCCGATAGATTATCCATTTTTTATTCATTTTACCGAATCATTGTAGAAAATCCGATCTCAAAGATAATTTTCCTGGTCGGAAGAAAAACTGCCGACCAACACCTGCAAATTTGCCATGTATTGCGATAGGTATCTCCCGATACTCGCTTAATATTGATCCGTTTTAAACCTGAGAAATATGCGACTCCTTCTGAATCTTTCCCCCAACCGTACCCCTGTGGAATTCAACCACCTGCATATCCTTGCCGGCGCCTTGCACAAATGGCTGGGCCCCAACGACGAACACGATGGTCTTTCGCTCTACTCGTATTCCTGGCTCCAGGGCGCGCGCGGGACCAGCCAAGGCCTGCAGTTTCCCCGGGGCGCCCAATGGCATATCAGCGCGCGCGACAGCGACTTCCTGAGTCGCAGCATTCAGGGCATTTTCCGCGATCCCGGGATCCGCTGGGGTATGCACGTGGAACAGTGCCAGATCATGGCGCCGCCGCCGTTTCCGGATTTTGGCGAAGCGCGTTTCCTGTGCGCCAGCCCCATCTTCGTGAAGCGCACTCTGCCCGACGGTGAGGAGAAGCACTACCTCTACACCGACCCGGAGAGCGACCGGCTGCTGACCGAAACCCTGCAGCACAAACTGCGCGCCGCCGGACTCGACGACGAGGGCGTATCGGTTCGGTTCGACCGCGACTACCCGAAAGCGCGGACTCAAAAGGTGATGTACCGCAACATCGGTAACATGGCCAACTACTGCCCGGTATATGTACAGGGCACGGCAGAGCAGTTGGCGTTTGCGTGGACGGTGGGGATGGGAAATAGTACGGGGGTGGGGTTTGGGAGTTTGTATGTGGATGTAAAACAGGGGAGTGTCTACTCAGAGGTAGGGCGCGCAGGGGAAATAAGGTTTGAGTAGT
>CALMBD010000264.1 GCA_937861115.1 uncultured Bacteroidota bacterium | reverse complement strand
ATGTCCAAACACGGAAAAGCACTCGTCGCCATGTCCGGCGGCATCGATAGTACCATGACCGCCGTTCTGCTCCACGAGGAGGGCTGGGAGGTGGTAGGTATTACCATGAAAACCTGGGATTACGCAAACTCCGGCGGTTCGAAGAAAGAAACCGGCTGCTGTTCGCTCGACAGCATCAACGATGCCCGGGCCGTGGCGGTAAAACTGGGCTTCCACCATTTCATCGTGGATATACGCGAGGAATTCGGCGACTACGTGATCGACAATTTCGTGGATGAATACATGGCCGGCCGCACGCCCAATCCCTGTGTGCTCTGCAATACGCACATCAAGTGGAACAGCCTGCTCCGCCGCGCCGACATGCTCGACTGCGCATTTATCGCAACGGGCCACTACGGCATTATCAACGAACTGGACGGCCGGAAATACGTTACCCGTGCCCGCGACCGCCAGAAAGATCAATCCTACGTACTCTGGGGCCTGAGCCAGGAATGCCTGCAGCGCACGCGTATGCCGCTCGGCGTATTCACCAAACCCGAGGTGCGGCAGATGGCCGCCGAACGCGGCTGGGATGAACTCAGTAAAAAAGCGGAGAGCTACGAAATATGCTTTGTGCCCGACAACGACTACCGCAGTTTCCTGCGCCGCCGTGTCGACGGACTCGATGAAAAAGTGGCCGGCGGCCAGTTTGTGGACGCAGAGGGCAAGGTGCTCGGCAGCCATGAAGGCTACCCCTTCTACACCATCGGCCAACGCAAGGGCCTGGGCATCGCTTTGGGCGAACCCATGTTCGTCACCGAAATACGCCCCGACACCAATACGGTCGTACTGGGCCGCGAAGACGACCTCATTCGCAATGGCATGATGGTGGGCAAGGTCAACCTGATGAAATACGGGACATTGCCGGCGGAGGGCATGGAGGCCGTCACCAAAGTGCGGTACCGCGACGCCGGTACGCTCAGCACCATCCGGACGATCGGGAAAGACGTGGATGTGCAGTTTCACGCCAATGTAAAAGGCGTTGCACCCGGCCAGAGTGCTGTGTTCTACGAAGGCGACGATGTCGTGGGCGGGGGAATTATACAGGGGAGTTTCGGTTGAAATTCTTCTTTTTTCCCTTTATTCGCCCTTAAAAACAGCATGGCCAAACTCAACCGCCGCTCTTTCCTGCGGGACACCACCCTTGCCGGAGCAGCACTCGTCACCTCCGGTATCGCCGGAGCGGAGCATACCGCTCCTGTGCTCCGCAGCCAACCTTCCGGTCCCCAGAAAGACAAATTGCGCATCGGCTTTATCGGCACCGGTCTGCGCGGGCAGAACCACGTGGAAGAGGCCCTGCTCCGAAGCGATTGTGAAGTGGCCGCAATTGCCGATCCTGATCCGCGCATGGTGGCCGACTGCCTGAAACTGATCTCGGAGAAGGGCGGCAAAAAACCCGCCGTATACGACAGGGGCAATTTTGATTACCAGCGCCTGCTACAGGACAAAGACATCGATGCGGTGGTGATCGCCTCGCCCTGGGAATGGCACACCCAACAGTGCGTAGCAGCCATGCAGGCCGGCAAATATACCGGCACAGAGGTTTGCGGCGGCTTTTCACTCGACGAGTGCTGGCAACTCGTCAATACCCACGAAGCCACGGGCACCCACCTGATGTTTCTGGAAAATGTTTGCTACCGCCGCGATGTGATGGCGGTACTGCAAATGGTGCGGGAGGGGCTGTTCGGCGAACTTATGCACCTTGAAGGCGGGTACCAGCACGACCTGCGCGGGGTGAAGTTCAACGACGGTGTTACGCCGTATGACTCGGGTGTGGAGTTTGGCGAAAAGGGGTTCAGCGAAGCGAAGTGGCGCACCAAACACGCCGTACACCGGAATGGCGACCTGTATCCCACGCACGGCATCGGTCCGGTGGCGATGATGGCCAATATCAACCGCGGCAACCGTTTTTTGCACCTCACCGCTACCTCCAGCAAGGCGCGCGGCCTGCACGAATACATCGTAAACCACCCGAAAGGCGGTCCCGACCACCCCAACGCCAGGGTGCAGTTCAACCTCGGCGATGTAGTGACGACGGTGATCCGTACCTCCAACGGCGAGACAGTACTGCTGTCGCACGATACCGGGTTGCCGCGGCCCTATTCACTCGGTTTTCGGGTACAGGGCACGAAGGGCATCTGGATGGATGTAAACAAAAGCCTGTTGCTGGAAGGCAAAACAAAAGCCCATGCCTGGGAGAGCGCCCAGTCGTGGCTCGACCAGTACGACCACCCGTTGTGGCGGCGTTACGGCGCCGATGCCAAAGCCGCAGGGCACGGGGGGATGGATTTTTTTGTATTCCATCATTTTGTCGAGTGCGCCAAACGCAACATCGCCCCGCAGATCGACGTCTACGATGCGGCCACCTGGCTGGCGATAACGCCATTGTCGGAGGCCAGCATTGCCACAGGCAGCAGCCCGCAGGCCTTCCCCGATTTCACGCGAGGCCGCTGGACGGAGCGAAAGCCGGACTTCGCGTTTGGCGACACCTTTTAGGGTATTTTCCCCATATTAACGCAGGTTTTCAACCAACATCAGCAAGAGACAACCTTACGACCCGTAGGCGCGCAAGGCTTCCCGTACGCTGCCGAAACGCAGCAACAACTGTCTGGCTGCTTCGTATTCAATACCGGTAGCCTGCACGATCATCCGGGTGCCCCGGTCGACAAGCTTGGCGTTGGAAAGCTGCATATCCACCATTTTGTTGTCCTGCACACGCCCGAGCCGGATCATCAACGAGGTGGAGATCATGTTGAGAATAAGTTTCTGGGCGGTGCCGGCCTTCATGCGCGTGCTTCCGGTGACGAATTCGGGGCCTACAACGGCCAGGACGGGAAAATCGGCTTCGGCCAGGAGCGGTGCGCCGGGGTTGCAGGTGATACAGCCGGTAGCGATGCCGTTTGCGCGACACGCGCGCAGTCCGTGAATCACATAGGGCGTGGTGCCTGATGCGGCGATGCCGACGACCGTATCCAGTTCGTCGGGTTGCCAGCGCTTCAGGTCGTCCCAGGCCTGCGTCTCGCTATCCTCTGCGCCTTCCACTGCTTTTCGGATGGCCTGATCGCCGCCGGCGATGAGCCCGACGACCCACTCGGGCGGCGCGCCGAAAGTGGGCGGTATCTCGGAAGCGTCCAGGATACCGAGGCGCCCGCTGGTACCCGCACCGATGTAGAACAGCCGGCCGCCTTCCAGCATTTTGGGCACGACGCTTTCCACCAGCGCTTCGATCATGGGTATTGATTCGGCCACGGCCAGCGGCACACGCTGGTCTTCCCGGTTGATATTGGTGAGCAGTTCCCGGACGCTCATTTGCTCCAGGTGGCGGTAGGCGGAAGGGCTCTCGGTTACTTTTTCCATACAATTTGAAATTGATTTACAGGTATTTACATCTCGTTTTGGATTTTAACAAATTTTGCAAAACCCATAACATCATTTAAGGGCCGGATGTGCAACGGGGCCTGCACCTTTCCGGTCAGAATTGGAAAACAATCAAAACAAGAACACCATGCTTGCCAGCACCCGTATCCTCGCCCCCGTTTTACTGTTGTCTTTTTTGATGACTGCCTGCCATACGGCACAAAAATATATGGAAAGCGGCGACTACGACGGCGCCATCGAATTCTGTGTGCACAAATTACGCGGCAAGTCGAAAAAGAAAACGGAATATGTACGCGGTCTTGAGGCCGCTTTCCAAAGGGCGCATGCCCGCGACCAGGCTACCGTCAGAAACCTCGTCGCTGCAGGTCGCCCCGAAAACTGGGAACGCATCCACGCCATACACCAGGCTATGGCTGACCGCCAGCGCCGCATTGCGCCCCTGCTTCCGCTGGTGTCGTCCGACGGTTACCGGGCCACTTTTGATCTCCTCGATGTCGCCGCATTGGAACGCGAAAGTCGCACCAATGCCGCAGATTACCTGTATAACCACGCTAAAACATTGCTCGAAAAAGCAGAGAACGGCGACAAACTCGCTGCGCGCTCGGCTTATCGCGAACTTCGCGATCTCGAGAGCAAGTACTACCGCGATTACAAGGATACGGACAAACTGATGCAGGCCGCGCGTGAACTGGGTACTTCGTATATCCTGTTTGAGGTGAATAACCGCTCGGCACAGGTGCTCCCGCGCAACTTCGTCGACCAGATACTGGCCATCGGGAAAAAGGACCTGGACAGCGAGTGGAAAGCGTACTATTTTGACAAAAAGCCGGGTGAAACCTTCGACTATCGCGTCGTATTCAATGTATCCGACGTCGATATCAGTCCGGAAAGGGTACACGAACGCGCCTATGTAGACGAAAAAGAGATCCGCGACGGCTGGGATTATGTGCTCGACGCAAAGGGCAATGTGCTGAAGGATTCGCTGGGCAACGACGTGAAAAAACCCCGCATGGTGTGTATCCGGGCCAATGTGATCGAGGTGTACCAAACCAAGGCAGCCCGCCTGACCGGCCGGGTAGAAGTGTACGACGCCCAACAGAACACCCTGCTCGACAGCCGTCAACTGGGTACCGAAATACTGTTTGAAAATTACGCCTCCACCTACACCGGCGATAAACGCGCCCTGAGCGACGATACCAAACGGCGCATCGGCAACGCACCACAGCCTTTTCCCCGAAACGAGGACATGCTCGTTCAGGCGGCTGAGCGGCTGAAACCCGACCTGAAGAAAGAATTGCGGAGCAACAGGGTTATTTTGTAAGATCACAGATTATGGGCGGCGGCACCGGCGCACAGTTGCCGGTGCTGCCGCCAATGCTTCCCTACCTCGGCACTTCAATCTTTTTTACGATCTCGTCGAGCACTTCGCGGGTGGTATAGCCTTCCATTTCCCGTTCGGGCGTGAGGATCACGCGGTGGTTGAGCGCGGGATAGGACACCTGACGGATATCTTCGGGTATGACGAAGTTGCGTCCGCTCATGGCCGCTACGGCCTTGGCGGTTTTCATCAGGGCGAGGGAGGCCCGGGGGCTGGCGCCGAGAAACAGGTCGGCGTTGTTGCGGGTGTTGTGCACAATGGCAGCGATATAGTCGAGCAACTCTTCGCGGATAAACACCTGTTCGATGCGTTGCCGGGAGTCAGCAATATCGCCAGGCGTAATAGCCGTCTGCACCGTTTCGCGCAGGATGCCGGTAAAATCGTTTTTGAACCTGCGCAGGATGGCCTGCTCTTCTTCGAGGCTCGGATAACCCAGGATGATCTTGAACAAGAAGCGATCGAGCTGGGCCTCCGGCAGTTTGTAGGTACCCTCCTGTTCAATGGGGTTTTGTGTGGCCACGACAAAAAAAGGATCACCCATTGGGTAAGTGGTACCGTCAACGGTGATTTGTTTTTCCTCCATCACTTCAAACAGGGCTGCCTGCGTTTTGGCGGGCGCGCGGTTGATCTCGTCGATCAGCACAATATTGGAAAAAACGGGACCTGCCTTAAAACTGAAATCCGATGTTTTCATATTGAACACCGGCGTACCCACCACATCGGCAGGCATCAGGTCGGGCGTGAACTGTATCCGGCTGAAGCCCGTATCGATAGTACGCGCCAACAGTTTGGCTGTCAGTGTTTTAGCAATGCCCGGAACACCCTCCAGCAGAACATGCCCGCCGGTGAGCAGCGATATCAGCAATTGGTCGAGCATGTCCTCCTGCCCGACGATGACCTGCCGGATTTGTTCTTTCACCCGCTCCGCACGCAGGCGCACGGGCTCCACATCAACCCCTGCGGGCGTGTAGGGGTCATTGGCGGGCGGTTGCAGCCCGGATGTTTCGGGCTGTTCGTCGGGGTTGTTTTCTTCGTTTTCAGACATTGGATCGAGTCGTTGGTCTTGTAAAGATCGGGCAATGGAGGCTATTTTGCTTTGCGCCAAAAATCCTCCATCGCCAGGTGCAAATCTACCATCATTTCTTCAGTAGGCTCGAATTGTACCGTTGCGGAATATTGATTAAACACATTGCGGCTGAGGTACTCCGGCGTTTCTGATACGGCAGACAAGCGCCGGAAAAAGGCGTCGTCGACACGGGGCATCAGGTTTTCGGGATCGAGGGATGCAGGAATACCATAGCGTTCGCGCACCTGCGCCAGAAAAAGCCGCGTGTTTTGAACACAAAGTCCGCGGTAATTTTTTTCCCGGAAATGGAGGTTGGCGATGGTGCCTATAAATTCGTAGGATGAATTTTCATTTTTGGGCAGCACCGGAATGATGCGTTGCCGGCGTTTGGCGCGAAAAACAAGCCAGGTGAATGCGAGTCCGAGCAACAGGTACCAGGCCCAGGCAAGTGCGGGCTGCTGGAGGATGTACAGCAGCGGATTTTCCGTTTCGGAAGGTCCGGAGGTTTCGCCGATCCGGCTTGCAGCATCCCAGTATATATTGCCTTCCGGAATCCAGGAAAGCGCTGATGCCACATACCGCCGCGTTCCGGGGCGCAGCAGGTGATAATTGGTAAAAACCAGCGGGTTGGTATGCAGCAAGAACCGGCCTTTCCCGAAAGGGAACGCGGCAAAATTGATCAGGGTATCGTTGACATAACCGATAGGAAAATGCGGCATCGAATCGCAGAAAAAACCGGTTTCAATATACTGCCAGGCATACGATTCCGGCTTGTTCTGCACGGCAAAATGGAAGGTTGCACCCCCGGCTGCCGAATCGAGCGGCGCGCGCAGGGTCATGGACACCGAACTGTCTTCAAAACTGGCATACTCGTCCCACGACCAATCGTTACAACCCGGATCGCCATACAGGTACGGCATCAGCGCGTGGACCGTGTTTTTACTGGCGATAAACGCCGTATTGCCTGCGGCGACGAAATCGGTCAGTTGTGCTGCCGCGATCGAATCGAGGTACAGGGTTTCGCCGACAAAAACATACACGCTGCCGCCGGAAGGGTCGGAGGGCAGTTCCGTCTTGATGTTGTTCCTGATATCGGTACATTGCCTGCCGGGAAAAACCGATTCGAGCAGTCGATGAAAGACCAGCGTGCCGTAGGGTTGTTCGCTTTTTTCGTTGTACCCGTGCCGGGCCCAGGAATCGGTCCAGATAAAGTGTTTTTTACCGGACTCGTAGGTATAATAAAATACCGCTGCCAGCAGGATGACGGCAAAAAAAGCAACCAGAAGGGGTATTCGGTTCGACGACTGCATGAATTAACAAAAGTACGCTGCGCGCCTGATAACGGCAAACCCAATACCTTTAGCGTTCGGGAAACGTTTGAGCAGAATATTTTTACCCGGCATAACAACCAACGCATGATCCGTCGGCTTTTTCCTGCACTGTTTTTTGTGATCGCCTGTGCCGCGTCGACGACGGGTATTGCCCAAAGTGCGAGCGACACACTGAGGCCGGTACAAACCCTGCCGGTAAATGCCCGTTTTGCGGTAACAGACAACCTGGGCAACATCTACCTGATCAATGCAGAAAACGCCGTGGAAAAATACGCGCCCGACGGCCGTTTGCTTACACGGTACTCCAGCAATCGTCTGGGCAGCGCTACCCTGCTCGATGTGTCGAATCCGCTCAAAGTATTGGTCTGGTACGCCGATTTTCGCACGGCCCTGTTTCTCGACCGCAGTCTGACGGCACTGGGCGAACTGAACCTGATCACTGCCGGGTATCCGGAAGTGCGGGCCATTGCCGCATCACAGGACGGCAACCTGTGGCTGTACGATGAAGTTAATTTTCGGCTGGTCAAGATTACACCGGATGGGGAAAAGCGCTTTGAAAGTCAGGCTCTCAACCAATTGGGAATCACGCCGGGACAGGTGTCGTGCATTCTGGAAAACAACGACCGGGTCTTCATGGCCGATTCGACACAGGGCGTGCTGATCTTCGATCTGTTTGCCCAGTTCGACCGCATTTTTACACCGGCCTGGCCTGTAACGAGGTTCCAGGTGGTTGACCAGCAGATCCATTATATCGCGCAGGACAGGATCGTGATGGAGCACCTCAGGGTCAGGGCAAGCCGGGAGATCGCCTTACCGGCCGGGGCAGGTAGCGATGCAGCAGCCATACTCGCCCCGCGCAGGCTGCTCCTGATGCGGAAGGATGCACTGGAAATTTGGGGATATTGAGTTTTGACCGGA
>CALMBD010000263.1 GCA_937861115.1 uncultured Bacteroidota bacterium | reverse complement strand
GTATAACGTCACGCTGTTTGCCGAAGTGGGCAGGGCTTCCACGGTGACGGTTACTGTGGAATCGCAGCCAACATAATTCTGGAAAATGAAGTCCTGCGTCTGACCGACGGGTACCATTTGCGCAGCATACTGCACCGCACTGCCGGGGCAGCCAAAAAGCGTCACACTGCTCGCCGAGACGGGCAACGCTTCTACTGTCACATGCGCAACGGAGTCACAGCCGTTCTGCCCTGTGAGCGTTTGCTGAAATGTCCCCGCTGCGGTCACAGGTATTCCGAAGAGCAGGAGCGTGTCGCCTGCGCAGAGCTGCACTTCAGCGAATGACGCGCTGGACTGGGCGAGGGTGATCCGTACCGCTGCTACTCCGACGCAACCGTCGGCGGTCGTGGCTACAAGGGTATAGGCTACGTCGGCCAAAGGTGTGACGGTGGGATTGGGACAATCTGCACAACTTAAATAGTCGGCTGGCGACCACTGGTACGTGACGTAACCGGGCACGTCCAACACGGTGCTGCTGCCCTCGCAAACGGTGATGTCGGGACCGAGGTCGAGCACGGCGGTGCTGTCCACGGTCACCTGCACCTGGTCCGTTTGTTCGCCGCCACAGGCATCGGTGGCGGTGACGCTGTAAATACCGGGTCCGAAAGCCGTCAGGGTTTGTTCGGTGCTGCCATCCTGCCAGCGATAGCCGGCGAAACCGGGGCCGGCGTCGAGCACGGTCACGCCGTTTTGACAGAGGAATATGTCGGGACCGAGTTCGAGCGCGGGCGGCGTGAACGGGTGTATGAAGTTGCCGATATTGTTTGTGTAGTCGCACTCGCCGGTTTCGGCATCGAAGTCGGCAAGCGAAAACGGAAGCGTTTTGGCGCCGTCGTCGTTGAGCATGGCGAAAATAAGGGCGTTGGGCGGCGCTGCGACGATGAACGAAAACGTGTCGCAACTATCCTGCGGCAACGCATGCGGCAACGGCAAGGTGGCGAGGAGCATGGCAGTGCCCGTGCTCGTGGGGTCGCCGAGGTAAAAACTGACGGGTATACCCGCCGGCAGGTCAAAAATGCCCAGGTTGCAGGCCGTGAGGCTCACCTCAAGACTGTCGCCGCGACAGGTGGCATCGGCTGTGACAAACTGCGCATTGGGCATCACTGCACAGGAATCGATGCAGGGTTGCAGGCAGATGGTGGTGGACTGGATCATCGAAGTACCCACTTTTTTGTCCGACAGGAATTGCCCCCAGGTTTGATTGAGCAGGGTGAGGTTGTGCTGGCCGCTGTAAGGGCCGTTGATAGCCAGCGCGGTCATAGTCAGGTCAGTGAACAGGTTGCAACTGTCGAAGGCAGACACAGCGCCGTTTTCGGCGATGTTTGCAAAGTAGAGGTCGAACGTAGCGCCCGGCGTCGGCGCTTTTGTCTTGCCGGTAAAGTAAAGCTGTCCGTTGGCATGCACGAGGTCAAAGGCATCCTCGGTAGACGTGTTGCCATAGGATTTCGACCAGAGGAGCTGGCCCTGCTTGTCCGTTTTGAAGATAAACACATCCTGGCTCCCGGCCGTGTAGTAGCCGAGGCACACATAACCGTCGGGTACGATGACGAGTTGGGTACTTACCTCCGAGGTGGCGCCGGGAATGTCGTAGTCCATCGCCCAGAGCAGGTTGCCGTTGTTGTCGGTCTTGAACAGAAAGAGGGAGACGTCGGTGGTGCTGGTGCCGTCGAGGTCGCCGTGGCCAAGCACCACCAGCCCATTGTCGGCCACCATATCGGAGGAAGCGAGGCGGGCTGTTGTGGTGTTCGTGACAGGGCGGAGGTAGAGTTTTGACCACTGCTGCGCACCGTTCAGGTCGAATTTAGTGATACCGGGTCGCCAGCGGGCAGTGCCCGTGGGGTCGAAACTGTAGCGGCCCGTTGTATAGATGGCCCCGTTGTGGAGCAGTGCCTTCTGGAACGATTCGGCGTTGCCGAGGGTAAAACTGCGCTGCCAGACGTTTGCGCCGGTGTTGCGGTTCACCTCCAGCAGGAAACCGTTGATATTTGAGATAGCCAGGTTAGGGTCCTGGTCTATGTCGCCCGCCACGATGTAGTTGCCGCCGGGCGATTTTTCGAAAATGGTGCGGTAAATTTCCGCAGCAGGGTCAATGATATCCAGTTCGTTCACCCAGAGGATGTCGTTGGTCGGGATATTGTACTTGAAGACAAAGCATTCCACGTTGCCATCCGGTTCGTCGCGGGTCTGGCCCGAGCCGATGACGTTGCCGTCGCTGTCGAAATTGAGCGCCCAGATGAAATCGGCAGCGAAAGGTGTGGGGTCGAACGCACGCGTCCAGACGATATTGGCGTTGAGGTCGAGGCGGGTGATCATGGCGCTGTCGCCCTTGCCGCCGCCGATGAGAAAGCCGCCGCCGAGGCTTTGGGGAATCTCCAGGAGGGCATTGCCCCGCTCGTCGTCGAACGGGGAACCATAGGTCTTGAGGTAGGACGTATCGCAGCCGCCCGTTCCCGACACGTACATCACAAACAGGTTCCGGCAACTTGTCGCTTCGCAAATGCCGTTGGAGGCCGTCAGGCAAACGGTCTGAAGGCCCGAACTGGGGAACGTATCCGTTAGGTTGGTGGTGGTGCCGTTGTTTGAGCCGTTCAGCAGCCAGGTGTAGGTCGAGGCATTGGAACTGGTGTTCGTGAAAATAACGGATTGGCCGGGCAGCAGCAAGTCGGCACTCATCGTGAATTCCGCCATTACCGGGCACACCACCTCAATCGTGGCGCATTGGCGACTGTAGCAGTTCGGGTCGGCGTTGCCCACCTCCAGGCATACCTCGAAGCTGCCTGCCGTATTGAAGGTATAACCGGCATTGGCAAGCGTCGAAAAAGGCGCGCCGTCCAGCGTCCAGTTATAGGTGGTCGCGTTGGTGGAGGAATTGACAAAATTCACGGTCGTACCGGCGTCCACGGCTGTGGCGCTCGCTGAAAACGAGGCGGCCAGGGGCGATGTGCAGGGATCGAGGCAGGCTTTCGATTCGAGCAGACTGTACCGCACGTTCTCGATATGCCAGTGCATCCGGTCCGTTTGCCCCTGCGTGAACACCGACCAGCAACCGAAGTCGCCGTAGTCCATGTAGTCCTCGATGAGGTCGTTTTGGTCGGTCGCAAAGCCGCTGTCCGTATCGGTGGAGCAGGAATTGACCGGCGTCCCGCAAGGCACCGCAGCCGTGCTCTGGTCGGGCGGCGTATCGCAGACCCGGTCGCCGTCGGCGAGGCAGTCGTTGTTGGTGCAGCCGCCCTGAAAGGTGTGGTAAAGGCCAAGATAGTGGCCCATTTCATGAATCTGTACGCCGCTGGCGCCCTGCGAACTGCCGAAGAAACTCGCCTCCATCATGATGCCGTCCTCCGGGTTGCCATGTGAACCGGGGAAATAGGCGTATCCCGCCACACCGCAGCCGCCGCCAGTTTGACAAATTTCCCGCACCAGCCAGATGTTGATGTATTGGGTAGGGTCCCAGCGGTTGAGGTTTTTCACCGTGATGTCATCCACATCCATCAGCATATTGGTCAGCGGAGACTGGTTGCGGGTGATGCCCGTGGTAAGGTTGCCGAGCGTGTCGCGCCGGGCGAGACAGAACTGTATTCGGGTATCCACGCCCGTAGCGGGGTCGTAGTAGCCGACATTGGCATAGGCATCATTCAAATCCTGGATGCCCTGTATCACGACGGCATCCGAAATATTCTCGGGACCATTGTCGTGGATGATATGGACGACCACGGGCAACACATACATCGGCGGCGGCGCCTTAGCCGACTGTTGTTGTTTTTTCAGGTGCTCGTACAACGCTTGCTCCGTTTTTTCATGTTGCAGGCGCAAGTACGGGTTTTGCCGAAGGGCAGCCTCCCACATGGCTTCCTGGGCGCAGAAACCATGTTCGCCCTGAAGTCCAGGCAACTCCTGTTGCTGTGAAAAGAGCGGTGACAGCGTTGCGATGAAGCAGGCACAGAAAGCAAGGCGGAGTAGCGGATGATTCATGGAGATAGGTGTTGCTTAACTACTGGCAAATTTAATTGTAAAACAGGCCTTCACCAATCGACTCCGTAACAAATCGGAACAGTAATAAAAGACCGGTCCGGGCCCAAAAGTGCTGTTCGAATCCGGGGCGACCCGCTTGCTGTGGTGGGCAGATAAACTCAAACACCGCTTATTAAATATGATCCTTCATTCGGCAGGATTGCGGCCTGACGATCTGACCAAATTTTTTTCCTGATGCGCATTTCTCCTTTTCAGGAAGTGCAACCTTGTCCGCAGATATATCGGGCGAGAACAGGCGGACAGGGGCGACCGTGTTGTACGTTTGCACCTGGCCACAACTCCCAAGTGCAGCCGGAAACTTTTTTTTCACAAAACCACCTTTTATGTCATTACCAAAATGATACAACTAATTGGATTACTGGCAATTTCCTGGCTTCTTATTTGGCTTTTTGAAAAAGGGGACCTGTCGGTTTTGGGTCTGACACCGACAAAGGACAGGTTGAAATATTTTGCGGTCCTGTTCTTTGTTTCTGCCATACTTGCAGCAACTGCTTTTCTTTTGCGAATGTATTTTGTAAAAGAAGAATATACCATATCCCAGCCCCTGACAGCAGGGTCCATTTTACTTGAATCCTGGTATCAGTTCAGAAGTGTCTTCACTGAAGAATTGCTGTGCAGGGGCGCATTACTGTATATCCTGATCAAAAAGATCGGCCAGACAAAAGCAGTTATTGTTTCAGCCTTATTTTTTGCAGTATTGCATTGGTTAAATGCAGGAGTTTTGGGTGACCCAATACAAATGACCATGGTATTTGCTTTTACATTTGCGATGGGGCTTTTATTGGCTTACTCATTTGCCAGAACCTTTTCCTTGCTGATTCCATTCGCTATCCACTTTGGCTGGAATCTGACCCAGAATTATATTTTTCCGGATACCGCTACAGGCAACCATATTTTTATCCTGGCAAGTCCGCCGCCGATCGTGACCATTTCATATCTTGCTTTTTTTACCATGCTGTTGTTTCCAAAAATATCGGTGCTTGTAATTAACTATTTACTTGTAAAGCAGTATCCACAGGTGAAAGTACCGCAGGGCTGACCTGAATAACTAAACGCCTGCAAACCTTACGCATCACCGGAATAATATCACCATGAAAAAGAACCTGCAAATTCATACGCCGCGCCCCGAGTTTGCCGGGTCGTTTGACTGCTAAGAGCAACCCGGGCTAAAGGCAATTTGCTTGCGTCCAATGGGATATCAGGGTTGTGCAAACTTTTTATATTCGGTCCCGGCACGTAAAGAGGCTGCAATGGACAGAGCTCAAATGACAGACTTAAAAAACAGACTGGACGAAATCTACCGTCAAATAACCATCACAGACAGGTCGCTCCTGAAATGTGAATTCGGGGAAAGCATTTTTGACTCGGTCGACGAACTTGTAAAAGCATACGAAGCGACAGATTATCCGAACGCCATCCTGCACTTGTCTGCCGGTGTTGACGCGCTAAAAGTCGGTTGCCTATTTGGTATTTTACTTTGGAGTACGAAGGATGAAGGGAGTACCGTACAGGCATGCAGGCGGGCATGGTTAACGCAACAGGACGAAAGGGCCATCGAGGTTGCATTGTCTGTTGCAGATGCCTTTCCTGTGCAGGACCTGGATCTATTTGAACGTATGTTAAATGGAATTCAAACCACGTTCCCAAAACTGGAATCGCTTTGCCATTTCTGGATATTGGCAATACAACGTATCAGGGAAAACGAAAGGAAAAACAGCCCGCCTGATATATGGACTTCCATGAAAACGCTTTTTCAAAAAATTCTGGTTAAAAAATAAGGACGTGATACCGCACGCTGCCGGGCCTTGCACACCTGTACGACGGATTTGGAAATCCGTTGAAACGGCACACGCGGAACAAACCCAGAAGTCCGTTGTGCCTGCTCGCGGCTGTAAGCATATTAAAGTCATCTGATGACCTGGAGGAGCCTTTTATTAATCTGAAAAATTTGAAGTCATTTGATAACTTTGAGGAAACGATTACAAGATGCCCAAAACAGAAGCAGAACTGGCTAAATGGATGCAGGACAACTGCTTCAATTTTGATCATTATTCCATCGGCGGCAATCCGATCCCCGAGGGATTCGGGATGGAACAGTCTGGCGGCATTTTCTTTTGGTATTACACGGAAAAAGGGGAAAAGCACAACCTTAAGGCGTTTCCAGATGAGGCCTCAATTGTCGAATATGCCTTTAACGCGATCCGGTCAGATCCATGGGCAAATGCACATTGTATTTGTGCTACAGAAAATGAATCAATGGTAAAGGAATTGGCTCAAAACCTGACGGCGATGAACATTGAATTTAAGGAAGATGTGATTCCTTATTTCGGCAAAGAAAGACCTGTCTATAGAATCTTTGTTTTTGGATGTGACCATTTGCGAACGTTCATATAAGGATCGTGCAACATTAGTTACCCACCGTCAAACTCCGTTTGATGGTACAATAAACACAACCCAATACATGAAAAACACACTTTTCCCCGCCATTTTCCTTGCCGGATGTTTTTTCCCGGCCACCGCACAAATGAACTGGCAACACACCGGCGGACCCAACGGCGGCTCCCAATCGAACATCTGGAGCAATGACAATTATGCCTTTTATGCCGATCAGTTTTATTTATACCGAACCGCCGACGGCCTCACCTGGGAAAAGTTCCCGGAAAACGCCATTTGGCCGCTGGGAATCCGGGACAGTACGCTTGCGGGTATGTTCACCGCAGGCAACTCTTTTGCCTATGACCAACCCAAAACCTTTAAAATAAGCCATAACAACGGCGCGTCATGGAACGAGACCAACATGCCGCCGGTTCAATATTTTTCGACAATTGCTGTCTGCAGTTACGGCATTTATATCCCCGACCTCTATGGAGATATCATTTACTTTTCTCCCGACGAGGGCCTGACCTGGGATACCATGATGCCGCCGTTTTCGTCCATCGCCGATATCTGGTCCTTCGAAGACCGGCTTTATGCCAATAGCGTCACAACATTATACCGCACTGATACCAACGGGGAAAACTGGGCGCCGCTGACAGCGCCTTTCGCAACCGGAGAATACGTCAGGACCATGCTGGCCCACGGTCAAAATATTCTGATCGCCACCGAGCAAAACCTTTGGCATTCGCACGACGACGGCCAAACCTGGAATGCCTACCCTACCCCGCATTTCTTTGAAAACCTCGTGTTGGTCGGCAACGCCATATTCAGCACTAGCGGCAGCACCGAATTGTATAAGTCACCGGACTACGGTATTACCTGGGAGGCATTACCTACCGCATCTCTCAATGTGTTGAACATTGCAGATCTTGCTACCGCCGGAGGAAAGGCGTTGGCTGCTATCTATGAAAAAGGCGTTTTCCATTGGGACGAAGCCACCCAGTCATTATTACCCTCAAACCAGGGCCTCAGTTCGGCAGCCGTATATGCGCTTGCACACAACGGAGACAAAGTATGGGCAGGCACCCCCAACGGCGTATTCGCCTACGACCTGCCGCAACAAAACTGGATGCCTGATTCTCCGCTGCCAATACCTGTTATTACATATGACTTCCTGTCTGCCGACAGCAATTTGATCTGCATCGGTGAAAACGGCCGGGACTTTTTTTACCTCTCCCTAAATGGCGGAACTACCTGGGATACGATTTACCCTTCCAATAACCAATCGGGCAGTATTTATTTTACCGCACTTAAGGCCTTTGACGACGTTATTTTTATCCGGAGCTACCTAAATCTCGTTTGGTGGCGCTCGGCAGATCATGGACAAACCTGGCAATTTACCGGGGCCAGATATGTCAACCGGTTCAACGGAACATATTTTGCGGTGGACTGGTCAAACAACCTGCTGATCTCCACCGATAAAGGACTAACCTGGAATGCCGCATCAACAAACCTGACAGGTAAGTTCGGCAAATTGTTTGTGGCCAACGACAAGATATTTACCGCCTCAGTCCAGGCATCCGGCAACCCATGGCCGAACCGTTTCTATGTCTCGTCGGATGGCCTCGACTGGCATTACGCGCACGACGGACTGCCCAATCTGGGCTTTTCAGACAACAGTCCCATATTTGACTTTTTTCCGCACGCAGAAATATTTGAACGTGCAGGAAAATACTACCTGTACCATTCTGATTTCGGCTTTTTCGCTTCCCTGGATACCTGCAAAACATGGGTACCGGTGGAAAACAACTACGGCCTGCTCAGCGTCACTTTCGCCGACAGTATGTTCTTTACCGGCAACTTCGGCGGCGGCGTGTTGCGCTCGGACATACCCGACGTTTACGGTACACTGGCAGCAGGTACCGTTTACCGGGACGACAACAACAACGGCATTCGCGAAGCCGGCGAAAGCGCTGTACCCGGCATCCGGGTAGGGCTGGACGCTCCCAATGCGTGGTCGCCTTTTTACCTGACGACAACCAATGCCTCGGGTGTATATAGTCTCGGTGTGACCCCGGGCGCAAATGATACCTTGCGACCAATGCTCCAATCGCCCTACCTGGAAAGTGTCAAC
>CALMBD010000262.1 GCA_937861115.1 uncultured Bacteroidota bacterium | reverse complement strand
TTGGCATAATTTATCAGGTCGTTTTCATTGGAAGTACCTGACCATTTGGTGCGCCCGGTACTGCCGCCGCCGGCTGCATATTCCCATTCTGCCTCGGTGGGGAGGCGATATTTCAATCCGGACTTTTTGCTTAGCCATTCGCAGTATGCTGTCGCGTCATTCCAACTCACATGGATTACAGGGTGGTTGTATTCGCTGGACGGGCGCAGGTTGCCGCGGGTTTCGTATTTCCAGTTTACGCCACTTTGTTGTTTCCAGGTTTCTGTGTAAACCCAACTATTGCCCCCTTTATCGGCATCTGTTTGATAACCGGTAGCGTCCACAAATGCTTTGAACTCTGCCGCTGTCACTTCATATTTGCCCAGGTAAAAATCGCTCACCGTTACGCTGTGCACAGGTTTTTCGTCATCCTCACCGTCGTTGCTGCCCATCTGGAAGGTACCACCCCTGACGAGTATCATATTATCGGCCCGTGGACAGCCTTCGAGGGCAACTTCGCCTTTTTCGGAGGGGCATTTGTCCTCGTGGTCGGGCACGCCGTCGCCGTCGGTATCGGGACAGCCCTGCCAGCGGGCAAGTCCGGCGACATATTTGCAGCGGTCGCTTTGATCGGGCACACCGTCGTCGTCGGCATCGGGACAGCCGCGGGCGTTGACCGTTCCGAACTCCTGCGGGCAGGCATCGGAAGCATCGGGTATGCCGTCGCCGTCGGAGTCTGAAATGGCCGGCGACTTGTTCTCCTGAGCCGCTGCTTCGTTCACAAAAAGAAACTGGCCGCCCGGGTCGCTGTCGCCAAACTCGCCGAAACGTGGCGTGGGGCGCGCACTTTGCAGGTAACTGACCAGTCCGTAAAAGTCGAGGATGCCGCCGTTGCCACCGCGGCTGCGCAGTGCTGCCAGTATCTGCCGCGCAAACTGGGACTTGTCATTGGTAGGCTCCTCGCCGCCCGAGGTGATCACCAGGCGGCTTTTGTATTGCAGCATATCCTGGATAAAACGCTCTTTTATGGCTGCATCTGTCTCGCCCGGCCGCTTCCCGATATCGCCCTTTTGCTGAATGGTACGCATAAAAGACCCTGAATAACAGGCATCTATGCCCAGCAGGATGTGTTTGCATGGAATGTTGTTGATCAGGTAGGCCACGCGGTTGTGCGCCAGGTAACTGCGCTGGCTCGGGTCGTTTTTCTGTCCGTCTTTGGGCACAAAAAAGCCTTCCTTGACGCTGTTCAGGTAACCATGCCCGGTGAAAAACACGAACAATTGCCCGTCGTCAGCGTAGGTGCGGGCGGTGTAGCGGTTCAGCACCTCGATCACCTTGTCGTAAGTGGGATTGCGCACGACCATCGTATCGAAGGCGTAGTATTTGTTCAGGTCACCCGCGATGGCTTCTGCGTCTTTGACGGGGTTTTGCAGTTTGTCCCACTGGTCGTAGTTGGATACGGCGAAGAAGAGGGCGAAGTCTTTGCCGGAGCGGAAGGTGGAAGGTGTTTCCTCCCTGGTCGCGTGTGCTGTGAACAGTAAAAAAGGAAGGATGAGTAACAAATGGTTGCGGAACGGCATAAGCAAAGGGGAAATTGGCCTGTGACGGGATGGACATGCTATACGGCAAATATAGGGGCGTGCCGGGAATCAAAAAAATCGGGATGGAGGTACGGTGGTGCTTGGGGGCGCTATGGGTGGGTGTGCCAAATGTCGTTGCACCAGTCTTTGATACTTTAAAAACAGAGCAACACGGTACGTCAAATCGAAAATAATGACTATTTTTTTCGATTTGAATCTGTAAAAATGTATTTTTGTCTTTAAAAAATGATTCCACGCACTCAGGAGCAAAACATCAGGCATTGGCTGGGCAAGGGTAAGGCCATCATTGTCACCGGTCCCCGGCAGGTAGGCAAGACTACCCTTGTGCGGAAAATCACCCAAAGCCTCGATCGAAAAACGCTTTGGCTAACCGGCGACGATCCTGAAACGCGTTCGTTGCTCGACAATGTTTCGCTGGCACGCCTGCAAACCATCGTTGGGCAAAACGAAGTGGTGGTGGTCGACGAAGCGCAGCGCTTCACAAACGCCGGCCTGATGCTCAAACTCCTTACCGATCACCTGCCGCAGGTACAACTCTTCGTGACGGGTTCTTCCTCCCTCGACCTTGCTTCGCAAACCAAGGAAAGCCTTACGGGCAGAAAATTTGAATTCTCGCTCTACCCGCTTTCCTTTGTGGAGATGAGCGGCCATCAGGGTTTCCTGGCAGAACGCTCGCTGTTGGAACACCGGATGTTGTACGGCTTCTATCCGGAAGTGGTGCAGCACGAACCGCAGCAGGCGCAAAAAATCCTCAACGACCTCAGTGACGGGCTGATGTACAAAGACCTCCTGACCCTCGACCAGATCAAAAAGCCTTCCCTGCTGGTGAAACTGCTGCAAGCGCTGGCACTTCAGATCGGCAGCGAAGTGAGTTACAACGAGGTAGCGCAGCTCATCGGCGCCGACCCGCTCACGGTGGAAAAATACGTTGACTTGCTCGAACAATCTTTCGTGCTGTTCCGGCTGCCGTCTCTCAGCCGCAACGCCCGCAACGAGATCCGCAAAGGCAGGAAAATATACTTCCTTGACAATGGCATCCGCAACTCGATCATCAATAACTTCTCGCCGCTTGCCTTGCGCACCGATACGGGCGCACTGTGGGAGAACTTCCTGTTGGCCGAGCGCATGAAACGCAATGCGTATACGGACTACTTCTGCAATGCCTACTTCTGGCGCACCACCACGCAGCAGGAAATTGACTATGTGGAAGATGCCGGTGGAAGGCTACACGCTTTTGAATTCAAATGGCAGTCGAAAAAGCCCGCCCGCTTCCCGAAGTCATTTCTGGAAGCGTATCCAGGTAGTGAGACGACACTGATAGACAGGGAAAATTTTGACGGGTTTGTGGGGCTTAACTGATTAGGCCACATGCTCTATAGCGGGTGGGCACACACGGATTCGAACCGCGGATGCTCTGCACCATCTGAGCTATGCTCCGCTGATCAGTTTTTCAATTGCAGCCCTTGATTTCCAGTTTTTTAACTTCCGCTCGAATGCAAATGCGGTGGATTTGTCCTCGAACTCTCTGCTGAAAACTATTTGCCAGTCTTTGGCCTTTGAAGTGAATCCATCATGATTGGAAAGGTGCTTTTACATGCGTTCTTCTACGGAAGAATCTGTGTGGCCGATGTAATACCTGTCCAGCGTTGGTGAGTAAAGTATATAAGTGCAGGCCATGGGGTAAGTTT
>CALMBD010000261.1 GCA_937861115.1 uncultured Bacteroidota bacterium | reverse complement strand
GTTTCGCATGATGGGGCTCGTACAAACCGGCGAACTGGCTGCGGCCATCGAAGCCGCTATCGCCGAACAACAACCGGCAGAACACATAGAGCAGATGGTGGCGCAACTCCTGAAAAACATGCGGCGGTCTGTCGACGATATGAAACCTGCAAGCTAGCGGGCCACCCACCGACATAAAAACCTGTTGCGCATAAAAATTCCAATAATTACTACCTTGTCCGCAAAACAAATGGAATATGGATACCGGCAAAAAAAGCGTGTTTCTGGTTGACGACGACAATATGTTTCTCACCATGCTGACCGATCATCTGGAGGCATTGGAGCGCTATAATGTTTCCACCTTCACCACCGGCGAAGCGTGTATGGAGCAACTCGGGGAAAAACCCGATGTGATCGTACTCGACTATTACCTGGACTCGGCTGTACCGGGCGCGCTGAACGGGATGGAAATACTCCAGCGCATCAAATCGGTTGATCCCGACCTCAAGGTGGTCATGCTCTCGTCGCAGGAACACTACGGCATAGCGCTGCAGACCATCGCCAAAGGCGCGTTGTACTATGTCATCAAGGACAATCAGGCTTTTGGCGAGATCGAACATCTGCTGAGCGAGATCGTTTGAAAACCATCCGTTAAGGCATGTCTTTTTTTTCCGACGACGGCTTAACCTTTTACCTTTGCCGCGTCTAATACGGGAATACTCATGCCACTGGATCAGCAACACGAACACGACCGCCTGAAGGATGGAAAAGGCGAGATGTCTTTTTTTGAGCACATCGCAGAATTGCGCAAGCATATCCTGCGGTCTGCCCTGGCCATCGCCGCCGTAGCCACAGTTGCATTCCTGAACAAGGACTTCATTTTCAACGTCCTCATTTTCGGCCCGCGAAGCCCGGACTTTATCACTTACCGGACGTTATGCCATTTTTCCCATTCGGTAGGCCTGGGTGAGGGCATGTGTTTTACGCCGCCCGATTTCAAACTGATCACGCGCCAGTTGGGCGAGGTGCTGATGCAGCACCTGTACGTATCGTTCTGGCTGGGTATCATCGGCGCGTTCCCCTTTATTTTCTGGGAATTCTGGAAGTTTATCAGCCCCGGCCTGTATGAAAAGGAACGCAAAGCCGTTCGGGGCGTGGTGATCGTTTGTTCGCTGCTTTTTCTTGCCGGCGTATCGTTCGGTTATTTCGTGATCGCGCCGTTTTCCATCAGTTTCCTGGCGAGTTATACGCTGGAAGGACTGGAAGTGGCGCCCACGCTCGATTCGTACGTGACGTACATGACGATGTTTACCCTGCCGATGGGCCTCGTGTTCGAAATGCCTATTCTCGGCTATTTCCTTGCCAAAATCGGGCTGATCGGCCCTTCATTCCTGCGCAGTTACCGCCGCCACGCGGTCGTGGTCATCCTGATCATCGCAGCCATCATTACACCGCCCGATGTGGTTTCGCAGACGATGGTGGCCATTCCGCTTTATCTGCTGTATGAAGTCACGATTCTGGTGGTAGCGGCAGTATCCCGCAGACGCAACAAGGAGATGCGTTTGGCGGAGCGTAAAGCCTTTGTGAAAAGTGAAAATAGTTGACATATTGATTGGGGAAATTTATTTTTGTAGCGTTCTTATCCCACCGATTATTTCACAAACACCACTTAACATGAAACATTTTAAGTCAACAATTGCCCCCCCCACGCATTTGTTAAAACAATTATTTTTGCCGTATTCTTGCTAATGTATTCTCTGAATGTGTTTGCGCAAACTAACTGTACTTGCACCGCAGGACTTAACATAACAGGGGACACCTTTTCCATCCAGAAAGCGATTACAGTTGGCGTATTGCCATCAGGAGGTACCAACATCGGGTGTATTTCCATCCCAGGCGGCGCTACCATTCTCGTAGATGCGAACTACACATTCACCGGAACAACTTTTAACATGGGATCAAGTTCCAAAATATTCGTCAAGGCGCCATACCGCCTCACACTGCGCGACGGTTGCCTGCTTAAAGCATGTGAAGGCAACTGGCTGGGCATCACGCTGGAGCCCAAATCGGGAAATCCGGGGGGCGAACTGGATATGGAAGATTCCAAAATCCAGGACGCCACCACCGCAGTGCTCGCGCAAAACGAGTGCCGTCTTCGCCTGGTCTCCAACGATTTCGAAGATAACATTAATGGACTGAAAATAACAGGTTCGGTCGGCTTCGTCAATCATTTGAACCCGAATGACTTTTCCAACAACAGGTTTTACTCCACTGTCTGGCCTTTAGCCAATACAGCCATCCTGTTTGACAATGCCCGCTTTTTTAACATTGGTGAAGATCAGGTGAATCCTCCCTCTATCGTTAATATTATCTATGATTACGAGCTCGGCATCGATATAAAAAACTCGGTCGGCATACGAAACAACACCATCAGGGCAACCGGATGCCTGGAATTGAGAGCGCACCCTAAAAAAATGGGGAACAATCTGCATGTTGAAGACAATCATCTCAGTTATGAATTAGGCTGCTTTGGCGGGCCGTGCCCGTCATATTTCAAGGGAGGAGTTTTAGCCGACGACATAATGACGCCCTATCAATTGTATGAAAACGACATCACCAATCTGAATAACTTCCCGGGGGCTAACGGCATGTCCGGGTTCTCTCTAAGTAATAATACCGGAATTGGTGATGTATCAGATAACATCGTCAATTTTCAGTATGATAAAACCGGTAGCGGTCTTTCAATAAAAGGGGTCAAAAACTGCCGGATTTACGACAACACAGTCAGCGGGATTAATTATCAAAACCCGACGGGAAACGCCGGTATCCGAACAGTTAATTCTTCAAACCTGGCCTTTTGCTGCAACAGCATCGATGATACCGATCTCGGGTCGCGCTTCGATATGTCCAATACAGATATAAAATTTTATACCACCGCCTACGGCGACCATGAACGGGCGCTTTACTTCCCGCCGGCTGCCGCGCTGAACCCGCAACTCAATACAGGCAACACCTGGGCGGGTGCGAATACGAATCTGGATGCTTTTTATGATGGTCTCTTGTTTCAAGCGCAGAATAACGCACCATTCTGGACGCAGTTGTCAAATATTAATTCATCAAAGATAAGCCCTCAGGGTTGGTTCTTTCTGACCGGAACCGACCCGTCATGTACCCAGACATCGTTCAATTGCCCGAATATCATACCGCCGAATGAATTTACCGAACTGACGGAGACCGATCTGATCGCGCTGGATACGGCAGGAGCGGATAACGAACACGTGTTGCGCTT
>CALMBD010000260.1 GCA_937861115.1 uncultured Bacteroidota bacterium | reverse complement strand
GTCGCGGCACAATTCCCGCACCTTCCGAACGTGGGGATTACATTCCTGTGTACGCAAGATGAAACCGATCAGGAAGAAGATGAATGGGTGGATGATAAAGGCAGGCATAATTTCATTATCCGGCTGCCCTATGACCTTGTAAAAAGTTCTCCTGATGTTCGCGCTTTCATGGTCGCGATAGTAAAAGACCGGTTGGGAAAAGCAGCCTGAAGCACTGTCAATACCTCGTAAAATCAAAAAAACAACTTCTCTTCCCGCGGCTTCACACCCGTCGCCTGAGCAAAGTGCCCTGCTTCCGGGTTTGCTCCATAGGGATATTTTTCACAATAGGTCGTTACACTTTCTGTTTGGCTTCCGATGCCGTGACCGTTTTTCCCAATGCGCCAAACTGATGCAAATCGCCAAACACTTCGATGCGAATGGACTGGTCGAGTCCACCCACCCGTAGCGGTTCAAATCCATTGTCCCGGATAAGTTGCTCTACCGGTTGGTTGATACTTGCATCGTCGGTAGCGTAAAACAACACGGCGGGTTCCGGATTTTGAAAGGCCGCATTTGCCAGTGATGCCGCGCCAAGCGTTCCCAATGCTTTGGCCAGTCTGGCGCCTTGGGGAAGCAATGACGCATTGATTTCACCCGCAGATTCATGCTCGCCAATGATTTTGTCAAAGCCGCCGTTATCATTTGGAGCAATCGGGTTGGAAGGGTCTATGATGATCTTGCCTTGTAAATTACCTTCATACAGGTAAAACAACTCTTTGATAACAGGAAACCAAACAGCCAAAATAATGATGTCTGCCGCTTTTATGGCTTCTGCTATCTCCATAGGCTGTGACAATTCACCCCACTTTTCAGATAATTCCCTGGCTTTTGCCATCTTCCTGTCGGCGACGATGACCGGGCGATTGCCCTTTACCAGATTTCCGGCTATTACCTGACCAATATTGCCCAGTCCGATGACAGCGACCTTAAGTTTGCTTGAATTTTCCATTGTCCGTTTTTTAAATGTTTTATGATTAAATGACAATGCAAAGGTGGGCCCCTGGAAAGAGGACGACCTATAAACGTTCTTAAGAAATCGTCTTAATATAATTTAAGAACTGAGAATACGAGGTTGCCCGTACGCGATCCGGACAGGTGTTTACAACAGGACAAGGGATCATCGAAGTGCTTCCCGGGCGCAATTGCGCGGGCATTTGCCACAGGTCATTAAAAGCCAACGTGAGTTGTCCTGTTGTAAACAACCGTCCGCTCTACAGGGTGAGGCTATTTTTGGGATAAATCCTTGCGGATTTTGCTCAAAAACTCCGGTGTGATGCCCAGGTAGGAAGCGATTTGCACATTGGGCAGGCGGGATGCGAGTTGGGGATATTGTTCCAGAAAGTTTGAATAACGCTGCTGTGCCGTAGAACTGATATTCTGCAATACCCGGTTCTGTAATTCGACATATTTATTCTCGATAATCACCTTGAATATCCGGTCAAGTTTGGGAATATTGATATATAAAAAGTACAAATCCTGTTGCTCAATTTGTATGATTTCCGAAGGCTCAACGGCTTCGATAAAAAGCTTGCTGGTTTTTTTTGAATGAAAACTCCCTATGTCTGCAATCCAGTCTCCTTCAGCGGCAAACTGTATATTGTGTTCGACACCCCGGTCATCCACGCCATACATTTTAAAACAGCCTTTCATGATGTACGTATAATGCCTGCAGGTAAATCCCTCTTGCAGGATCATCTGCCTGCGTTTGATATTACGCTGCTTTGCCCTGGCCAAGATCATCTCCCGTTCCGCATCCGTCAGCGGGAGGTATTTTTGGAAATGGTCAATGATTGATTGCATTGATTTAATTTATACGTGAACAGGGCAAATTTAAAACGTTTTAACCTGCCGGGAGGGCGCCTTTTTGCGAGTCTGAATGAATTGGGGAGACGAAACAATGCCTGCCGGTTTTCCATGGAAAACCGGCAGGCATTGTTTCGCATGTGCATCTATTTTCCACTAACAACCCGCTCCACCCTTCTTCGGAAAACTGACAAAAGATTTCCCGTCATACCTGGCAATTCCTTCCGAGGTGCTGAACCAGAGGTTTCCGGCGGCGTCCTCCA
>CALMBD010000259.1 GCA_937861115.1 uncultured Bacteroidota bacterium | reverse complement strand
GCAAATCACATTAGGCATCGCTCCGATGTTCCCTTGTCATGTTTGTAAACACCCGACCGCTCCAAGTGCGGGTAACCTCGCAATTACCCCTTGTAGAGCGGACAGTTGTTTACAAACATGACAAACTCGCGCTGACTTTGGCAAACCCGCCAACCTCCGCCCCCCTTTCTCAAAGCACCATTCTAAGGAAAAAGAACAATATCGCTGCCAGAACAAAGGTCACCGGCAGGGTGAGTACCCAGGCAATGGCGATATTTTTGATCGTTTTTTTCTGGAGGTTTTTGATACCGCCGGCGGCAACCATGGTGCCCGCGATACCCGACGAAAGCACGTGTGTCGTACTTACCGGCAGCCCGAATGCCGTACTAACGCCTATGGTGGCTGCAGCACAAATTTCAGCGCTGGCGCCCTGTGCATAGGTCAGGTGGCTTTTTCCGATTTTTTCACCAATGGTCACAACGATGCGTTTCCAGCCGATCATGGTGCCGACACCAAGGCAAAATGCAATGAGAATGATCGCCCAGAGCGGTGCAAATTCATAGGTGCTTTTGAGTGTCTTCAGCTCATGCCGGATAATCCCTTCTACCTGTGTCGGGATGGCCCTGGTTTTCAGGTCGGCCTCCAGGCTCTTGTTCAGACTTTGAATGGATTTGCGCAACGCGAACACCTGTTCTTTATTCTTCATATCGACGTTGTCCATTTCGGCAGCGACCTTTCCGGCGACAGCCGCTAAACCGCGGGTGTGCTCGGCATCGTTGCCTGTCGCTGCGGTATTGAGTTGGTATTCAACATTGCGTACGGAGGCCTTGAACTTATCCAAAGGCACTTCATGGTTGAAGGCATACTGCAGGGGCATAAAGGCGATCAATACGACCAGCAGCAGGCCCACGCCTTTTTGTCCGTCGTTTGACCCGTGAAAAAAACTGACCAATGTACAGGTCGTGACGAGGATGGCACGTATCCACATCGGCGGTGTTTTTTTCTTGTCGGGTTCTTTGAATATGACCTTGTTCTTAATGGTTGTCTTCAGCAGGTACATGAGCATTATGGCCAGGCTGAAACCAAATGCCGGCGAAAGCAACAGGGAAAGCCCGATGTCGGCCGCTTTGCCCCAGTTGGGTCCCGAGCCGTTGTGGATACTGTAAAAAGCAAATCCTGCTCCGAGTAACGACCCGATCAGGGTATGCGAGCTGGAACAAGGGATGCCCAGGTACCAGGTGCCGAGATTCCAGACAATGGCCGAGAGTAATATAGCCAGCACAAGGGCGCTGTTTTCGCCGATGGGTTGCAGGATCAGGTCGTTGAGGGGTATGAGTTTAATGATACCCATGGCAACGGCGATACCGCCCACATAAACACCCAGAAAGTTCCAGATGCCCGACCAGATCACGGCATTCATCGGTTTGAGTGTTTTGGTATAGATCACCGTCGCTACCGCATTGGCGGTGTCGTGAAAGCCATTGATCGCTTCAAAAAAACAAACAGCGATGAGGCATAATACCAGAAGCAGGGCAGTGGAGGTGGGAAGATCGGCAATAAAGGCTAGCGCCATAAAAATATTGTTTTGTGCAAATATTCAGAATCGAGGCTTAACCGTCGAATTCGCCGCAAAAGTAAGATGCTGATTACGGGCGTTCTGTGGCGCAAGTTAAGTTATTGTTAAGTTTTTTCAGCCCTCCTGTTCCATGATGGGCAACAGTACTTCAACATGGGTTCCGCTGCGTTCTTTTTGTGTCAAATCACCCAGGTCGGAAATCCGGATAAAATCGCCGCTTTCGTGCTTTTGCAGCTGGTGCAGCAACGACAGCCGTTCCCGGGTGATCTCCATGCCGCGGGAGCGGTGCGACTGGAATGCTGCGCCTTCGGTCAGTTTTTGTTTGCCCTTGTTGTAACCCACGCCGTCGTCTTCAATGATGCAGCGCAGGACCTGTCCGTCGTCGGAAAGCATAAACTCAATGCGAAGGTTGCCCTCCTGTCGCGGACGGATACCGTGTTCGATCGCGTTTTCCACGAACGGCTGCAGGATCATGGTTGGTACCAGCAGATCGGTCATGTCCGGTCCGGAGGGCGAAATGATCTTGTAGTGCAATTTATCCCTGAAGCGCAGTTTGCGGTTGATATCCAGGTACCGTTCGAGAAATTCGATCTCCTGTTCCAGCGATACAACCTCGAGGTCGGAATATTCGAGGGTGTGCCGCATCATCTTGGCAAATTTGGCCAGGTACGACTCTGCTTCATTGTTGCGACCGGAGGTGATCAGTCCCTGGATGGCATTCAGTGCATTAAACATAAAGTGCGGGTTCATCTGCGCGCGCAAAGCCTTGAGTTGCAGGCTCGCTACACGCAGCCGTGCCATCTGTGCCTCCTGCCGGTTGCGTTCCAGCTGGTGTCGCGCTTCGATCTCTTCCCGTTCCCGGTCGCGCAACTGGTGGTAGTGTTTGGCGACCAGTTCAGAGGTCTGCCGCTGCCATTCATAGGCTTGCTCGAAATCTTTGCGTTCTTCGTGCAGCGCTGCGAGGTTTTGGGCTACCTGGCTCAGGTGATAAAGGTCGTGTCCGTTCTGGCCGGTTTCCCACGACCTTTCCAGGTGAAACCGGGCTTTGACGGGGTCGTTCAACTGGGAGAACAGCCCTGCGCGCCAGCTTTCTATCTTCGACAGGTTGGTAAAATCAGCCGGTTTGGAAGGGTTTTCATACTCTGCCGCCGCTTTGTCGAACAGGGCCAGCGCGCGCGCGGTATTATCGGCCCATAGCGCCAGGATGCCCAGGTTGCCCAGCGCATGCGTTTTGGCTTCAGATTCGCCTTCACTGACGACTTCCATTGCTTTTTCAAAGCTGGCCTGCGCCTGCGTGACGTCCTGCTGGGCCATGGCTGCCCGCCCGGCATTCAGATAATGCCACGAAAGCCGCGGGCGCAGCCCGTGCCGTTCCACAATGGGCAGTACGCAGCGGTATGCTTCCAGGCTTTTTGCCTTTTCACCGAGCCGCTCGTACAGATCGCCCAGGCCGCTGAAGATAAGCGTCTGTATGTAGTAGTCTTTCAAACCCGCGGTCTCCTCATCCAGCGCGAGCATGTCTTTCTCTGCCTCCATGAGGCAGTCCAGGGCCTGGCGGTGGTTGCCCAGGTGCAGGTGCAAAAAACCTTCCCGGCACGAGAGGTGCGCGAGCAAGATGGGCGAAATAGCGTCGCTGAGGTACCGCCGGGCACGGTCGAGGCTTTTCTCGGCAGCGCGCCAGTCGCGGCGGTTGAGGTGAATGGCGGCCTGATCGGCCCACATCTCCACCAGCGCCGGCGCATCGGCCAGACTTTCCAGGATGGAAATGGCTTGTTTGGTGTATTCCAGGGCTTTATCGTAGTGGTGCCATTGGTTGTGGAGAAACGCGGCGTGTGTGGCATAGGCCAGCCGGACATCGAAAGGGGTCTGTTTGGTGACCATGGCGGCCAATTCATCGAGCAGTTTTTTGGCGCGCTCAAAATCGGTAAATGCCCAGCGCGACAATTGTTCGCAACGCCTGCGAAGCTCGATGGCCTCTTCACTCTTGCCATTTGCATTTGATCTCGCCGACGTTTCTGATTTGCCTTTATTCACGGGTTTCCAGTTTTTTCTATCGCAAAGGTAGGGCAAGGGCTTTTGAAAATTTGTTTTGATTTTTTTAAGGTAAAATATAGAGATTTACCGCTGAAACATCCTAACCTATGACTAGACTATTGATCGCAGTACTCGCTGCGAGCTGCTGGGCTACGGCACTGCATGCCCAAACCCTCAATGATATCGATACGACCCGCGGTTTTGGCCGTGAATTTTTCCGGTTGTATCAAAAATTCGAACACATAAGGTTCTCCGGCTATCTGCAGCCGCAATTTCAGGCCGCCGAGTCAAAGGGCGCAAGAAGTTTCAATGGCGGCGATTATGCCCCGAATGTAGACAACCGTTTCATGCTTCGGCGCGGGCGTTTGCGCCTCGATTATGCATTATACAACGAAAAACAGCAACCCAGGGTGTTCTTTGTATTCCAGTTCGACGGCACCGAACGCGGGTTTGTCACCCGTGACTTCTGGGGTCGGATTTTTGAAAACAAACTGGAATTGTTCGCGCTGACGACCGGCATATTTGCCCGGCCGTTCGGACAGGAAGTGCTGTACTCTTCCTCCGACCGGGAATCGCCCGAACGGGGCCGGATGTCGCAGTTGCTGATGAAAACCGAGCGTGATCTGGGGGCCATGCTAACCATAGAACCGAGACGGGAAAACCACTTTCTACGACAATTCAAATTGGATGTAGGCCTGTTCAACGGTCAGGGGTTAGCGGGGCCGGCCGAGTTCGACAGCCGGAAAGACCTGATCACGAGGCTCAATCTAAAATCGGTTAAATTGCCCTCGGGGCTGCGCATCACGGCTGCGGTATCCATGTTGATGGGGGGCATACGGCAAAACACTGCGACCGTTTTCCGCATGAAAAACGGCGCCTTTAGCCCGGATTCTGCCGGGACCAATATTGGAAAGGTCGCCCCAAGGCAGTACTTCGGCGCCGACATGCAGATCAGGTTGCCCAATAGAAAAGGTTTTACCGAATTCCGGGCGGAATACGTGGCGGGAAAACAATCCGCTACAAAAAACACCTCGGAAACGCCGGGCACCGTCCCCCTCGATAGCAAAGGCGACCCTGCACCGTTGTTCATCCGCTCGTTTAACGGCGCATATTTTTATTTCCTTCAACACCTCGGCAGCGAACGGCACCAACTGGTGCTCAAGTACGACTGGTATGATCCCAATTCAGCAGTCAGCGGCAATGCGATCGATGCGACTTTCACCTGGGCAGATATGAAATACAGCACATTCGGGTTTGGCTATGTTTTTTACGCAAACCCCCACCTGAAAGTTACCACCTGGTTCGATATCGTGCACAATGAAAGCACGAGGCTTGCCGGCTTTGAAAAGGATGCGAAGGATAATACCTTTACTACCCGTGTTCAATACCGGTTCTGAACAAATCGGTTTTCTATTAAACAATTAAAAATGCCCAAACCGTGAAACATTTTGCCACCCTTGCCATTCTGGTATCTGCCCTGCTGGTATCCTGTCAGCAACAGACTACATCTGATCACAACACAACTGCTACCGTGCGACCCTCTTTATTCCAACCGGACCACTTTACCGCTCCCCATCCGGAAAAAAAACCGAAAGAACTCATATCGGCTTCCGGCGACAAGCGCACCGACGATTATTACTGGCTCAACGAACGGGAAAACCCTGCGGTAAAGGCTTATCTCGAATCGGAAAACCGCTATGCCGACTCCGTGCTCGCACCGGTGGCAGGGCTCAGGGAAAAACTGTTTGAAGAACTGAAGGCGCGGATCAAGGAAGATGACAGCAGTGTGCCCTATTTCAAAAACGGATACTGGTACATCGGACGGTTTGAAAAAGGCAAGGAATACCAGATTTACAGCCGTAAAAAAGGCACGCTCGATGCAGCGGAGGAGATACTGGTCGATGTGAATGAACTGGCCAAAGGCAAGCCTTATTGCCAATTGGGCGGACTTTCCGTCAGCCCCGACAATCGCATGCTGGCCTACGCTGTGGACTACTCCGGCCGAAACCTGTTCAAACTGTTTTTCAAAGACCTGTCCAACGGACAAATCCTGCCGGACTCCTTCGATGTCGGCGGCTCCTTCGCCTGGGCAAATGATTCAAAAACGATCCTGTACGATACCAAAGACCCCGTAACGCTGCGCAATGACAAAATCTGGCGCCATGTGCTGGGCGCCGACCACAAAAAGGACGTGTTGATGTACGAAGAAAAAGACGAGACCCAATACGCTTACCTGGGCAAGTCCAAGTCGGAACGCTTTTTCTTTATCAACTCCGCCTACACCCAAACGGTAGAGGTGCATTATCTCGATGCCAACGATCCGACCGGCACATTCAAGTCTGTCCGTCCGCGCGAAAAGGACTTTTACTACACCCTGGAACACCTCGACGACAAATTCCTGATCCGCACGAACTGGGAAGCGCCCAATTTCAGGATCATGGAAACACCGGTAAGCGATCCGCGCCGGGAAAACTGGAAAGACGTTTTGCCGCACCGCGACGACGTGCTGATCGACAACTTTACCGTGTTTAAGGATTACCTGGTGACGGAGGAGCACAAGGGCGGCCTTGGACAGTTACACGTCATCCGCTGGTCAGACAAGGCAAGCCACTACATCGAGACCGGTGAGCCGACCTACGGCTGCAATATCGACGCCAACCCCGAATTCGACACCAAAACCCTGCGATATGGGTTTAATTCGATGAAAACGCCCTATACGGTGATCGATTACGACATGGAAACCCGTAAAGGCGAGGTGAAAAAAGTGGCGCCCGTGCTCGGCGGCTTCGATGCGAATAATTATCAAACCGAGTTTATCTGGGCAATCGCACGCGACGGCACCAAAGTGCCCATATCCCTGATGTACAAAAAAGGCCTGAAACGCGACGGTACTGCGCCCTGTCACCTCACCGGATACGGCAGTTACGGCTCTTCGTACGATCCGTATTTCAACCGCGACAAGATCAGCCTTGCCGACAGGGGCTTCGTCGTCGGGATCGCACACATTCGCGGCGGTATGGAAATGGGTTACAAATGGTACGAGGAGGGCAAAATGATGAAAAAGATGAATACGTTTACCGATTTCATCGACTGTGCGGAGTTTCTGGTCAGGGAAAAGTATACGGCTCCCGATCGTCTGTTCGCGGAGGGGCGTTCCGCCGGCGGCTTGCTGATGGGCGCTGTGGCAAACATGCGTCCCGATCTGTTCAAAGGCATTATTTCCGGCGTGCCCTTTGTGGATGTGCTCACGACCATGAGCGATGCCAGTATTCCGCTGACCACGGGCGAATATACAGAATGGGGGAACCCGGCAATAAAAGCCGAATACGACTACATGAAAACGTATTCTCCCTACGACAACCTGAAGCGGCAAAACTATCCGAACCTGTTGGTGCTCACCTCTTTTTCCGATTCTCAGGTACAATACTTCGAACCGGCCAAATACGTCGCCAAACTGCGCGACCTGAAGACGGACAGGAATGTACTGTTGTTCAAAACCAACATGACCGGCTCGCACGGAGGCTCATCAGGCCGTTTCAGCAGGCTGAAGGAGCGCGCGCTGGAATATTCCTGGATGATGGGATTGCTGGGTATGTCGGATGAAGCGATGAAGCAATAGGGCACATCGGGCTTATCTGGTCCGGGTGAAAACACCGGCAGCACTGTTGTTCACCCCGAACACTACCGCTGCTTTACCGGCTATTCGTATTGTTTTCAGCCCGCGCACATCGCCCCTGATCTTCAAACCGCTTTTGGGGTAGGGGACAAAGCGGAACCCGCCCTTGCCGTCGCCCAGGAACAACTGGCCGTGGTTGCCGTCGAGGCTCCCGAATTTTACGCGGGCGTTGGTGCGGTTGCCGGCGAGGATCAGGTCCGTTATGCCGTCGCCGTCTGCATCGAGGGTGGCGATGGCCTGCACAGGCGCGATTTGGGCCTCTACAGGCAGGTCGTGCCGCTCGAAATGCCCGTTGTTGTTTTCCAGCCAGATCGTTTCCAGTATGGCAGCATCTAGGTGCCCGGCTGATTTCATCTGTTCCGGACTGAGAATGTCGGCTGCCTGTGCATCGGCATAATCCCGGAAATAGTTGAACTTCTTTCTCAGCACCGGCAATTGCCCGGTCAGGTCTTCCATAGAAGCCGCAGGGTATGATTTTCCCTGTACGAAATAGCAGATCAACGGATCGACGCTGCCGTTGTTGTCGAAGTCGCCAAACCAGATGTCAAGCGGCTCTTTGTCCTTTGTCCGCAGCTGCGTATTCTGCCCCAGGTTGCCGGCGATAAGATCAATATCGCCGTCGCCGTCGAGGTCGGCGGCCTGTAAGGTGTTCCATAAGCCACTGGAAATAAAGGAGATATACTTATCGGACTGTTCGCTGAACACCCCGTTTTGATTTTCAAAAACACGGATTGGCGACCATTCGCCTGCGGTAATAAGGTCCGGGTCGCCGTCCTTGTCCAGGTCGGCAAAAACGGCCTGTGAGGCGATGCCGTCCTGCATGCCTGCTGCTACGGGAGCAATGTGGAATCGCTCGTCTTCCCTGAACCGGCCCATTCCATCGTTCAGCAGCAACCTGCCCGGCGCCACGTATGGATACTTGCCGGGAATAACACTGCCTCCGATAAAGAGGTCGATGTCCCGGTCGCCGTCCACATCCGCAGCGCGGACGCACGAAGCAGGGTAGGGAAGGTTGGGAAGTGCATCGCCGGCCCTTGAAAAATGGCCATGTCCGTCGTTTATGTACAGCCGGTCGCGCAACTCAGGCGCCTGTTCTTCGTATTCATAGCCACCTGATGCCACATATAAATCCTGGTCGCCGTCGCCATCAGCGTCAAAAAAGCAGGCATCAACGTCTTCGCTCGCTGCATCTGCCTCGAAGGTTGAGGACGGTCTGAAGGTTCCGTTGCCCCTTTGTTGCAGCAATACCTGCCCTGCCTGCCCTTTGGCGCCGCCCATGAACACATCATCCAGCCCGTCTCCATCGAGATCGGCGACGGCCAGTGCCGGTCCTTGCCGGGAGTAAAACCAGGGCAACAGGCTCTGTCGTTTGAAGTCGTTGTGCTCATTTTCAATGTGTTGAAATGGAAGCGCTCCGGGTGCTTCACTAAAAAAAGGCTCGATTGAAGGCGCCCTGTATACATAACGCTCCCCGGCATCCCGGATGTTCAGGCTAAGCGTTTGATTGGACCTGACCTGCTCCAGCACCTGCTTTTCATTACCGGGCCAAACAACGACAATTGAGTCGACCTGATCAATCGGACCAAGCCCGATATGCAGGATCGGGTCCATGGAGGCCTGAAAACCGCGCACCGGATTTTGCTCCAGGTAGAACTGCGTTCCGCGGGCATAGGCAAAAACCTTTGTTCCGGTACCGGCAGGGTTCTCCTGTCTGCCCAGCAGCCGGAAGCGAAGCCAGTGCTGATCCTGGTTTTCTCCGGCGTGGTTTTCGAGGATGTCGGCGTATTCATTGGTGTTGTTCAACACCAGGTCGAGATCGCCGTCGTTGTCCAGATCGGCCCAGGCCGCGCTTTGGGTGACGACGGGTTTTGACAGGCCCCAGGCGCCGGTTTGGTTGGTGAATCTCAACCCGCCCTCATTTTTAAAAAAGTAATTCGGTTCGATGATCGGGGGCATCTTTTTCAGGTAGTCCTGGAAACCAATATTTTCCTCGCCGCGCTGTATACGCAACACTTCATCGGCTGTGAACTTCAGGAAATCCATATTGGTGTGGTCGCGTGGGTAGCCGTTCGAGACAAACAGGTCTCGCCGGCCGTCGTTGTCGAAGTCGAAGAACAGGGAGGCCCAACTCCAGTCCGTGTTCGATATCCCGGCGAGTTGGCCTACCTCGCTGAAGGTGCCGTCGCCGTTGTTGTGCTGCAACATGTTGCGGCTGTACTGTTTGTAAAAGCCGCTGCGGATCATCTGGTTCACCTTTTCAAAATTGTCGACCCCGGAGTGCATTTTTTGCAGGTGGTTGCCTTCCGGCAGCATATCCAGGCTGACGAGGTCGGGCAGGCCGTCGCCATCGAAATCCGCCACATCGCAGCCCATCGTGAACAGCGAGGTGTGGTCGAATCGCGTTTTCAACTCGTCGCGGAAAGTACCGTCGTGCTGGTTGATGAACAGGTAGTCGGGCTCGTTGAAGTCGTTGCCGATAAAGATATCTGGCCAGCCGTCCATATTTATGTCGCAGGTGGAAAGCCCCAGGCTGAAGGTGAGAACGTTGGAGGTAATGCCCGCCTGTTCGGTAACGTTGGTGAATCGACCCTGGTCGTTTCGGAACAGTTTATTGGTAAAAGCAGGATTTTGTTTGTTCCTGATCTGGTAGATGTCGAGCGAGCCGCGCGAGTATTCGACCGTGGAGTGGTTCATCAGGAACAGGTCGAGGTCGCCGTCCTTATCGTAATCGAAGAAGGAAGCCTGGGTAGAATGTCCGGCGTCGTCGAGCCCGTATGCGGCGGCATTCTCTTCAAACAGCACTTCGCCGGCATCTGAAATGCCCTTGTTGATAAAAAGCAGGTTTTTTCGGAGCTCGTCGAACGGGTAGCCGGCCCGGCAAATATACAGGTCGAGTTTACCGTCGAGGTTGATATCGACGGTTGTGACGCCTGTACACCAGCCTTCTTTGGCGGCAATACCGGAGGCTTGCGTGGCATCTTCAAATTCAAGGCCTCCTTTGTTGAGGTATAGCCTGTTTTTGACCATGTTGCCGGTAAACACGAGGTCTTGCAGGCCGTCGTTGTTGAAATCGCCGACCGCCACGCCGCCGCCGTTGTAGAAGTACTGGTATTTGAAAATATTAAAGGTTTCTTTCTCGATGACCAGGTTCCGGAAATCGATGCCTGTTTTGCCGCGCGGCACTTCGCTGAACATTGCACCGGGAGGCGGTTTTTCACCGCAGGAACAGAGTATCACAATGGGAAGCAGCAAGATGTATTTCATGGCTTGGCAAAGGTAGGCAGGGTTGATTTTTTACACATGAGTCATTCCGAATTTCGTATGGCAATCTGCGGGAAATAGATTCGGGATGAGTCACGCGAATCAGGGGTTGATTTTGGACTTTGAAAATTGAACATTTAGGCACGAGACCTATAAGGTTTGGCAAACCTTATAGGTCTAAAAGGCTGAAAACCAATTCTCGCTTATTTTCAACCCCTGATTCGCATGACTCATGTGTCAGACTAAAAAGCCTGCCTGCACAACTGGCAGGCAGGCGCAATCCACTATACAAAATCGTAGAAGTTCCTAAGTTTAATCGACATCCCACCAAAGGCTGGTGCCGCCGTTGTCAGGACCGCCGAGGCATTGCACGGCCTTGGTCACCTCTTCCTTGTTGGTGCGGTATTCGGGCGCAGGCATATTGATGCGCTTGATCCCGGCCTGTGTGTTGATCTTGCCGGCGCTGTTGTTCACAAGTACCGGGTACAAACGCGGAAAACCGGTGCGCCGGTATTCCGACCACGCTTCCTGCCCGTCCGGGTACATGGATATCCACTTCTGGGTGATGATCTGCTCCAGTTTGGTTTCCTGGCTGGCTGCATCGTCCCATTTGACGTCGACGTTACCTGCAGGACCGGCATTGTTTCCGGCGTTGACCGGATCGACATACGGTGCGGGAAGGGTTGTGCCGGCGATATAATTTGCCGCACTGCCGAGCCCGTACTGGTCGAACGACACCTGAATACCCTGCTCATAAAGGCTTTGGGCCGTACCGCCCATATTCCAGTTGCGCAATGCGCCTTCGGCGCGCAGGAAGAATACTTCGGCTGCGGTCATGAGCTGCACTTTGTCGAGATCAACAAGCGCGGAAAATCCTTCGTAATCCGATTTTGAAGCGATCGCGATACCGAGCCGGATGCCTTTGAACTGGCCGGGCACGATGAGCGAGGATTCGAAGTACTTGGGCAGACGCGGGTCGTTGTAGCCGGTCAGGATAGATTCCATCGGCGCACCCATGCGGATGTCGTTCCAGGCGTTGTCCATTACGTTGAGCGGGTGCGTGGTGCCGTCTGCACTGGTCACGAGGAAGTTGCCGTCGTTGGACGTGATCACGCCCAGCGGATGGGCCAATGATTTTTCTCCTTCTATCTTGGCGCGTGTGGCGTCAACTTTGGAGATACGAATAGCGAGGCGCAGGCGCAGCGAATTGGCGAACTTTACCCATTTGGTGATATCGCCGCTGTATACGAGATCGAACTTGGTGAAATTCGCCGTGGCATTGGCATCATTCACCAGCGGTGTCAGCGTTGCAATGGCAGCATCCAGGTCTTTGAAGAACAGGTCGTAAGCAACCTCCTGACAGTCGTATGCTACGCCTCCGTTGGGCGTCAGAACGCCGTAACTGGAGTAAATGATCGGGCCATAGATATCGCTCACGCGGTGCATGGCTGCGACACGGCAGATCTTGGCCCAGGCGTTGAATTCCGGAAAATTGGTACCTGCCTTGCGATCCACCGACGCCAGCGGCGCCATGACGCTCTGATAGGCCACATTCCAGGGCCATTCGTTCCAGCCGTCAACGAGGTCGTACGTCATGTTGTTCGAATTGCCCCGGAACGGCGTGGGCGGCATCATATAACCGGAATACACATCGCCGATCAGGTTTTGCTGCAATTGGGTGACCCATGCCGGAGAATAGGAATAAATGTTTTGCAGCACCTGCTTGAATTCCTCGCCGACAGGCAATTGCTCGTCGGTAGCCGCGTACGGGTCGCGGTTTATTTCTTCAAAATCCTTGGTGCAACTCTGGAAGGTGAACAGACCCGCTGCCACCAACACGATTGCGCTCAGGGAAAGCATTATTTTATTTTTCATTGTATTGATCAATTTTATGAAAATCAATTAATTAGAGTGAACGGTTTGGTATTGTCGTCATTCGTCATGTCAGGGTCGTTATGCTAAAATGACGCAATGACGATCAATGACGTTAAAACGTAAACCCGAGGTTCAGGCCGTAACTGCGTACTGCCGGTGCACTGAATACATCCACCCCTTGCAGGCCGGTGCCTGTCGACATGGCAATATCCGGGTCGAACGGCGCGTCATTTTTAAAGTAGATCAGGTTGCGGGCTACGAACGACAAACGCAGTCCTGCTCCTTTGCTGATCTTGCTGGTGAAAGATTTGGGGAAGCTGTATCCAACTGTAAGTTCGCGCAGTCGTACGCTGGTGCCATTGTAAATATACGCTTCCGTAATGCCATCGCGTCCACCTACAGCCACATAATATTTTTCAGCATCGAGTGTGCCGTTGTAGGCGGTGCCGTCTTCCAGCACAGCCGGAACCCGCACGCCGCCTGCATCACGCGCGTCGGAAGTGGCCTGTGATACGCCGAAACGATCGATAACAGCCTGTGTTACCGACATCACTTCGCCGCCGAAGCGACCGTCGATCAGGAAGCCTACGGAGAAATTGCCGAAGGTGATGTTGTTGTTCCATCCCAGGGTGAAATCGGGAGCCGGATTGCCCAGTACGGTATCGGCGCCGGCAAGCGGGATGCCGTCGGCACTGACCACGATTTTCCCGTTGAGGTAGCGGAAGCCTTTTCCGCCGATCTCGCCGAACGGATAGCCTTCGCGGATCACCATGTCGTAGTTATTTACACCGCCGTCGGTGAGCGTATACACGCCGTCTGCGAGCAGGGGTGTGAGTTCCAGTACCTCGTTTTTGTTCCTCGTAAAATTGAAATTCGTCGACCATTCCAGTTTTTGGGTGCGCACAGGAACAAATGAAAGCGTAGCTTCTATGCCTTTGTTCTGGATATCGCCTGCGTTGATCACAAAAGCGGAAAGACCGCTGCCCAGCGGAGCGCCTACCTGGATACGCTGATTGGTCGTATTGGTTTTGTACCAGGTGACATCGAGGCCTACGCGGTTGTTCCAGAAGCGCACGTCGGCGCCGAATTCCAGCGATTTCGACAACTCCGGTTTCAACTCCTCGCCCGGAAGTGATCCGATCGAGTTTTGCACCACGCCGCCGGGAATGAGGCTGTTCAGGCGGTAGGTGTCGTACGGGTTTACGCCGTTGCCCACTTCTGCATAGGAAGCGCGCACTTTGGCGAAACTGACGCCGCGAATGGTAAACATCTCCGACAGGATGCCGGATATGCCCACCGACGGGTAGAAGAACGAGGTCGAACTCGTGTAAGCCAAGGTCGACGACCAGTCGTTTCGTCCTGTTACGTCGAGGTAGACCATATTTTTGTAGCCCAGAGACAGGCTGCCGAATACAGACTGCAGCTGCGAACGCACCGGCTGGCTTTGTTGAATATTGCCGGGTTGAATGATGTTTTGCAGGATGAAAATATTGGCGTACCGAAGGCCGGGGCCCTTT
>CALMBD010000258.1 GCA_937861115.1 uncultured Bacteroidota bacterium | reverse complement strand
CACCTACTTTACCCTTGAGGGGTATTCCGGCATGACGTCGGTGCTTCTGATCCCGGTGTTTTTTGTGGTGCAGCAGGCGTTTATCTTTTTCAGGATACAGATCAGGCAGATGATGTATGCGGCCATAGCAGAGACAACCAAAGGTCATCTTCCGCCGTTACCGGTTTAACGTGCGCCAAGACGTTTCACCGCATGAAATCTTCCTTAAATACTCTTTCCAGCATTTCCACTAAAAAATCGGCATCGCGGCGCCCGAATACCATAGGCGGCTTGATTTTCAAAACATTGTGATAGGGGCCATCGGTACTCATCAGCACGCCAAGGTCGCGCATCCGGTTAGCGAGGTATGCTGTTTTATCGGCGGAGGGTTCCAGCGTTTCGGGGTTGCTGATCAATTCAAAACCGAGAAACAACCCGGGGCCGCGCACATCGCCGATAACAGGAAACTGATGCGCCATATCTTTCAACAGCCTATGCAGATATGCTCCTGTTTCCACGGCGTTTTGTTGTAGCCCTTCCTCCCTGATCACACGAAGTACCTCCAGACCGATGGCGCAGGATACCGGGTTGCCACCGAAGGTGTTGAAATACTCCATCCCATTGGCAAAGGCATCGGCAATAGCCCGGGTAGTGACCACTACCCCCAGCGGATGGCCATTGCCGATAGGCTTGCCCACCGTGACGATATCGGGCACAACGCCGTGTTCCTTAAAGGCCCAGAAGTATTGACCGTGGCGCCCGCAGCCGGTTTGTACCTCGTCGGCGATATACAGACCGCCCGCTGCACGCACGGCCCGCACCGATTCAGCCAGATAACCGGGCGGTAAAGTCACCTGCCCGCCGCAACTGATCACAGACTCGCAAATAAATGCGGCAGGCGCACGGCCATCCGCCCTTATCTTTTCTACGGCTGTTTCTACCTGTGCGGCGTATTGACGCCCGGTTTCGACCGTGTTGCCGCGGTATTTGCCTCTGAAAACATCCGGGATAGGCGTGACATGGATATACGGCGGTGCGCCCGTGCCACCCGGCCCGTCAAACTTATACGAACTGATCTCCACACAACCCTGTGTATTGCCGTGATACCCCACTTCCACAACCACCATATCCTTTTGTCCCGTATAGTTTTTTGCCAGGCGCAGGGCCAGTTCATTGGCCTCGCTGCCGCTGTTTACCAAAAATGCCACGTTGAGTCCGGGAGGGAAGGTTTGCAGGAGTTCTTCGGTAAAACGGACAATATTGTCGTGTAAATAGCGGGTATTGGTGTTTAAAACAGCCATTTGCCGTTGTCCAGCGCGCACTACCCGGGGGTGTTCGTGTCCCACATGAGCGACGTTGTTTACCGTGTCCAGGTATCGCCGTCCCGTATCGTCCATGAGGTACTGGCGCCAGCCACGCACCATTTTCAGCGGTTTCCTATACGACACACTCAGGTTTTTTCCGAGATGTGCATGCCGGTATTTCAATATTTCCTCAGGATGGTACCCACCCGTTTCGGGCGAATCCTCTCCGGTAAGCAAAAGCCATGGATCGGGACAGAGACTTTTCCAGATTTCGCGCCTTCCCGGAAAGGTTACGCCGGGAAAGTCCCCTTCCATACCTAAGGTATCGAGCATAATCTGGAAATGCAGGTGCGGCGACCAGTTCCCGTTTTCAGGCATGGGCCCAATCCGGCAAAATACCTGTCCTGCCCTGATCGACTGGCCTGCCTTCAACCCTTCCAGCGAGGTCCTGGTCAGGTGGCCATACAAGGTGAAAAAGCGCAGTTCCTCCGACACCTGATGTTCCAACAGGATAGTCGGGCCGTAATCGCGGTCTTGGGCGTTGTCCTGAAAACTGTGCACTACGGCATCGAAGGGCGCCGAGACCGGCGTGCCGGGCGGCATAAAAATATCGAGTCCTATGTGTACCGAACGCCACTCCGGGCCGTCATTTCCCCGTACTTCATAGGCATCGGTGGTGTAAAACGAACGTACCTCGTCGTACCGGCCTATCCCCACACGCCCATCCATCACTCCTGTAATGATACGGTCCAGTTGATTGGCATTTTCTATGTCGGCATAGTTGCCCAGGTCGGGGCTTCCCGTGCCGAGGTCAAGCCAGACAGCCTTGCCAAGATCGGTTGCCACGACAGGTTTTATGTGCTGAAAGTTGTCTTTTACCCAGCGTTTAAAATCTGCATTTTTCGGACAGGGCTCCCAGCCACAGGCGTGGCGAATGGTGGCCAGGGCAAGAGCGGGAGCAATGTTTCGGAGTTTTTCAAGCAATGCCCAGGCCGGTTGGTCGCTGATCTGCAAATATTCGTTACCGGGATTTTCTGCCAGGTTGATGGCCGAACAAGTAACGCTGATCAGGAGCCGCGCACTGATCAATGGAAACAAAACCGCCGCTTCCTGCCCGGTCAGTGGAAAAGCCCGGTGAAAGCCTTTGGTCAGGTGAAAAATGGCCGTCAGGGGGTCTGGCTTGTGCATCGCGACATAAGCAGCCGCAATGGCCAGTTCGTTTATAGTATGCGTAAAAACGGCGTCGCCGAAATCAATAACGCCGGGTACGATCGGGTTTTCCAGGTCGTGACTGACGAGTATATTGTAATCATTGGCATCGTTGTAAATAACACTTTTGCGCAGCTTATCCTGCTGAGGCAGGACTTCAGCCTCATACAATTGAAAAAAATATGCCGCCAGCGTCTGTTTTTCAGGGTCGTTAATTTTGGCCAGGTGGTCGCGTATCCAGGTGGTCTGGGCGAGATCCCATTTGATAAAACGGTGCGCTGCGGGGTGGTCGAAACCGCTCAGGGCTACACAAAGTTTACCGCACATTTCACCCACTCGCTCCATCAGTTCGGGTGAATGGGGGCACACATCGGCAAAGCAACGTCCTTCGACCCATGAAAGCAGGCGCATCATGCGTCGGGTACCATCGGGCGCGGTAATCGCCGTGATGTGATCGCCGTTCCGGGCAGGCATGACCCGAGGCACTTCCAGGCCGAAATCCGTGGCGGCAAGCCGCAGCATTAATGCATTCTGGAATTCCAGGTTTTCCCGACGCTCTGCCGGATTGGCTATTTTTAGGGTGAATGCTTCGCCGGATGGTGTCCGGACTTGGTAATTCAGGTCTATTTCGCCGGGCAGCGGACTTACGGAAACCTCCAGATGGTAATGCTCCAATGCCAGGGCTGCTATTTGTTCGGATGTAAAATTCATGATCTTCAAGGTACCGCCGGGTTTACCCGGCGAAAGATGTGTAATTACGTTTGGCGTTTTTGAGTGTTCTTCGGATTGCCGCG
>CALMBD010000257.1 GCA_937861115.1 uncultured Bacteroidota bacterium | reverse complement strand
TAATCACCCTCGCAGCCTTTGCCCAGGAGCAGGCTATTTACTCCCAGTACCAGGTATTTCCGATCCTTGTCAATCCGGGCTATACCGGCTTTCAGGATCAGCATGAATTTGTCGGCAACGCCCGCAGCACCTGGACGGGCTTCCCCGGCAAACCGACCGACTTCACCGTCATGTACAGCGGCCCGGTGGGCGATAAACTGGCTCTTGGCGGCGGCTTGTTCTCCGAAAAGATCGGTGATGTCACCACGCTGAAGTTCCAGTTGAACTACGCGTTCCGTTTCCGTATCCAGAAAACACGCATCGGTTTGGGGCTTTCCACTGAATTCCTGAACCGCCGTGCCGATGCATCGCTGCTGTCCAATCCGCTGGTTGACAAGAACGACGATGTGCTGGAAGGATTGACCGAAGGCCAGCAGATATTCGACGCCTCGGTTGGCGCGCATGTATTGTACGACGAGCGGCTGTTTGTGAGTCTGACCTTGCCCAATACGGTGCGGACCCGCCTTGACGACGTTCCGGTTGTCACGGAAAACACCTCGAGTGGCGGCCTTTTTCAGCACTACATATTCCAACTCGGCTATATTGCAGATATCCCCAGCCAGAATTTTAAACTGATCCCTTCGCTGACGATTCGCCGCATTCGCGACACGCCATTCCAGATCGACGTAAACCTGCAGGGCCGTTTTATGGATGACAAACTCATTGCCGGTCTGACCTATCGCCCGAGCAGTGAAGGTTCTGCGGTGTTCCTGATTGGCACCAAACTCAGCAAATTGCAGTTTTTCTACTCTTACGACGTTGCTTTCTCCAAGTTCCAGCAATACAACGGCGGTTCACACGAGATCAGCGTGGCCTTTACCCTGCCGCGCAAAGCGCCCAAAAAAGCGGGCGGCGACCAGACGGACCTGTATCAATAAAAATATGACGGTATGACCTGCATACTGAGCGTCTCACTCGCAGTGAAACGCTCAGTATGCAGCGACAAAGCGCACCGGAAAAATAAATCACACTTCGCCGTTTGCGGAGTGCTGAAAGACAGATGTCTTTAACAATTGGTTTTTGGGATGGCCTCTCTCCGAAAAGTCGGCAGGGGGGCTTTTTCTTTTTAAAAAATGGCATTATCCAAGAGATAATCTGTCGAATGGTTCCCTGTCAGAACTGTACGTCTGATACCTGTAAAAAAACTTCTGCTATATATAAATATTTACCACTGTACCCCATATATTTGCACTTTAATGCCTTTTTAATAATCCTTTAATCTCATGAGTGCTGGTGTGCCGCCTGGTTTTTATTTCCAAGGCACCGGTATAAAGCCCGTCGGGCAATACTTCCCGCTCTCTTTTTCCTCCCACATCCGATTTTTGGCAGGCATTTTGTGTCTGTTTTTGTTCAAACTTATATGCACTTCCGTCCGCTTGGCGGTATAAGCGGTGTATTTAGGTGTTTTTTGCACTTTAATAACTAGCCGACCTCGCTTTCGCGCGGTTTCTTTTAATCTCATGAAAAGTTGTACACAGTTTCTGTGCCTTAAGTTTATATGATGAAAAGCATTGTTCACGGAGGATACCCTTCTCCGTGAACAGTGCTTTTTTGTTTTCAATCGTTCACTCAAATTTTTTTAAAATGACAAAATCGTTCACATCAAAAAAAGTGTCTTCGTTTTGGGCGGGTGTCTGTCTCGTTGTCGGGTTGCTTTTTGCAGCAGGCAATGTACAAGCACAGTCTGACCACACGTTTTCACCTGTTGGTTCCTGGGTGTCTCCGTCCGAAGCATTGACCAGGGTCAATCAGGAAAAAGCGGCCCTCGACCAACTGCTGTCCAATGGACAAGGCACTGTAGAGACAAAGTTCCGGCTGTACTACTACGAACAGGTAGGCGGCAATCTGGAAGGCGGTATGGGTATTTCGGAGTCGCTTTCCAGCGCTTATGATGTCGTTCACGGCGACACCCAGGCCGACTCGATGCCTGCGCAGCCTATTTCAAATGCACAGCTTCTGGCTATTGTAAATGACGCGGTCAACCTGCTTTCCTTCTGAGCAGGATTATTGAAAGATGTTATCTAATTCTTTGGTTTCGTAAAAATTAATCTCATGATTGGTAAAAAAATTACAAACTTCACTTTGTCGGTGTTGTGTGTTGTGTTGTCGGCTGCTGTGGCTCAGGCCCAGACCTTTAACGGCAGCACGACCAATACGGCCGGCAACAGCGCATTCCCATCCACCGGAACAGGTGGTTGTACGGTTGCCCCGCAAAACGCGGGTGGTACCGTTTTTGAAGTCACGGTTGCCGGTATTCCGGCAAATGCAAAGGTGTTGAGCGTTCAACTCAATATGAACCACACCTTCGATGCCGACCTTGACATTTTCCTTGAAGCGCCGGGCGGCAGCAGCACTCCACTGACGGTGCTCGCTCCACAGCGTATCGAACTGTCTACCGATAACGGCGGCGGCAACGATAACTACACCAACACCGTTTTCTGCGATGCAGCGACAACGCTGATCTCGGCAGGCGCAGCGCCTTTCACCGGCACATTCCGTCCGGAAGGCACAACGGCCGTTTCCTGCGACCCGGACGGCGCGGGGCCCCTTACCGCTTATGCCGGTAACGTATCTACCCTCGGTGGATTCACCGCTGGCCAAAACGGCGTCTGGAAATTGCGTATTTTTGACGACGTCGGCGGCGACGTAGGTACGATGCTCGGCTGGTCGATCACTTTCGGTGACCCGGCCTGTTCGTTCAGCGGCCTTACCCTGCCTGCCATCACCCTTCCCGGTGTTGATCCGGCTGTTTGCGGCGCAACCAATGCTTCCCTGACGGCTCCTGCGCTGGCATGCCAGACGCCAATCACCGTTTTTGTGGACGGTACACAACTGACTACTGTCAACCCGGGCCAGTCGTACATCATTCCGTCTTTGAGCAGCGGTCTGCACATCATCAAGTACTCCATCTCTGCTTGCGACGAAGTATCGCAGTCAGTGACGGTAACAGACGGCGTGCCTCCGACGATTACTTGCCCTCCGAGTGTGACGATCAACCTCGATCCGGGCTTGTGCTCAACGATCTTCTCCTATGATATAGGTGTGTCGGATAACTGTCCTTTCTTCGGGCCGTCTGTAACCCTGCCTACATCATCGCAGACACAGAACAACAACTTCGACGGCGTAACCTTTGATATCCAGAACGTAGGCACACAGCCGATCCTGATCACGGGTTTCCTCGCTCCGATCATTGCCGGCGCGCATACTGTCAACGCCTACTACACGACTACGGCTACCACGGCTGTAGGCAACCAGGCCAATGCTGCTGCCTGGACGTTCATGGGCAGCGCCAACGTAACGGGTAACGGTACGGCTCCAACCACCAACGTTCCGATTGGTGGCCTCGTATTACAACCCGGCCAGCGCAAAGGTATCTACCTGTACTTAACTGACCTCACGACGTTCTACTATGCTAATGGTAATTTGACTACTACCAATGGAACACTGAGTATCATCAGTAATGGGCACTTCGCCGGACAGGCACCTTTTGTCAATGCTAATACACCGCGTGCGTTTATCGGTTCAGTCTCCTACCAAACGGTATCTGACCCGACGCCGGTTCAAACTGCCGGTCTTCCTTCGGGTTCCGAGTTTCCTAAAGGCACCACAACCTCCTGCTTCCAGGTAGCCGATGCCGTTGGCAATACCTCTACCTGCTGCTTTAGCGTAACGGTTAATGAATACGCTAACCCTGTTTCTACACTGGTTTGCAACGACTTCGTATATGTATCCCTCGATGCAGACTGCACCGAAGCGCTGAACGCCGACCAGATTCTGGAAGGTGGCCCGTACGGCTGCTATGACGACTACATTGTGCAACTTGACAAAACACCGCCTTACGGCAACGGACCATGGGTACCTGCGATCCTCGGTCCTCAAGACGTAGGCAAAACGTATGCTGTTCAGGTAATCGACCCCGACACCGGCAACAAATGCTGGGGCAACCTGAAAGTGGAAGACAAACTGGCGCCGGTACTCGACTGCCCTCCGGGTCTCGCAAATTGCAACCAGGATCTGACACCGGGAGCTGCCTCCGGTACTATTTTCGGGGCTGAAAAAGCGCTGCCGACAACTTCTCAAACGGCAAACAACGCCTTCAGCGGCGTTACCTTCGACATTCAGAACGTGGGCGCCGCTCCGATCCAGATTTCCGGATTCATCGCTCCGATCCCGACCGGTTCGCACCCGGTTGAAGTGTACTACACGACTACTGCAACGACTGCAGTTGGCAACCAGGCCAACGCCGGCGCATGGACGCTTCTTGGCGTGGCAACGGTAACCGGTAACGGTGTATTCCCGACCTGGCCGACCCTTACGACGGTTCCGGTTGGCGGCCTTACGCTCCAGCCCGGCGAACGCAAAGGTATCTATGTGGCTTGTGCCGACGGCGCCATCGACTTCGGCTACGCCAACGGCGACCTGACCAGCACCGACGGCTCCCTGACGATCATCAGCCAGGGTCACTCTGCCGGCCAGTATCCTTTTGTGAATGCCAATGCGCCGCGTGCCTTTATCGGTTCGGTATTGTACAAATCTGTGGTTGATCCTCCGGGCTTCCCGAATGGTTTGACACTCAACGTAGACGTGTTCCAGACCGGTTCAAACACATACACCGTACCTGCGGGTTCCGGTGCTCCTGTCATGGAGAGCTGCTCCGATGTTACGTTGTCTTACCTGGATACCGAGATTGCTCAGGATTGCAATTCCGGTCTGACGAAAAAAGTAAACCGCAAATGGACGGCTGTTGATGCCAGCGGCAACACGAAAACCTGTATCATGGTGATCAATGTGCTGCGTCCGACCTTGAACGACGTTGAACTGCCGCCGAGCTACGACAACGTCAATAACCCGGCTGTTCCTTGCAGCAGCGCATACCCGACGCCGGATGTACTCCAGGCACAAGGCCTTCAGGGCTATCCGCTGGTGTTTGGCCTGCCCGACGGCTGTACCATCGGCTGGACCTATACCGACGCTGTAGTAGAGGTTTGCGACGGTACCTACAAAATCCTGCGCGAATGGAAGATTATCGACTGGTGCACCGGTACGTTCATCAACCACAACCAGATCATCAAAGTACTTGACGATCAAGGTCCTTCTATCGCTTGCCCGGCTAACCTGACGGTCAGCACTGATCCGTTCACCTGCTGCGCACAGGTTAACCTGCCCGATGTTATTATCTCCGACAACTGCTCGCGCATCAACAACATCAGCGGCATGATCATCGGTATCGATCCGTTTACGTTCGATACGATCGGCATGTTCCCGATTGGTGGTTCGCTGACTTCTTTCCCCGGCAACAACCTGTGGAATCCTGATACCCTGGGTGCATTCGGCGTAACGCCTTGCCTGCCTGCAGGCTCGCACACGGTGGTTTACCAGGCTGAAGACGACTGCGGCAATACAACGACCTGCACGTTCCGCCTGACGGTACGCGACTACGTTCCGCCGGTAGCAGCCTGCGACGAACACACAACTGTTGCCATTGGCATCGACGATCCGTACGACTGCTACGGCCCGGCCGGCCCCGGCGACCAGCCTGCCGCACTTGGCGACTGTGAAGGCGCCGGTGTAACGTGGGTGAAAGCCACTACGTTCGACGACGGTTCTTACGACA
>CALMBD010000256.1 GCA_937861115.1 uncultured Bacteroidota bacterium | reverse complement strand
GTGTGCCGCCACTAAAAAACAGCGGGGCCGAGTCGACAATTTATCGAACGCGCCTGTCCTAAAACACGTAGTTCAGCGTCAGGTTGAACCGGTAACCGGGCATAAGCAGTCCGGGTGTACGAACTTTTACCGAGTTGCCGTCGATATCCGCCGACAATTTGGAGCCAATGATGGGAATACCGTTAACGGCGTTCTGGACGCGGTCGCGGAAGGCGACAAGGTCGTTGTCGGGGTTGTCGGAAGAATACGTGAGGGCGCCATCCATCCACTTGAAGTCGATACCGACCACCGTAGCATCGAGGGTAAGGAAGTCGCCGAGCCGAATCTGAAGGCCTGCCGAGGCACCCAGTCCGAAGCCGCCGATAGAACCCTTTACCACCGTTTCATATTGATCTTCGAAAGTTGTACGGGCTACCGTAAAACTGTTGTAGCGGGCATAGGGGGCCAGGTAAAGTCCGCGCGGTGCGTTATGCCCCAGATAAAAGCGCTGTTCGAGGATGGCGCCGAACGAGGTAAAACGATTGGTGGTGGTCTTGCTGTTTTCCGAAAGGTCGAGGTCGCTGGCCAGAAATCCGGGGACAGTCGTCGGCCGGGGAACAGCGACAAACAATGCGAGTGATTTATTATCGGAATAGGCCCATTCGCCTTTTATGTTGACTTTCCCACTGGGCAGCAACAGGCTGAACGGGGCAATACCGGCGCTGAATTTTTGACCGGCTGATTGATTCCTGCCCGAGCGGGATTGCCCGGTGGCGGTTGTGAGGCTAAGGAGGCAGATGGCGAGCGACAAAAAGGCGGAGGCGAAGCGTAACATCGTTTTATTTTTCAGGTAAAACGGGAGCCGCTTGTTAGGAATTGGTCAAGGGATGTTAAGGGAATAATAAAATTGTTGGGAGGGGATGGAGAGGTTTAGAGCGTTTGATGGCCAAAAAATAAAAATCAGTAATCCAAACAAAGCACAGCAACCCGATAAACCTCTCCATGTTCCTATAAATCAAGCCATTATGCCTTCTTCCACTTGATGGAACAGCCGATGGCTTTGGTCTCTTTCACGCTTACATCTTTGCCGGCACGCAGCGCATCGATGGCGCTTTCAAGGTATTTTTCCTTTACTTCCGACGGCTCCTCCGAATTGTCGTCGATAGCGCCGATGTAGCGCACTACGCGCTTGGCGTCGAGCAGGAAAACGTGGGGTGTACGGGTAGCGCCGTAGGTACGGGCGATTTCCTGTGTTTCGTCGTACAGATAGGCGAACGGATAATTTTTCATGTTGGCGCGTTCGACCATCTTGTCGAAGCTGTCGGCAGGCTGCACGTCTTTGTCGTTCGGGTTGATGGCAACAACGGGATAGCCCAGCGGCGCGTATTTTTTATGCAGTTCGATGATGCGGTCTTCATAGGCTTTTGCATACGGGCAATGGTTGCAGGTAAAAACAACGATGTAGCCTTTGGCGTCTTTGATGCCGGCCAGTGAGACCATGGTGCCGTCAACGTTTTTCAGGTTAAAATCGGTGGCTGTATCGCCTACCGTGTAGCCGCCGCCGACAGGGGCAAAAGCTGTTGAGATGGCTGCCAATACAAGCAGCAGGGGGAAAATTGCTTTTTTCATATTTATAACATTTAGGTGAACAATTGTCGCGTGAGCGGGATGCCGGTATTAATCCGGAGGCAACGCCTGTTTTACCGCAGCCTCCAGTTCTTCGTAGGTCAGTTTTTTTTCAAAAAACAAGGCTGTTTCGTTCCGTTTTGACAGGATAATTGTGGCGGGAATCGCACCGGACCAGGTAGAATCGACCATATTGATATAGTTATTGGGGTTGGATTCGTCCATAAATACCACTGCGCTTTCCAGGCCTTTTTCTTTTATAAACGGCGCCACGCGCGTTTCCACATTCCGCTTGAAATCGGTGCTGATGAGCACTACTTTGACCTTCCGGTCGGCGTAGGCCTTGTTCAGTTTTTCAAAGGAGGGCAGTTCTTCCACACACGGCGCACACCAGGTTGCCCAGAAATTGAGGACGTAAACGGTGTCCGTCTCCGCGGCTTTCCAGCGTTTGATCTGGTCGGCCTTGATGAACGGAATATTTTGTGCGGAAAGGCACTGCACGGAAAGCAGGAAGAACAACAACGGCTTCATAAGCGGGTACAGGTTTGGAAACTCTAACAACGGCATAAAGCCCGAAGAGGTTGAATTCTATTCGACGTACCCCGTATTTTTGCATTCATTCAGGGCATTTCAGTAGTTAACCGGTGTTTGTCGATCGTCCTGGGATTTCCTCAACCGGGACTTCTTTTTGCCCCTGTCCATATTTTGACCCAAACCTGACGTCAATTTTCAGCATCTGCGCTATTCTTGCGCCGAATAATAAACCTTATACCATGCGCCGTAATTTTCACCTTTCTCCCCTACCCTTTTTTATGTTCCGTTGTTCCATCACACTGCTTTGCGGCCTGACCGCGCTATTGCTCGTTTCATCACCGATTTTCGCCCAGCATACCGAAACAACCCCGGACGCCCCGAAACCCGAAACCCATCTGAAAAACATTCGCCAACTCACCTTTGGCGGCGACAATGCGGAAGCCTACTGGAGTCCCGACAGCAAATGGCTCACATTCCAGAGTAACAACCAGGCCTGGGGACTGCACTGCGACCAGATATTTGCCATGCAGGTGGAGAAAGCCGCAGGCGACGCCACGTACCGGCCGCTGCCGATCAGCAACGGGAAAGGGCGCACCACCTGTTCTTATTTCATGCCTGACGGCAAACATATTCTCTTCGCCAGCACTTCCGCAGGCGCTGATACGTGCCCGCCGGTACCCAATCTGCGCCAGGGCGGGAAATACCTCTGGCCGGTGTACAATACTTATGATATTTATGTTGCCGATCTGAAGGGCAATATCACCAAACGCCTCACCGATTCGCCGGGCTACGACGCCGAAGCGGTACTGAGCCCCAAAGGCGACAAAATCCTGTTCACCAGCGACCGTACCGGCGATATGGAATTGTGGACCATGAACCTGGACGGTTCGGGGCTCCGCCAGATCACCTTCGACCTCGGTTACGACGGCGGCGCTTTCTTCAGTCCCGACGGCTCCAAAATCGTGTTCCGCGCCAGCCGCCCCAAAACGGCGGAGGAAATCAAGGAATACCGCGATTTGCTGGCCCAGGGCCTTGTAGCGCCCTCCAACATGGAAATTTTCACCTGCAACGCAGATGGCACCAACCTGCAACAGGTCACGCATCTGGGCAAGGCCAACTGGGCGCCGTTTTTCCACCCTTCAGGCAAAAAGATCATATTCAGCAGCAACCACCACTCGACACGCGGCTACGACTTTCAACTGTACATGATCAACGAAGATGGTACGGGACTGGAGCAGATTACCTCGGAGAGCATTTTCAATTCGTTCCCCATGTTCTCGCCCGACGGTAAAAAAATCGCGTTCAGTTCCAACCGCAACAACGGCGGCACCCGCGATACAAACGTATTTATGGCAGACTGGGTCGATTAGGTATCATGTGGTACCGTGTGGTACCGCCGGCTTTAGCCGGCGCATAAAACGCAATTGTTGTAGTAGCACCTTTGGTTTGTGTCGCCGGCTAAAGCCGGCGGTACCACACGGTACCTGCCGGCGGTACCTGCCGGCGTACTTGCACAGTCGCCGAATTCCTGCTTACTTCGCACCCGGCATGTTTCGGGCAGATAATCCGGGACATTCGCAAACCACTGATGCATCCACTCTCCCGCTATGCATTCCTGCTCTCCGGTGCGCTGATCGTCGCTACCGCTTTTTTCTTTTACCCCAAATGGCAACAATCGAACACTGAGGCGACCATCAGTTGGGATGTATCGGGCTATTACCTGTACCTGCCTGCAACGCTGATCTACCGGGATGTCAGGCAACTGAACTGGTGGCCGGCAGTCGATACCCGATACCATCCGGGTCCGGGCATGGGGCAGGCATTCCGGCATGCTTCCGGTAATTATGTGATGAAATACCCTATGGGCCAGGCACTTCAGTTCCTGCCCTGGTTTTCCGTGGCACACCTTTTGGCGGCGCCACTCGGCTTTCCTGCCGACGGATTTTCAGCGCCATACCAGGCTGCAATAAGTTGGGGCAGTCTGTTGGTAGCCTTACTGGGGTTGTGGTTTATGCGGCGCAACCTCCTGGAGTATTTTTCCGACCGCACCACAGCGATAGTACTGGTCTGCATCGTATTCGGAACAAATTACCTGGAATACAGCGCCATTAGCGGCGCCATGACGCACAACTGGCTGTTCACCTTATACAGCCTGTTGATTTTCAGCACCATACGATTTTATGCCAGACCCGCCTTTAAATGGGCTGCCCTGATCGGCCTGCTGGTAGGCTGGGCCACCCTCACGCGCCCGACGGAGATCATTTCGGCCATCATTCCATTGTTCTGGGGATTGGGCTCCCTGGCTGACGTTCGGGCGCGCCTGTTGTTTTTCAAAAATCACTTTTCCAAAATACTGCTCGCCGGTTGCGTTGCCGGCGCCGTGATGCTGATGCAGGCCGTCTACTGGAAGTATGCCACTGGCGAATGGATTGTATATAGTTACCAGGAGCAGGGCTTCAGTTGGCTGCATCCACACCTCGGTGATGTGTTGTTCAGCGCCCGTGCCGGCTGGCTGGTGTATTCACCCATGATGTTGTTTGCAGTGGTTGGGCTTTTGATGTTGCGCAACCCCACCCCCGACCCCTCCCCCGATGGGAGGGGAGACGTAGAGCGCACTGCTTCGGGCAACCCATCTCTCTTGGCCTTGGGTAACGCGTCTCCCCTCCCATCGGGGGAGGGGTCGGGGGTGGGGTTATTGCCCGTCGTCCTGCTCTTCTGCCTTACCGCACTCTACATCACCTCGGCCTGGAACATCTGGTGGTATGGCGGCAGCCTCGGGCAGCGGGCGATGGTGCAGGGCTATCCCGTGTGGGCATTTGCGCTGGCAGCATTTGTGCAGTGGGCAAGCAGTGGCAGATGGATGAAAAAAGGGATATTCGTCGGCCTGGCAGCCGCATTCATTTACCTGAACCTCTGGTGGACTTATCAGGCACACGTTGGAGGACTGTTTGTGGCCGAGCAAATGACGAAAAGGTATATGCTGAAGGTATTGGGCCGATTTGAATCGGAACGCGACTGGCTGAAACTTCTCGATACAAAAGAAGAGTTTAAGGGTGCAGCGCGGCAAAATATCCGGCTCGTTTATGTCAATGATTTTGAGCAGGACTCCGTTGCGGTTACGACCGAAGACGCAATATCCGGCTCCAGATCATTGCGCCTGAACAACGAAACGCAGTTTTCACCGGCTTATACTGCCTTTGTCCCGCAGGCCGGCGGGACCTTGCCAAAATGGGTTCGCGCCTCCGTGGTGTTCCGCTGCGCCCCCAAGGAATGGGACTGGTGGCGCATGACGCAATTTACCGTCAGGTTTTGGCTGGGCGACAGCATCGTCAAACAGCGAGCCATACGCCTGCAACGCCATGTAGACGGCGATGAGACCAAAACGATCTTTTTCGACACCAAACTGCCCCCGGAACGTTTCGACAAGATGGAAGTACTGTTCTGGAACGCCGACGGCGATAAGACAATCCGCCTGGATGACCTCCGTATAGAAGTGTTTGATGATAATGATGAATGATGAATTAAGCACCCTTTCCCGCCGTTTTCTCCGGTTTGACCGCTGGATCGATGCGGCAGTATTCGGCAACGGCAACATCAACGATACCTATCGCATCAGGGTGGAACAAGGCGGCGTACCGGCAGACTACCTGCTGCAAAGGCTCAACCACCAGGTATTTAAAGACCCCGAAGCGGTGATGCGCAACATCGTATCGGTGTGCAACTACCTGTTACGGCAAGACTATGGATACCGCGTCGTGGCGCCCCTGGCGGCCCTTGACGGGCATTTTCTGCAATGCGATGCAAGCGGCAATTACTGGCGCATGTTTCCCTTTCTCGACAACACCTATGCTCCGGAAGGGCAGGCAGACGCAGACATCGCATACAAGGCGGCACGCGCCTATGGCGCATTTGCACGGGCGCTGCGCGATTTTCCTGCCGAAAGCCTGGCGGAAACAATTCCGGGCTTTCACGATACCGACCGGCGCTGGGATGTTTTTTTAAATGTGCTGGATGAGGATCCGGTTGGACGGGTGAAAGCCACGCAGGCTGAAATAGAAGCCATGCTTGGCGCAAAGCCTGTGTTCGACAGGATCAGCCGCCTGAAAAAAAGCGGCGACTTGCCACTTCGTGTCACCCACAACGATACCAAGGCGGGCAATATACTGTTCGACAACGACTCACACCGGGCATTGGCGGTGATTGACCTGGATACGGTAATGCCGGGTACTGTTTTATCCGACTTTGGCGATATGGTACGCACATTTGCTCCCGACCGGCAGGAAGATGCGCCTGAGGAGGTCAGGCTGCGCGAAGATGTACTGGACGCCCTGCAACGCGGATTCCTGGAGGAAACAGGAGATTTTCTTCAGCCCGCAGAAAAAGAAAACCTGATATCGGGGGCCGCATGGATCGCGGGCGAGCAGGCGCTGCGCTTCCTTACGGACTGGCTCGCTGGTGATGTGTATTATAAAATAAGGCACCCGGAACACAACCTGGTGAGGGCGCGCAATCAACTGGCGCTTTTAAGGGTAGTGGTAAGTGATAAGTGGTAAGTGGTAAGTGTTAAGCGCTTTATCACTTATCACTTAACACTTACCCCCTATTTTCAATTCCTTCCTGCGCTTTCCTGTACCCGCACACCTCCCTTGACTGTCCTGGGGGTTTGTATCTGGAGTATTGACGATTTTTCACCCCGGCTGTCGACACCATAGGGCGTACCGTTGTCGACCAGCAGGGTTTTTACAAAACCGCGGCGGACGTTCTCCTCGTGATACAGATCGATGCAGATGAGGCCGCCATCGTAAAGCGACACGATGTCCGTCTGCAGGGTGTGTCCGACAACGATGTGTTTGGCGCCGGCATATTGCAACACCTTTTCCATTTCTTCCGGCGCAATGAAGTTTTTAGCCGCTGCACGGTACCAGAAGATACCTATTTTCGAGTCGAAAACGATTCTGGCCTCTTCGTTTTTGAGTTTTTCATACGGCACATCGATATACTCGCGGCTGATTCGATTGATGTCGGACAGGGAAAGTCTGGTGGTCGCTATTTCGGGACTGATGCCGCCGTGGCAAAAAACGTAATCGCCGATTTTTTCCACAGCATTTTTGGAGCGCAACCAGCGACCCAGTTCGCTGTGCTTGTCAAACCAGTACTTGTATGGCTCGCCGATAAGTTCAGCGTTGGCGAAGTATTTCTTGCGCACATAGTCGGTGTAGCCCTGTATGTTCATGATCTCGTGATTCCCGAGAATGAAATGCACCTTTCCGCCTGCGGCTTCTGCTTCGGTCTCCAGTTTATAGATCAGCCAGAGGCACTCGGTAACGTTCAGGCCCCGGTCGAAATAATCGCCCACCAGCACCAGGTGGCCCTTGCCGAAAGTCCAGTTGTACTTGTCGTCGATCACTTTGGCGCCTGTCAGGATCATCTGGAAGGCCTTGAAATCGCCTTCGATATCCGAGAGGACGAGCATGCGGGAAGGCAGGGTATATTCGGTAGGTTCTTCCTTGAACTCCTTGCGCAGTTTGAAAGAAAACTCGGCCGGCATATCCGGAACGCGGCAAGTGAGTACCGGCTGCATTTTATCGCTGAAAATCTGGGTCCGGGCAACAACGGAAGTGTCGTACCGCTCCACACTTTTTACAATGATATTTTTCCCGCGATAAAAAACATGCGGCCCGTCTGCATCAGCGGTGGAACCGTCGACCGGCGGGTCGCCGGCTAACAGAGACAACGGGAGCAGGAACAGGGCATAACTACAACATTTTTTCAACAGCATGACGGCGGAGGTTTGTATTGTTCGTATTGAGTAACGCAAAATAAACCATTTTGTCACCCGCAAAAATACGACACAAACCCGCTACCGGTTTTGCTTTTTTTACCTGTTTTGAAATATCATTCTAAATGAACGCGAAAAGCCATTGTTATTTTGGATAACGCCCACCATCTGACCTGTATTCGAAATATAATTCTAAAAAAATTGCCTCATCAAGGGACCCGGCGCACTGAATTTAACCTTTCTTTATGACGAACCCCTGACCAAGCAAGTGCCGGCGCAGTCATCTTTATTCTTTTTGCCTGATGTGATCGAACACGCAAAAAACCAAAAGCGACTGCGCCGGCCTTCCTGTTTCATTTACTTTTCGTACCGGGTATTCCTGATTTTTGCCCCGCCCTCAACTTTCACGTCGCTGTTGCCGTCGCTGATGACGAGGGCATCCTGCTTGGCATATACACGCGCTTTGGAGGCTTCGGATGCGGTGATTTCCACCCGCTCGGCACGCCAGCCGATAGACTCCAGGGTAGCGCCTTCGCTCAGGCCTGCATCCAGATATTCGCCTTCGCCGACAAGTTCGAGAAATGCCTTTCCGGAGAGGGATACATTCAGGCCGTTGTCTACATCCATATAGGCCTTGATGTGGCTGCTTCCTTTGGCAGAGATGGAGGCTTCGGTTTCCTCGAAACCCCGCAGTGTTACGTCGCCGGTATCGTCGGCATAAAGCGAGGTAACGTTCGGCGTTTCGATGTAAACTTTTATGGTACCGTTTCCGGCAGACCCCTTGGTCGTCAGGGTAAGTTTGTTGCCGGTCCGTATTTTCTGGATGGCATCATTCGGGCCCTCAATAGTAAGTTTAAAGTCGTTGCCTTTGCGTATCTCCGTATCGAATTTGCCTTCCAGGATAAAATGTTCATAATATTCATCGCCGTTGTATCCCTCATCGCCGAATTGCGGGCATTCCGAGCAGATCAGCCCCCTGTTGGTCATGCGAAACACCTTTTCTGGTCGCCGGGAAATATATTGGCGGTCGTTATCGTCGGCATAATCGTCGAGATCGGCGGCGGCGTATTTGTATATTTTATTGTCGAAAATGATGCTTTTCCCAACCGGCAGGTCGATAAACAGGCGAATATGCTGTCCACGCCATTTCTGGCCCTGCATGATGCCGAAGGAGGTCGGTACGATCAGTTTGTTGCCGGAAAGGGTTACGGGAAATTCCGTTTTTTCCGCATTGTCTGCAGCTTCGTCCGACGTTCTGCCACGGGCGCGGACGACCCGGGTACATTTGACCTTGCCATCGTCGCTTTTCCGCACCCGAATATCGATCAGGCCTTTGAATTCCAGGCGGTTGTCCTCTATCCGCAGTCCATCATCGCCGTCGAACCACCAGTAGGAGTCGTAGTCGGAGCGCCCGGCTTCGGCGGCTTCCACACGCAGGGTATCAGAGGTAAGGTTGCTCAAATCGATTTCCCTGGTGAAAGTACCACCCTGCCGATAGCCTTTGGCGGCAAAACCCACCAAAAAGATCGCTGTGATGAGGTTGACCGTCCAGAAGAACCCGAGCCCGGCACGCAGCCATCCCGGTGTGCGTATTTTAAACAGTGCCCTGACGAACAACAGACACAAACCGAAGACGGGAATACCGAACAGGAAAAATGCGTTTGCAAAGCCCAGCCAGGTGATGCCGCTGGAATACGGACTGAAATAGTCGACAAAAGGTGCTGCCGCGAACAGGCCCCAGATGCCGGCCACCCAGGTTGCCGCCAGGGCAATGAACATGGATATGGCAATGATGGCCAGGATAAATATGCCGAATTTGGCGATCAGGCGCACCACAAAACCGAACATCTGGCCTAATACCGATAGCCCGCTGGATAATGCGTTACCGAAACTTCGGTCCCCGCCACTTCCAGCGCTTTTTTTTTGCGCCCCGAATTCATTCACCCTGGTACTGAGCCGTTCGAAACCTTCTTCGATCTCCCGGGCGATATTGTCTACATTGACCGGCTCGCCACGCATGGCGAGTCGGTCGGCGGCTGTTTTTGCCGGCTGCACGAGTATCCACAGGAGCAGGTAGGCGGGTATCCAGAAGCCTGCGGACAGGAAGGTGAGCAGTACAAAGATCAGGCGCATCCATACGGGGTCGTGCATACCCATATAGGCTGCCAGACCGGAACAGACACCACCTACGACGGCATCTTCTTCGTCCCGAAAGAGCCGTTTTCCCGAACGTGTCGAACTGCCCTTGCTTTTTCCGCCGGTCCTGGCGCTGCCGGCGCCGGCGCTACTGCCGGTGCTGCTGCTGCTGCTTTCCGGTTCGCCCCCGAAATCTTCGGGCTTGCCCATGATCTCTACAGCGGCTTCCACATCGGGCAGCATGACAATGGTGCGGTTGCCCATGCTTTGGCTGATGAGTTCGCCGATACGCGTTTCAACGTCGTGTACGATCTCGTCGCGCCCTTCGCTTTCGCTGAAGCGTTTTCGTATGCTTTCAATGTAAGCGGAGATATATTCGTAGGCGTCGTCGTCGATAGTGATGGCGTAGCCTCCGAGATTGATATTCAAAATCTTGTTCATTTTTTAAGTCGGTTGAGAAAGTTGAGAGGGTTCAGGAAGTGAACGTCAGTTACCTGGCTCATTAGGCTCCAGGTTTAGTGGTTTGGGCGGCGTTTTGCCTTTTCGTTTCCCCACTTTTTCACCGTCGGGCGCTTCCGCGCCTTCCAGCGTTTTGTTGACGGACTCCACCAGTTGCTGCCAGCTTTCCGTCAGTCCCGCCAGAAACTGGCGCCCCTGCTCGGATGCAGTGAAATATTTTCGCGGAGGGCCGTTAACGCCTTCTCGCCAGATGTAGTCCACCAGGCCATCGTTTTTGAGGCGGATCAGCAAGGGATAAAGCGTGCCTTCCTTTACGATCAGGTCGGTCCACTTCAACTTCTTCATGATCTCGGGTGGATACGTTTCGCCCTCTGCAATGACGGCCAGCACGCACATTTCAAGTACGCCTTTCCGCATTTGGGCTTTTGCATTTTCCAGATCCATATGTACTCAGTTAAAGATTGTCAATTGTTGATAGATGATGCCGGTTTTTCGGCAGCGCCGCCGTTTGGATTTGCCGTTGCAGCCGGGTCGGTGGTTTCGGTCCGGTGCAGCGCGCGGTCGCCGGCGGCCGGCGCTGCCGCGCCATCCGATATTTTCGGCCCGATACTCAGTATGGGCGAGAAGACGGACATGTCGAATCCGCTGGCCGGTCGTGCCGCGCCGCTTCCGCAGGAGGCAAGCGCCAGGTACAGGAAGCCCAGCAGCGCGATGAGTTTGAGTTGAACATTTGTTTTCATAGCGAAAGATTGTTGCCCCGATGTAAGGCTTATTTGTTTTTGTAGCACAAAGATATGGCGAGGAACAATACCTTGCAATACATAGAACCAACGATAACAAACTTCTTTTTATTGAAACCTTCTTTTTGAAATCACAAAACACTTGTTTTCAGCATTTTGTGGCAAATAAAAAATTTGAAAAAAAATTTCCACGCTTGAATATTTTTTTCAAATCACGCCGCTTAACCCTTTACTTTGTTGCCTGAACACAAACCTGTCTCTATGCTTCGCACCCTTTTTACCATACTTTTTGCCTTGCAGGCACTGTGTCTGTCCGCACAGTCGCTCCCGATCGATTTTACCAAAAACCCCGACAAACCCCTGGCTATTGAAAACCCGGCTACCGGCAAAACGCTGTTCTTTTTTTACCCCGAACGACTCGTTTCCGAGGCATTTCTTCCAAAGGGCAATCCATGGAAGGCGTTTGAAGTAGACTCAAAGACCCTGCAAGTGTTGCGCACCGGCGCCAATGCCTCCCTGCGCATCTCGGAAAGCGGAGGGCTTAGCCTCCGCATCCTGTGCAGCCTCAGCAAGGAGCCGGATTACTTTTTTGCTGCTGAAAACGACGATAAATGCCGGATTTACCGCATTGCCGGCGAAGACCTGAGTCTGTCGGCGGTTGACTCTTTCCGGGCCGACAAGGGAATGCGCATCATAAGCGGTGTCGCCGAGGGTGATAACGGCTATATCCTTTGTTCGCGAAAATCGAAAAAGGAGGGCAATGAATTGGTGGTATATAAAATCGGCGAAGGCGGCCGCCTGCAAATGCACGTCCTTCCGGAGTCGAAAAAATTCTCGGAGGTCGTCGACGATATCTTTAAAAAATCATTCAAACCGCACAGCGTGACTTACGGCCTGGAGGAAGAGCCCGAAATCGCCGCCCGGAAAATTAAACTTTTCGCCGGGCCGGACAAATTATGGGTCACCTTCGACAACAGCGGGATAGGTACCGTTTATTCCGACCCGATGGCAATTCTCCGGGTACTCACGCTCGACCTGACGACCGACAGCCTCTATGTGCGCTCCTATTATTATACGGATTCGCTGGAACGCAACGCCTCCCGGGAACGCAGAAGCAGCTATATTTTTGACAACAGGCTGTTCCAGTTATATATGAATGAGGAGCAACTCATCGTAAGGATGCGCGACCTGGATACCAAAGAACCCTTGTTCACGAAATCCGTTTTGCGCGACGACAGTATCTCCGGCTTTGCCAATTCGCCCATACTGGTGCCGGGAAGGGGTATGCTCGGCATCGAAAAGGAATACGCCAGCGCCAAAAAATTCATGCGGCGGTTTGCCAAATTTGACCCTTTTATACAGGTCCGGCGCGACGGAGAAAGGTATTTATTGTGCCTGGGTGGCCATGAAGAGGTACGCAGCCCTGCCGCGCCCGGCAGTTTTAACAACGCGACCGGCGCCTGGAATTTCGGCACAGTCGGCTATTCATACGAACATGCCTTCTCGTTTTACTTTGCTATCGATGAAAAACCGGCGCTCGCTCAATCCACCGCTTTTTATAAAAAACCCCTGATCGCAGCGTATGCCGATATGCTGGAAAATCTCAAAAAACCGCGCGACCCGGCACTTTACAGCATCGGCGGACTGTTCTATCTGGGTTATTACGACAAAGACGAACGGCAGTACCGTTTCGTCCAGATCAAAAACCAGTGAAAAAACTTATTTCTTTCTTTCATCCCGGCTTGGCGGATTCGTCGAAGCGTCTTACTTTTGCCGCCCGATTTGCAAAACAGAAGTGGAAATGAACGCATTTGTTGCGTATTCCATCCCGATCAAGGGTTTAAAAATTGGAATACACCAGTATACATTCACTATTGACAGTGCGTTTTTCTCCCACTTCGAGGATGCGCCGATAACAGAGGGTGATATCCGCTTCGGTTTGCAGTTGGACAAAAGGCCTGACATGCTGATTCTCGACTTCGATCTGGAAGGAAGCATAAAGGCCGAATGCGACCGCTGTACTGCCACGATCGATATGCCGCTGCAAGATTCGCGGGAACTGATCGTGAAATACGGCGAAGCGGAAGGCGACGATGAGGATGAGGTGGTATTCATACACCGGGAAGCGTCGGAGTTCAATGTGGCGAAATACCTGTATGAATTCAGCGTGCTGGCATTGCCGATTACCAATACGTACGATTGCCAGAACGATCCGAATCCGCCCTGTAATTTTGAAATACTGAAGTACCTGAATAACGAGGCCGGCGAGCAAAACCCCGATTCTGTGTGGGATGCGCTCAAAGACCTGGGAAATAAAAATTAGCACGAACACCGGCAGCCACCGCTGTTGTTGTTCATCATTCAGACTGAGTCATGCCAAATCCTAAATGGCGGCACTCCAAGCGCCGTAAACGCGCTCGCCGCACGCACTACAAAGCGGAAGTCCCGCAAATCGCCACCTGCAAAACGACAGGAGAGCCGCACCTTTTGCACCACGCCTACGTGGTCGACGGCGCCCTGTACTATCGCGGTCAGGTCCTGATACCAGGAAAAATGAGTGCCGAAGCTGCCGAAGCGTAGCAAGGCCATTCTATTTCCCGATTTTGAGGAGGCTCCAGTCCCGTGTGCGCGGGATGCATTGGGGCTTTTTCTATTTCTGACCGAAATCCCGGTCCAAATAATTAAAGGATGAAAAAACTCGTCAACACTCCCGCAGCCCCCATGCCCATCGGCCCCTACAACCAGGCCGTCGTTCACAACAACGTGGTGTACATCTCCGGTCAGATCGCTATCGACCCGGCTACCGGCGACCTGGTACTCGACGACATCGAAGCCGAAACCCGCCGGGTGCTGCAAAACCTGAAGGCCATCCTCGAAGCCGCCGGCTCCGGCCTCGAAAAGGTGTTGAAAGCCACTGTGTTTGTGAAAGACATGAACATGTTCGGCCGCATCAATGCCGTGTATGGCGAGTATTTCAAACCCGAATTCGCACCTGCCCGCGAACTGGTACAGGTGTCTGAATTGCCCAAGTTCGTCAACATCGAAATTTCGGTTATCGCCGCGGTGTAACAGATATTTGACCACGCAATCCACTTTCTACGCATGAAAAACATTCTATCCGGCATCCAGCCTACCGGCGATCTCCATCTCGGCAACTACTTCGGCGCGGTGCAGAATTGGGTGCGCCTGCAAGACGCGTATGAGTGCCGCTTCGGCGTGGTGAATTATCACTCCATGACCATGCCCTACAAAGCGGAGCAGTTGCGTGAAAACACCTGGAAAATGGCGTTTTACCTGCTGGCCTGCGGCATCAAACCCGAAAACCTGTTCATACAGAGCCTCATACCCGAACACGCCGAACTGGCATGGGTGCTCGGCTGCCTCACGTCCTATGGCGAACTGACGCGCATGACGCAGTTCAAGGACAAGTCCAACCAACTGCTCGAATCCGACAAGGAGAGTGTGGTAAGTGCCGGTCTGTTCCTCTACCCGGTGTTGCAGGCGGCAGACATCCTCATCTACCACGCCGACTATGTGCCGGTGGGCAAAGACCAGGAGCAACACCTCGAATTGTCGCGCAACATCGCCCAGCGTTTCAATTACCAGTTTGGCAAGGAATATTTCGTACATCCCGAACCGCTGTTCACCGAAACGCCGAAAATCCTGTCGCCCGCCGATCCCAATAAAAAAATGAGCAAAAGCCTGGGCGAAAAGCACTACATCAACCTTTTCGGCGATGAAGACCGGGTGCGCAAGCAGATCAAATCGGCCGTGACCGATACGGGCGATACGCCCAGCGGAGAAATGAGTCCGGGCGTAAAAAACCTGTTCGAACTCCTGCGCGCCTGCGACAATCTCGCCGCCCACGACGCGCTGATGAGCGACTACCAGGCCGGTGCGCTGAAATACAGCGACCTGAAAGAGGCCGTGGCCGACACGATCGTGGCCCTGATCCACCCCTTGCGCGAACGCCTGGCCGAACTGAATGCCGACAAGCGCAACGTAAAAGCGCAAATTCAGGACTCCAGCGCAGAGATCCGCAAACGGGCGCAGCAGACCATGCGCGAGGTGCGGGAACTGACAGGTTTGCTGAACCTGAAGTAGCCCTCCCAGACTTGGGACGGTATCTCTCCAGTACAAATTTGACAGGGTTTACAGTTTTTTTCAGACAGGGTTTACAAGATAACCAAGATGGCCCCGCCGTCGAAGTTCCTGTAAATCCTGTCCGAAAAGAATGGCCTGTCAGCAATGCCACCTGACCGCCCGCTTTGTTTTCCGGCCATCATGGCTATATTTACCGCGTTTACCATCCCTTGTTTTTTTAACGCGCTGTAATGCCATGAAAAAATACCATACCCGCCGCAGTTTCCTCAAAACCACCGGCAAGGCCGCTTTTGCCTTCACCATCGTTCCGCGTTTTGTACTGGGCGGCAAGGGCTACATTCCGCCCAGCGACCGGCTCAACATCGCCCTTATCGGCGTCGGTGGCAAAGGCAGTGCGCACCTCAACGCGTTGAAAAAAACCGAAACTTTCGTGGCTTTCTGCGATGTCGACGACCGACGCGCCGCCGACGCCTATGCCGAGTTTCCCAAAGTGCCGCACTTCCGCGATTTTCGCAAAATGCTCGACACCTCGGCGCGCGACATCGACGCAGTAATGGTGGCCACACCCGATCACACGCACGCTGTGGCGGCCGTGGCAGCCATGCAACTCGGCAAACACGTTTATGTGGAAAAACCCCTCACCCACAACATCCGCGAAGCGCGCACGCTGCTCGACGCCGCCCGCAAATACAAGGTGGTAACCCAAATGGGCAACCAGGGCGCATCCATGGACTGCAACGCAGAGTTGACCGAGTGGATACAATCGGGCGTCATCGGTAAGGTCAAAAAAGTGCACGTGTGGACCAACCGGCCTGTATGGCCGCAAGGGGTGCCCACTCCTGCCGGCGAAAAGGTACCGCCCGAACTCGACTGGGACCTCTGGCTCGGCCCCGCGCCCGTGCGCGCGTACAGCGAACGCTACCTGCCCTTCCGCTGGCGCGGCTGGTGGGATTTCGGCACCGGCGCACTCGGCGACATGGGTTGCCACCTCATCGATCCCGTGTATCGGGCATTACAACTTGGCTACCCCACTTCAGTGGAGGCCAGCGCCACCACGGTATGGTCCGACGAGTTCGTCGAGGCAGATTACCCCGACAGTTGCCCGCCCTCCTCTATCGTGCGCATGGACTTCCCCGCCCGCGGCAAAATGCCCGGCTGCGAGCTCTGGTGGTACGACGGCGGCGTGCGGCCCATGCGACCCGCCGAACTGGGCTCCAACGAACCCTTCGGTTCCTGGGACGGCGGCGCGCTCTTCGAAGGCAGCAAAGGCAAACTGCTCTGCGGCATCTACGGCGAAAAGGCCACGCTGCTGCCTACTTCCAGGATGAAAGACTTCAAAGCGCCGAAAAAAACGGAGCCGCGCTATGGCGGCGATTCGCACCAGATGGTATGGGTTAAAGCCTGCAAAGACCTGGGAAAATCTTCCTCGCCTTTCGAATACGCGGTGCCGCTTACAGAAGCCATCCTTATCGGCAACCTCGCCGTGCGCTGCTACGATTTCAAAAAACTGCAACCCGGCAAAAAACCCGATTCCTGGGCGCCCTACGACTACCCCGGTCGTGTGCGCCTCGAATGGGACGCCGCCAACATGCGGGTCACCAACTTCGAGGAAGCCAATGCTTTTGTGGGGCGGGAATACCGGGAAGGGTGGTCGCTGGGAACGTGAGTTAAGGATTAAGGGAATATTAAACCGGAACAATTATGTGACAGAGCACTAGTTTTGTCGTTTAAGAGGAGGTGATAAAGCCATCCTTTATTTTCCGAAAACTAAATATCCAACGCTATGTGGAAAAAAATCTCGTTTAGTCTCTTCATGCTGCTTTTTCTGTTCAGTTGCAGCACAAACACCTTCACCGGGCGCAAATCCCTGAATATCATTCCGACGACAACCATCAACTCCCTGAGCAGCAGCGAGTATAAAACGTTCCTGAGCCAAAATAAAACGGTAAAATCCGGCAGCGACTACGAACTGGTGCGCCGCGTGGGTATGGACCTCAAGGCCGCCACTGAAGTGTACTACCGCTCGAAAGGTAAGGCCGCCGAACTTAAAAACTTCGCCTGGGAATTCAACGTCGTCGACGACCCCGCTACCGTGAACGCATTCTGCATGCCCGGCGGCAAGGTGGTCGTGTACACCGGCATACTGAAGGTGACCAAGAACGAAGACGCACTCGCCGTCGTGATGGGCCACGAGATCGCCCACGCCCTGGCCAACCACGGCAACGAGCGCATGAGCCAGGGGCTGGTGGCCCAACTGGGTCTGACCTCCCTCGACCTGGCGCTCTCTCAAAAACCGGCCGCCACCCGCAATCTGTTGATGTCGGCCGTCGGCGCAGGCGCGCAGGTGGGCGTATTGCTGCCCTTCAGCCGCAAGCACGAATCCGAGGCCGACGAAATTGGCCTCTACCTGATGGCCATGGCAGGCTACAACCCCAATGAAGCAGCCCCGTTCTGGGCGCGCATGAATGCTTCGGGCGGCGGTCGCCCCCCGGAATTCCTCAGCACCCACCCCGACCCGGCCAAACGCTCCGATAGCCTGAAGAAACTGGTGCCCCGGGCAAAAGCCTATGCGGTCAAATACCCGGTGCCGCTGAGTTCGAAGTATAAGAAATCGTAAGGATCTTTCATCTTGGCAGGCCCGCGACAAGCCCTTTTACAACGGGCTCCCGGGTTGTTCCGTGCTCTATTTCGAAGGATCTGGCGTGAGTCTCTCACAAGTTGTTTTGCTCTTTTTCGACCCAATAAGGTTTTGGGAACAAAATACCAAGTGGTGGCACATGGGTAGTGCCTGCCGGTTTTCCGGGGAAAACCGGCAGGCACTACCCATGTGCCACCACTAAACCACGTCGGCCCTGCAATAATATTTGGCAAATTGCCCGGGTTCATTACCTGGATTCGGCCTTAAAGAGGCAAAAAATCTGCCGGCGAGAGGTAGCCGGGGTGTTACCCGCCCGCGACTCGGACAGGTGTTTACAACAGGACAAGGAAAGTGAGCTGCATTGTGCGATGTAGATTGATTGGCAACTTGCAACAGAATAAGCAGAACGCTCCAACCCGAAACCCTGCAACCCGAAACCTTTAAACCCTGCTTATTATCTTTCCCCCTGCCAGGCGGGTCTCCAGTACATCTCCCGGGATGACATCTGAAGGCCCGCTTAGTATTTTTCCATCTTTCATGGTAATGCTGTAGCCGCGTTGCAGCACCCTTTCCGGGTCGAAGGCCAGGCAGATGGCCGCTGCCTGATCCAGTTGGAGCGCGCGATGGTGGAGGAGTTGCCGGACGGTTTCTGGTATTTTTTCCTGCATGGCATCAAGATTACGGCCGGCGGCCAGCAGGCGTTCGCGGGCACTCCAGCGGACGGTCGCTTCCAGTTGTTGCAGGGTCAGTTGCGCCGTTTTGACGGAGAAGGCGCCGGCCCGGCGGATTTGTTCGGCCAGGCGAAGTATGCCGTTTTCAAAAAACAGGTTGTGCTGCAGGAGAAAATCGGCCACGGCAGTCGGCGTTTTCAGGGCCGCATGGGCCACCATATCGAGTACGGTCTCGTCGATATCATGACCGATACCGGTCAATACGGGCAGGGACATTTGGGCCACCGTCTCGCCCAATTCAAGTCCGTCGAAAGCCGCCAGGTCGAGCCGGGCGCCGCCGCCGCGCACCACCACAACGCAATCGAAATCAGCGCTTTGCGCAGTCACCCGGTCCAGTGCCGCACACAGTTCCGCCCGGGCGCTTTTCCCCTGTACGGAGGCTTCAAACAGCCGGCAGTCGAATGTGTACCCGAAAGCGTTATGTATCAGGTGTTCCTGAAAATCCTGAAACCCTGCCGCACCGGCCGAGGTAATGACAGCGATACGCTGCAACACGGGTCGCAGGGGCAGGCTGCGGTTGCGATCCAGCAGTCCGCGCTCGCGCAGCGTGCGGACCGTTTCACGGCGCTGCAGGTCGAGTTGACCGAAGGTATGGGCAGGGTCGATGTCGGCAATGAGCAGTTTGAAACCGAAACGCTCGTGGAAATCGACACGTACCTGCATTTTCACTTCCAGTCCTTCATGCAGCAGGGCATCGAGCTGCGGGCCCAGTTGCTTGTACAGGCGGCGGTAGTCGGAAGCCCACAACACGGCCTGCGCCTGCGCCAGCAGGTCGTCGCCTTCGCCTTTTTGCACCAGATCGAGGTAATAATGTCCGCGCGACTGACCGGACTGCGCAATTTCGGCAGTAATCCAGAGCGCCTGCTGAAAATTGAGCGCCATCACCCGCCTGATGTGCTCGTTCAGATCGAAAAGGCTGTAGACTTGCATGGGACAAAGATAAAAAAGGGCCACCACTGCAGGGAATGGCGGCCCAACCCGTTAACGGGTTTCAGGTGTGTTCAATCTTCAAACACGGCATCCTGATCAGGCGCGCCGTGCCGAGCGTGGATTGACGCACAAATGTAATTTTTTAGCGGAATATCACTTTTTAAAAAACGCTTTTACACGGGTCCCGGCGTTTTCACGCACGTTCATGTAGTACAGGTTCAGGTCGCCGACATGGTAGTTTTTGGTGCGGAAAAAGATACTGCCCGGAAACCTGGGTCTGGATGCCAAAAGGACGCCTTTATATACCTCGGCATCAACTATTTCGGGATAAATGGCGCAAAACGGGCGCACTACCCCACCCAGGTTGGCGCTTTTCGGGGCGTACTTCCCCTCTTCAATCGTCCACAACAGCGGGTTCGTGCAGACGACATCCTTTTCGAAAGCCTTCCGGCGACCAAATTTGCGCTCCCAGGTACGCCAGGTGCAATAGCAATCCGTTTCTTCGGGCGAGCGGCATGGCTGCAGTGTTTTGAAAAAGTCTTTCCTGACCGGCCAGCCGACGAGATACGCCGCGACCAGTTGGCGCTCAAGCGGTTTGCCCTCTACCATGTCGCGCAGGAGGTACAGGGAGTGCCGGGCGCCCTGGCTGTGCGAGGCAATAATAAAGGGCCGTCCATTGTTCCAATGTTTGAGATAGTACTCAAAAGCGGCCTTTGCATCGGCGTAGGCCAGATCGAGGGCTTTCTCTGCCGAAATCGTGTCTTTGTCAAAGAAGGCCCGCAGGTGCGCCTGCCGGTATCGCGGAGCAAATACGCGGCCTGCACCGTTAAAGATAGAGGCTTGAAAAAGAATGGTCGATTCGTCCGTTTTGGTATTGGTAGCCGTCTCGCTCACCGCAGCATTCCAGTGATCCTGTTCACGCAGGCTCCCGGTATAGGTGGTCGGGTGCAAGAAAAAGATATCAACCCCAGTATTGGCCTGTTCGTCTTTCAGGTTGGGGCAGGGCGTCCGGTCGGCTGGGTCTTTCTTGTCGGGGTGCGCCGCCCAGTTGTCAAGTTGAGCATAATCGGGCACAGGAGGGGCCTGAGATGCCATAAACGGGCCTTTGGGACGGGCAAAACCGCATGAACTGCAACAGGCGCTCAGCACGGCCAATGCGAGGATGAGGATTTTATTCATAACCGGGTTGAAGATTTTTGCCAAAACTTACGATGAAACTACTGCTCGCGTTCAATTTTTTTAAAAAACCGAAAAACGAGGTTGAATTTTCAATTATTTTAAACAACTTTGAACGTTGAATACACGGAGGAATGAAACGTTATCTCGCACACCTGCTCGCCGATCTTGAAACTGCGACGCGCTTCGCGCCGGAACCCAGTTCCTACGCCTTTCGCTCGCCTTACTCAGAAGAGGAAGATGCCCGCAACGACGGTATCCACGCGCGGTATGTGCGCCTGTCAGAATTGTTCAATCTTCCTCCCGATGCCTTTCCACCGGTGGACCGGCTGACAAAAGTGCAGGTATCCGAAGTGCTGACCGCGATAGAGACGCTGTGGAGGGCCTGGCGCATTGTCTGGAGTTGCCCGACGCGCCTTACCGCCCGCAAACGCTATACCCTCATGGTCGACTGGATGTACCGGGAAACCGTGCGTTACCACCACGACCTCGGCGCGGAGATCGATTTCTGCTGCTACCGCGCCCAGGGGATTTGCCCGCTTGGCGCCAGCGGCAGTTGCCAATGCCAGGAAATCGAAGATGCCACCCTGCACGATGTGGAGATATGGGAAGAATTTCACCGCGAACAGCAATCCAGCAATCAGCCCTCCCCGATCGATGAATTCTACACCTGGCTGCGCGATGATGTGCCGGGCGAATTTGAATGGGACTTCGACGAAGACCGCGACCGCTGGCGGCAGTTTGTCGCCGATGAAGACATGAATGCGTGGCTGTATTTCTACCGGCCCGACGTCAACGCCGAACTTCAGGGCGATGAACCCGAACCCGCGCCCGGCGATTTTGACGACTTCGACTGGTACGACGACAACGACGACGACGATCTTGGGCTGCCGTTTTGAAAGACCAAAAATGGCAGTGCCTTTGTGCGTTGAATGGCTGACAGAATTTTTGGGGTTTGAGACAGGATTTACATGATGGACATGATAAATGGGATGCTGCTTTGGATAACGAAGCAACTTGCGTTTTGAGACAGGATTTACATGATCTGCATGATAATTAGGACGCCGCCGACCTCTGAAATCCTGTCTCAAAATCCGGGTCCTGCCAAAAGCCGACCTCCCCTTTCAACAATTCAACGCTCCGCATACCGATATCACCTGGCCGCTCACGTAGGCGCCCATTTCCGAGGCAAGAAAAATACAGGTATTCGCCACATCGTCGCCAGAGCCCAGACGTTTCATGGGTATGGCAGCGAGGTACCCTTCGCGGGTTTTGTCGTCGAGCACGGCTGTCATTTCTGTTTCGATAAAACCGGGAGCCACGGCATTGCAGCGGATGCCGCGCGAGCCGTATTCTTTGGCGATGGATTTTGAAAATCCGATAATGCCCGCTTTGGACGCGGCGTAGTTGGCCTGTCCGGCCTGTCCAAACACGCCGACCACCGAACTCATGTTAATGATACTGCCGCCGGCGCGGATCATGGGCTTGAGCGCGTGTTTGGTCAGATTGAACACCGACTTCAGGTTGGTCTGGATCACCTCGTCCCATTGTTGTTCGGTCATGCGGAGCATCAGCGTATCGCGTGTAATACCGGCATTATTGAGCAGGATGTCGAGTTTTCCGAAATCCTTAACTACCTGACCGACAAGCATTTCAGCCTGATTGTAATCGCCGGCATCGCTCTGGTAGGCCCTGACCTGGTCGCCCAACTCGGCGGCCAGTTGTTCCGACCGTTCTTTGGAAGAGGCCGATACGTAGGTGAAGGCGACGGAAGCGCCGTGTTCTGCAAACTTCCGGACAAGCGCCTCGCCGATGCCGCGCGAACCGCCGGTGATGAGGGCTACTTTTCCTTCGAGTAATTTCATGGTAGACAATATTGAGCGGGTTGAAAGAAATTATAACGGGGTCGGGAATGGCGGCAAAGTTCAAAAATCTGGACAAAGTGCCCACAATTTTGCATCATTTGTTATCCAAAACAAAAAACGGGTTGATCAAAGATGAAAAATTAATCGCCCCCCGGCATTCCCGCTAAACTTACCTCCCAACCTTTCGTTCTTTTGCACCGGCTATTCATGCCGACTGATGAAATGACAAAAACGCCCGACGCATACGCAGCCCTTCGCATACCCGACTACCGGCGCTTCCTGACCATGCGCATGATGACCACGCTGGCCATCCAGATCATGTCGGTCTCGGTGGGCTATTTTGTGTACGACCTCACCGGCGACCCGCTGATGCTGGGGTTTATCGGGCTGGCGGAGGCTATTCCCGCCATTACCATCAGCCTTTGGGCAGGGCACCTGGCCGACAAATACAACCGCAGGAACATCCTGGTGGGCTGTATCCTCACTTTGCTGCTGTGCTCGGTGGCACTGCTGACCCTCGTTTACCTGCGCGATACGATGCCCAAAGCAGTGCTGCTGACAGGTATCTATTCCGTTATTTTCTGCACAGGAATATCCCGGGGCTTTTTCAGTCCGACCAATTTTGCTTTCCTGCCCCAGTTGGTCGACCGCAAATTGCTGCCCAATGCCATCACCTGGAACAGCAGTACCTGGGAGGTAGCCAGTATTACCGGACTGGGGCTGGGTGGTTTGTTATACGGCTTTGCGGGCGTGACAACCACCTTCTCCGTGATGACCGGCCTTTGTGTGCTCGGTTTGATCGCTCTGTTGCAAATCGGTTCGCGGCCCGTCCCGCATGCCGATCATACGGAACCGGCGGTGGTTCGGATCAGGCAGGGCCTGCGGTTCGTATTCAGTAACCAACTGATTATCAGTGCCATTGCACTGGACTTATTCGCTGTTTTATTTGGCGGAGCAGTTGCCCTGCTGCCCGTTTTTGCCAAAGACATTCTGAAAGTTGGTCCGGAAGGGCTGGGCATTTTGCGCGCGGCGATGTCGCTGGGCGCCATATCGATGGCCTTCTTACTGGCACACCGTCCACTGGGAAAAGGCGCCGGCAAACTGATGCTGGCCTGTGTGGCGGGTTTCGGCGGTTGCATCATTGGCTTTGGCCTGTCGAGGCTGTTCTGGCTGTCTTTTCTCTTTCTTTTCCTGGCCGGCGTATTCGACGAGATCAGCGTTTATATCCGGTCCTCGTTGATGCAACACCTTACTCCGGAACACATGAAAGGCAGGGTGTCGTCTGTCAACTCCATTTTTATCACTTCATCCAACGAGATCGGCGCCTTTGAGAGCGGACTGGCGGCAAAATTACTGGGGACAGTCCCTGCCGTGGTTTTTGGCGGCGCCATGACAATTCTTATCGTGGCTTATACCTGGTGGAAAGCGCCAAAATTGCGGGAACTGGATTTTGATGAATTGGTGCATGATTGAGGCTTGCCGGCTAAAGCCGGCGGTACCGTTTTGCATTAATCATGCGCCAGCCGGAACCCCATGTTCAGGTACCGTCCCGAGGGTTCCACCCCCATACGCTCCGATAGTCGGCAGCCGAACCACGTGCTGATCCAGGAGCCGCCCCGGCAGCACCGCGTCAGGCTCATCTGGTGCGGGATCGGGCACCCCGGATAACCTTCGTACATGTCTTCACACCATTCGCGCACATTGCCGGACAGATCGTAAATGCCCAGGGCATTGGGTTCTTTCTGGCCAACCGGATGGAGTTTTTTTTCGCTGTTCGCATTGTACCAGGCCACCTTTTCCAGTTTATTGCTGCCGGCATAAAGCAGGTTGGCGCCGGCGCCCTGTGCGCCGCCTTTTGCGGCAAATTCCCATTCCGCTTCCGTGGGCAACCGGTATTTTCTGCCGGTTACCTTGTTCAGTTTTTTTATAAACCGCTGAACGTCGAACCAGGAAACGTAGTGGGCCGGGCAGTCGAAACAATCGGAAAACGCACCCGGATTATCGCCCATTACCTGCATCCACTGGTATTTGCTTACTTCGTAAATACCCATTTTGAAAGTCTCTACGGTATCCAGATGGGGGCATTCATCGCTGTCGAAACTCTTTTTCCGGTTGGTGCAGCCCATGGTGAATACCCCGCCCTGAACGGCAATCATCTTGTAATCGAATTCAAATTCCGGGTCGTATTCAGGGTCGGGTGCCTTGGCCAGACCGGCGATGTCGCCGGCCGTGACCGGACCGGATTGCGGCACATCGACGCAGTGCAGAAAAAAGAAGGAAAAAAGGGTGAACAGAGTAGCGGAAAAAAGAGGGGGCTGGTGCATAAGGGGTGGTTTAGGCTGCAAAAATAAAGGCCTTGAGGAAAATGAGCAAG